>CAYVGI010000098.1:0-18389 GCA_964451095.1 uncultured Anaerolineaceae bacterium
GCTTATTTTGACACCGAGCCTATTCTCAACAATTTAGCTCCGAACCTGCACTAGGGTAGGAGCAAACCTTGAATATGCAATGAGAGGGTCGCCATTCCATTCAATTAATTGCGTACCATAACTTAGTTGTGTGTCGTCGATCTCAATGACATCCCAGTTCGTACCGTCAAAAGCTGCGTACCTTGTGAAAATATTACTGACGTTGTAAGCGACTGCGGGTTGCCCGCCAATATCCTTTAGACCGCGAGCGGCGACTGGTTGGAACGGCTCGATAACCTCAACTTGCCAGCTTACACCATCGAAAGTAGCATACCGAAGTTCTGTCGAAAATGGTGGTGTCGGGGCTACGGTGACGAGCACACCTTCAGGGCGTCCGTTGATCACTGCTATTGACGCTGTGTCTACATTAGCTGAGATAAGGATAGGCGTAGACCAACGGGTGCCGTCAAACGTTGAGAAGAAGAGTTCCCGGTTCCCAAATGGACCTCGCGTGAACACAAGGGCAAGTTGCCCGTTGTTGTCCAGAAGACTACCACTTGTAACGTTCGTGATGCCTGTGTCGCGAACATCCCAACCTGTAGCTTCTCTCACTGCGTACCGAAGGGTTCCACCTTCGACAAATGATACAAAAGGTTGCCCGTTGAAAATGAGAAAATTTCCGAACAGAACATCCGAGACGACAATCTCTATCGACCACTCCTCGTTCGGCGGAACCTGTGCCGATGCCGGGGAGAAGACAAACACAGCAACGAGCACACCCCAAAGTCCGATGGTTTTCATGGGAACCCCTTAATTATCCACCGCTGAAGATGAGTTTTTGCCACAGGTGGCTTTTATCACACTTCGTCGGATTTTGCTAATACCTGCACACACTGAGATGCCTGATTGCGCTTTTGCACACCATCGGCGTGAGAACCTTTGGGGCTGCCTGTGCTACAATTGCCACAAAGTACCCAACGAGATCACGCCATGGCGTCACCCCCCAACCAAAAAACCACACTCGCAAAGTTTGAGGCGTTTGTTCACCGCCCGGAAAACGCACATAAGCGTTTCGAGTTCATTGATGGGGAGATCGTTGAAGTGCCATCCAACCCATTCGTATCTGTGATCGCATCCCGGATTATCACGTTCATCAGCATGTTTCTCTTAAGCAATGATCAGGGCATTTCTGGGTACGTCACCGGGGAGGGCGGCGGGTTCATCATTGACGGGCAGGTATTTGCGCCGGATGTCGCCTACGTGAAAGACCTTCCCACAAATGAAGGCTACGAACCTGTGCCCCCAGGACTGGCAGTGGAGGTAATCTCTGACCCGCGCAATAACACAGAGCAAACGGAACTGCGCCGCAAGCTGGCGCACTACATGCGCGCTGGGGTCATCGTATGGGTAGTTGACTATGTTGCCCGGCAGGTGGAGGTGCATGTCCCTGACGAACCCGTGCAACTTGTAGCAGAAGGTGAGAAGCTCACGTTGCCAGATGTGCTGCCCGATTTTGAACTGCCCGTTGGCGATCTGTTCCCCTAGCGTGTTCTCTATTCCCCATTCACAAACCGCTGCGCAGTACTGGCACCGTGTAAAGTTGCCACCCCACCCTGCCATGCGTTAAAACAGGCGCACAAAACCGTTTTTGCCAGGAGATTTGTTTATCATGCCAAAATACTTCATTGGAATCGACGTGAGCACGACTGCCTCCAAAGCGGTTGTCATTGACGAACACGGTGACGTGGTCGCCACACAGGACTATCCGCACCAGCTTTCCACCCCCAAGCCCCTGTGGAGCGAACAGGATCCCGAAGACTGGTGGCAGGCGACCAGCGCCTCGCTGCGCGACGTGCTCAAGCAGGTGAGTGCAGGCGACGTTGCCGCCGTCGGGCTTACCGGGCAGATGCACGGGCTAACGCCCATGGGCGAAAACGGCGAGATTGTACGCCCCGCCATCCTGTGGAACGACCAGCGCAGCGGCGACCAGTGCGCCGAAATCACAGGCAAGATCGGCGAGAAAGTGCTTTACCAGCGCATTGGCAGCATTTTGCTGCCGGGCTTCACCGCGCCCAAAATCCGCTGGATGAAACAAAACGAGCCGGAGAACTTCGCCAAGCTCAAGCATGTGCTGCTGCCCAAGGACTACGTGCGCTATCGCCTGAGCGGTGCTTACGTGGCAGACGTGGCAGACGGCAGCGGGTTCGGGCTGATGGACATTGCCACCCGCACCTGGTCGGATGACATGCTGGACGCCTTTGAAATCCCGCGTGAGTGGCTGCCGGAGTTGGTCGAATCCCAGGATGTGAGTGCCCACGTCAGTGAGGAAGCGGCAAGCGCCACCGGACTGAAGGCAGGCACACCGATTGTCGGGGGCGCAGGTGACCAGCCCGCCGGGGGAGTCGGCAGTGGCATTGTGCAGGATGGCATGGTGAGCATGTCGATTGGCACGTCCGGTGTCGCCTATGCCAGCAACAAGGTCTACTCACCGGAACCGGACGGGCGCTTGCACACATTCTGCGGTCCTGTGCCGGGTGAGTACTTCCACATGGGTGTGATGCTGAGCGCGGCGGGCGGTTTGCGTTGGTTCCATGACGAGATTGCGGGTGGGCGCGGCTACGATGAGATCAACGCGCTGGTTGCAGAGGTGCCCATTGGCGCACGCGGACTGCTGTTCGCGCCGTACCTCACCGGGGAGCGCAACCCACATCCAGACCCCCTCGCACGCGGTGCGTTTGTCGGGTTCACGCTGCGCCACGGCATTGCAGAAATGGCACGCGCTGTGATGGAAGGGGTGGCATTCGGGATGCGCGACCAGCTTGAGCTGCTACGCGCACAGGGCATAGACCCAGCAGACAGCGTCGTAAGCGGTGGTGCGGCGAAAAGCCCGGTATGGCGGCAGATGATCACGGACATCATGGGCATTCCGCTGTACACCGTGAACACGACGGAGGGCGCGGCGTTTGGTGCGGCGATTTTGGCGGCGGTGGGCGCAGGTGCCTACCCGGATGTGCCCACAGCAACCGCCGCCATGGTGCGCAAGGTTGACCAGACCGACCCGAACCCGGATGCCGTGAAACAGTACGAAGAACTCTACCCCGCCTACCGTGAACTGTACCCCGCGCTAAAGGGGTCTTTCCACGCGCTGGCAGCGTTCGAGGCAGAATAGCGTAGCTGCTACACGCCACCTGACCTGCGGGTTGTGCATATCTCAGTCCCGGCGACCTAACATCTCACGGTTGGGTCGCCCCTACACATCGTCGTCTGGGGGATTGATATTGTGGCGGCGCTGTTCTTCTGCCCATGGTGCTTGCCAGAAATCTCGGTGATTTGCGCGTCGGGTAGCACAATGTATTCATCAAATATCGGCGACCAATTTTGTTTAAATGTTGTTATGGCACCGTATGGGCGGCGTCTCGGTTAGTTGTCTGGTAGGTGGAAACATGATACCCTGTAGGAAACATTAACACGGGTACACGAGAAGGTCATTATCACCATGTCCACTTTAGGACGGTTATTTATCATGGGGTGCCTGTGCCTGCTTGCACTCAACATCACACCTGCTCTTGCACAGGATGCAGACACACCGCGCCTCGATCCCACACCCTGTCAATTTGACGACACATTCCTCGACGTAACCTGCTTTGAACTCGTCACGCTAGAAGACCATGCTGACCCAACCAGCTTGGAAATTCGCCTGCATGTCGCAGTCTTCCACAGCTACAGCGACAACCCCAAGCCCGACCCCATCGTCTACTTGGAGGGCGGTCCCGGTGGTGATGCACTCTGGCGCGTAGAGTCAATATTCCCGTTTCTGATTGAACCGTTCCTGGATGAGCGCAGCTTTATTATCTTCGACCAGCGCGGCACAGGCTACAGCCGCCCGCAACTCAACTGCGAGGAGTACGAAAACATCCAGTACGACATCCTCGATGAGAACCTGCCCCAGGAGGAGAACATTCGCCTGTCAGTCGAGGCGATGGATCGCTGCCGCCAGCGTTTAGAAACCCGCGGCTACACACTGGGGCTGTATAACAGCGCACAAAGCGCCGCCGACCTGAACGACCTGCGCCGTGTGCTGGGCTACAATGAGTGGAACCTGTACGGTATCTCCTACGGTACCCGCCTGGCACTCACCGCCATGCGAGACCACCCGGAGGGCATCCGCAGTGTGGTAATCGACAGTGTATTGCCACCGCAGGTGAGCATGTTCGATGAGGTAGCACAAAACGCAGACCGCGCCTTTAACACACTGTTCCTCAATTGTGCAGTGGATGCTGCGTGCAATGCTGCTTATCCGCAATTGGGCACGGTGTTCTACGAGGTTGTGGAGCAGCTTAACGCTGAGCCTGCCGAGATGTTCATCCTACACCCCGTTAGCGACCGTGAACTCGCGGTGCTGGTGGACGGCAACCGCCTTGTTGCGCTCACGTTCCACGCGCTCTACTCCGAGATGCTCATTCCGTACCTGCCACGCATCATCTACGATGCGCGTGATGGCAACTATGCCCTGCTCGCCTCTACAATGGAAAGCTACCTCCTGGAACAAGAGGGCTTTAGCATGGGCATGAACTTCTCCGTGCAGTGCGTGGAAGAAGTGCCGTTCACCACACTGGACTCTGTGTTGCTGTCCCATGCACCCTATCCGGCGGCGGCGTCCTACTTCCGCACCAGCCCGAACACAGGTGAGATCATCTTCAGTGTGTGCGATGCGTGGCGCGGCGATGTGCCCTGGGTACCCATCGAGAACGAACCTGTTGTGAGCGACATTCCGACGCTGGTCATGAGCGGCGAGTACGATCCCATTACGCCGCCGCGCTGGGCGGAGATTGCCGCAGAGACCCTGCCCAACGGCTACTTCTACAACATCCCTAGCGTTGGGCACGGCGCAACGCTCTCGCATCCCTGCCCGATGGACATGATGAAGGCGTTCTTGAATAACCCCGGTGCGCCACCCAGCGGTGCTTGCATCAACCAGATTGACCCGATTGAGTTCTACCTCCCGGAGGCGGTCAGCAACCGCGCTGTCGCCTACAGCGACCCAATGACCGGTATCACCAGTGTGCGCCCGGAGGGCTGGGACGACTACGGTGATGGCATGTTCGTGCGAGAAGACTTCACCAATGTAGCGATGTTGTTCTTCATCGGTGTGCCAGATGTCCCCGCCGACCGCATCCTGCGGGATGTCGCCCAAGACTTCGAGATTTACGTCAACCCAGATGCGGTAGACACGCGCAACGCCAATGGGTTCATTTGGCAGGTGTACGAGTTCCGCGACGCCGAGATGATTTTGAACATCGCCATGGCAGAACGCGGCGACACCACCTTCGCAGTCGGGATGGTCAGCCAGCGCTTTGAACAAGCAGCACTGTACGAATCTGTGTTTGTCCCAGCGGTAGATCAGTTCACCCGGTAGGAGTGCCACACCATGTTCGATGCAGACATCCGAGACGAGCTACGCCAGGCAGTGCGGCTTCATCGGGGTGGCAATACGGACGTTGCACAGGATATGATGCGTCGGCTGCTGCGCCAATACCCCAACAACGCTGATGCCTGGTACGCCGCCAGCCTGATCGTCGAAAGCAAGTCCCGCCAGCGCCAAATGCTTGAGCGGGCACTCAGCTTCGATCCAAATCACGGTCCGGCACTGTCCGCCATGGAAAAACTCGGTGGGGCAGCGCCGTCGTCGGCGGGAAAGCGGAAAAAACAGGGCGGCGGCAACAGCACGATGCTCATTGCGGCGGGGGTAGGTGTGTTGGTGCTCGCTGTGCTCGTCGGGGGTGGGGTCTTCGTGGCGAGCAACCGCAGTAACAACAACGCCGCTCCAGACACCCGCGTTTTGCCCACAGTCGCCACCCCCGCACCGACGAACACCGTCGGTCCCACATCAACACCGCTGCCAACCGAAACACCAACGGTCAGCCCCACGCCGCCCCCCTTTGGGCTGACCGCTACTGTGCAACTGTTTGATAGCCAAACCCAACAGGAAAACCTCTACGCACTTGGCACCGCTGCTGCCATGCCCTGATGATGGCAGCAGGCGCTTAGTTGTCGTATGGGCGGCGGCGCAGTTGCGTCACCAAACCGAATAGCAAATGACACTGTCGATTTCGGCAGCAGACGAGGGGGCAGTAACCCCACGCACCCAGTCTCTCAGGACTCGGTGCGCAAGGGTAGTCAGTTAAATGCTCGGTGGGGGAGTGGGTTAGTATGCTGCGGGGGTAAAGCGGAAGCTGTCACCCTCAGTGGCGATGTAGCCAACGCCGGGGAAGGGGAAGTGATAACCAAACACAGGAATCTGCTCCTGAGATGCACGGGTGAGCAGGGTAGTGCGGGTTTCTGCTGCCATGTCGCCGTCCATGTCGAACTGAACCTGCCAGTTCGGGTTCGGGATGTGGATGTACGGGTTGATCATCGAGTCTACAACGTTGATGAGGGATGCGCCGTTGGACTCGATCATCATGCCGTGGTGACCCATGGTGTGCCCCGGCAGTGCCATTGCCATCACGTTCGGAACAACTGCATCTTCGTTGCTGTAGGTTGCCAATTGGTCAGCGTCGATCATCGGTTGCAGCTTCGCCATTGCGCCAGCAATGCTGCTGTTCACTTCTTCTGCTTCCATGCCTGCCATCAGGAAGTCCAGTTCAATCTGGGAGATGTGGTACTGGGCGTTCGGGTAGGCAATCTCACCCTCGAAGGACGCACCGCCGACGTGGTCTGGGTGGAAGTGTGTGATAATCACGTCTGTGATGTCCGCTTCGGTGATGCCCAGCATGTTCAGCCCTGGGTTCAGTGCGGAGTTCGGGCTGCCAAGTCCGGTATCCATCAGGACGGTGCGGTCGCCGGTCTGCACAACCATGATGTCGAACAGGTTGCTGACGGTGCCGTCTTCAAAGCGGCGTACACCTGCTGCCTCGATTGCTGCGGCAATTTCCTCGTCAGATGCGTTTACAGCGAAGATTGACGGATCGAAGGCGCTGCTAGCATCCTTGATGATGGTCACGTTGACATCACCAATAGCGAAACGATAGTACGCGGGCACAGCTTCACTGGACGAGGTAATCTGTGCCATAGCGCGGCGGTCTTCTAGGCTAAGGCCCAGCCCAAGCCCAGCAGCGCCAACACCCAACCCCTTCAGCAGGTTGCGACGTGAAATTTGGTGTGACATGTGTGTCTCCTAATGTGTGTGGACGCCACATAGTGTAGCCATTAGAAGCACAACAGCGGATGAAACGTGCCTGAGAGAATGGTTGGCGTTATGTGACCAAATGAGACCTCCCGAAAAGCGTTGTAAGATCACGCGAACTACGTGTAGCTGCGAACATCGCTACCGGGTTGCCATGCGCTGCCGTCAGGTAGGGTAGTGCCCGTGTTAAACTTCGCATTCACGATATGCCGTGCGTCGGTAAGGGTGGCACCACGCAAATTCGCATCGGTGAAGTCGGTGTCCCACACATCCACACTAGATAAGTTCGCCTGCTGAAGGTTGGCGCTGTGCAGGTTGGCGTAGCGCAAATCCGCGCCTGTAAAGTTTACCTGTTGGAGGCTCGCGCCCTGGAAGTTGGCATAGCGCAGGTCTGCGTTGGCAACTGCGCTGTCTGCCCCGGTCAGCATGTTCATAGAGCGCAGCGCTGCAAGTGCCTTCAGTGCCTTGTCGCCGCGCAGGTCTGCCAGCAGTTGCGTGCGCAAGTTGCCTGCAACCACAGCACGCTCTAGTACATATAGGCGATAGTTGATCCAGGTGAAATAGCCTATAGTGACAATAGTAAATACAAACGTCCAAAAACGTTGCCCACTTAGTGGGCGCTGTGTGCCGAACAGCAGCCATCCGGCGACCACCAACTGCAAACCAATTACGGCACGAATGCCAAACAGCACGTTCGGGTTTAACTTGCGTTTTCGCAAAGGTTTTTTCTCCTTCCAGTCCCTGTCGATGGTCAAGGTTTTAACGCACAATGCCGAACACGGCTACCAGAGTGTCTTTACGGTATTTTTACATCCTATGACGGTACAAATACGCAACCCCCTAACTTATGGGGGTATTCCAGTACAATGATATGTTACTGTGTTTGTAACATCCAGGAGGACTCCGAAAATGGTCAATACACTAGAAGATATGCTCAATGGCATAGGTTCGAACCCTGACGAACAAACCTTGCTTCAACTCGTGTCCATGTATATGAGCACAGAGACTGCCGAGCAGCAGCGGCAGGCGATGCGCTCAACCTTCTACACTCACATCGGTCGGCTTATCCATCGGCTGGCAGAGGGCTACCCCGCAGAACCACAGCAGCACCTCCAGGTGGTACTGGTACAGGAGGGGCTTATCGACCCGCCACCCGACCAGCACACCGACATGTTGCACTGGGAGGGATATGGGCGCTTTGCAGATGAGCACCAGCTTGACTTTGCCGCCATGTTAGAAGCAGCAATCGCGGCGGCTCCTGCAAAAAACCGCCAGAACTTCCCTAACCCAGACTACTTCCGCAAGCGCCAGCCGGACCAACTACGGCAGCGCGTTTTACGTCAGGTGGAGCGCATTCGCTACCACGCCGCGGACGAACAGGCGCTCATCAACCTGATCAACCTGTACCGAGACCAGGACGCCAAGGCAGAAGACCGTGATATGATGCGGATGCTCATTCGCTATCATGTGGATGTGCAGCGGGCGCTGCTGGATTGGGACGCCCCCGGCTGGGACACCGCAGCGCGGATTGAGGCGCGGTTGGCAGCACTTATGCTGTGTGATGGTTACCCGAACCCGTACATTGCGCTGAACAAAATGCGCGAGGTCTACCAGATTGTGGAAGTTGCTGGGGACAACGCCGCGTACCAGTCTCTTTTCCAGGAGGCAGCAACTCATGCCTCTCCGCGTGGGCAGCACTTGCTGCAACTACCACGCCAGATTGATATGTCTCTGTGGGTTCGCTAGCGTAGGGTTACTGCGCAACACTTGATTTCCCCATTATTTTTTGATTCTTTGCCGGGCACCCACACCCGGCTTTTTAATTGCCAAAAGGCTTCGTGTAGTCACAACCGCTGTCCACAACAAGGGCAGGCTGACGCTATGCCCTGGCGACCTCGCGTTCAATCAGTGTGTGGTAAAGCTTGCTCAGCCGCCGCGTCATCGGGCGTGACAGATGCTGATTTATCACGCGTCCATCCACAGACGTAACAGGCGTCAGCCCGCCGAATGTGCCCGTGACAAATGCCTCATCCGCGTCGTACACATCCGTGAGCGAGAAGTTCTTCTGGTAAACGGGAATGTCGTTCTCCTCACACAGCCGGATCACATTGCCACGGGTAATACCGTTCATGCAGTACTGCCCGGTGGATGTCCACACCTCACCGCCACGCACAATGAAGAAGTTCGTAGCGTTGCAGGTGCTCACAAAGCCGTGAATATCGAGCATAAGCGCTTCATCCGCCCCGGCATTGATTGCCTGCACCAACGCAATCACCTCGTGCAGCTTACTGTGACAGTTCAAGCGCGGGTCGAGGTAGTCCGGGGAACCTCTGCGCACCGTAGACGTAAAGAGCCGGATACCGCGCTCAGTCGTCGCCGGGTCTGCCTTCTTGTGCTCCGCCGTAATCACAATCGTCGGTGGGGTAATCGTCAGGCGGGGGTCTTGCGAGGGGGTTTTCTTGATGCCACGGGTAATCATCAGGCGGGCGTGCACATCAGTGTGCATATCATTTGCCCGAACCGTCCGGTAGAGCGCATCGGTGAGTTCTTCCCGCGTCTTGCCAATGTCCATGCCCACCGCTGCCGCCCCCTGGAACAGTCGATCCAGATGAGCGTCTAGAAAAGCAAACACACCATCGTGCAGCCGCACGCCTTCCCACACCCCATCGCCAATCAGGTAGCCACTGTCGAACACCGAGATTTTCGCGTCTGGGCGGGGCACTAGCTCCCCGTTGATGTAAACCAGCACGTCGGCGTTGCGCGGGTCTGGCAGGGCATCGTGTGTGCTGCTCTGTTGCATGGTCAAGCTCCGGATGTGAGTGGGTGGGTCGGTGCGCCGGGGAGGTGGTTGCCTCCCCGTGGGGTGGGTCAGGTCATCCGGTGAGGAAGCCGCCGTCAATCGGCAGCATCGTGCCGTGAATCATGCTGGCGTAGTCACTCAGCAGGTAGATGACCGCGTCGGAAACTTCTTCCGGCTCCGCGAAGCGGTTCAGCGGAATGCGAGACATCATGGGTTCACTCTTGGCGGGGTCTCCCCAAGCCATCTTGCCCATCGGTGTGAGCACAACCGTCGGGTTCACCACGTTCACGCGGATGTTGTGCTGCCCAAGCTCCAGCGCCATCACACGGGACAGGTGATCTAACCCTGCCTTGGACGCGCAGTAGGCGGCGTGGTTCCACAGCGCCCGCATAGACGCCTGACTGCTGATGTTCACGATAGCGCCGCCGCTGCCGCGCTCAATCATGCCGCGTGCGATCACCTGTGTGATAATCGCCACGGAGCGCAGGTTCACGTTCAAAGTCTTGTCTAAAGAGTCGATGGACATCTCCATGAACGGTTCCAGCAGTGCGATGCCGGCGTTGTTCACCAGCAGGTCAATTGCGCCCGCTTCTTCGGCGGCACGCTGCGCCACAGACGCATCTGCCAGGTCTGCCGTGATGGTTTCGCACTTAATCTCTTCTTTTAACGAGTCCAGGTCTTCTTGCGTGCGGCTGAGCGCAACCACTTCTGCGTTCAGGTCGTGCAGGTGCTTGGCAATCACACGCCCGATGCCCTTGCCCGCGCCCGTGACCAGGGCACGCTTGCCCGTAAAATCATATTCCATAGTCATATTGGTTTCTCCGTGTTCCTCGGTGTTATTGAACGCTTGCGATAGGGTGGCGTTCTGCGGTTTCCATGAATTCCAGAGTTTTGTCAAAGTCAATAATACCCGCGTCCGAACCCAGCCCGGTAATCACCAGCCCGGATGCCGCAGACGCGAACAGCCCGCACTTTTCTAAGTCCCAGCCCTTGCCAAGCCCCACAATGAACCCGGCGCAGTAGGCATCCCCACACCCGGTAGAGTCTACTACGGGCACATCAAACGCGGGGATGCGAATGGGTTCGTCCAGGTGCTTGGCACCGATGATGCTGCCTCTGCCGCCCATGGTGAACAC
This sequence comes from uncultured Anaerolineaceae bacterium, assembly GCA_964451095.1. GTDB lineage: Bacteria > Chloroflexota > Anaerolineae > Aggregatilineales > Phototrophicaceae > DAOTTY01. Next base: position 11,102 of record CAYVGI010000098.1, read on the forward strand.
AACGTGCTTAACGCCTTTATCCAGGTAAAAGTCAATAAGGCGCTGGTGTTCTTCTTCCGGGATGCCTGCGATCATCGCTGCTTCTTCAACACCGGGGATGAGATAGTCCAGGTAGGGCAGTGAGGGCGCAATGGTGCCCAGCATGTCATCCTGTGGCACGGCGAGCATATCTAATGACGTAGTGGTGTTGTTCTCCTTGGCGAACTTGAGGATGTCCGCGGTGGGTTGCCCGTCCAGTTGGGGCAGCAGGTAGGTGCCGCCAAAGTGCAGGTGGTCTGCCTGTGCAATGACATCGAAGTTTACATCATCTTTAGAGAACACCGCGTTTGCGCCCAGCACATGCATTGCTGGGCGCTCACCGTTGGGGCGGATGGGCAGCATTGTTGCAGATGTTTGTACGCCATCTTTGCGCACGAGGTAATCGGTAGTGATGCCGTAGCGGTTCATTGTGTCTACAACGAAGTTGCCCAGCTCGTCTTTGCCCAGCGCACCTATGGCAATCACGTCTGCGCCCAGCTTGGCAAGGTCAACGCTGGTACCCGCAGCGGTGCCCGCCACCGTCAGGCGTACCTCGTCAATCAGGTCAATGCCTTGCCCGTCGGGGATGCGGTTTACATGCCGTCCCAGCACATCCAGGATGTGCACCCCTAAACTCACAACAGTTGCCATCGTAAGCTCCTACAAAAAAGTCCATTTTCAAACGGGGCGGGTCAGCACACCGCCCCTAGCATACGCACTAATTTACCTGTTTTGCCCTGCCACGCCACCAACTCACGCCGACGTATGCAGCGGCAATTACCAAGGCAGACGGCACCACACACAGCGGGGCAAACAGCACTATCCAGTTAAACTGATTGGTGGCTAAAGTACGGAATGTGCACGAGTATGCCTCTGCGGTGAAGGTCACACAGGTGCCATCAAACTGTACCAGCACCCACGCATACACCAGCAGCAAAAACACCACGGGTATGCCCAGGGACAGCCCAACTAAATGTGTAAGCTTGATGTGTTTCATGCACACTGCATCAGGGCGAGGGACGCAGAAGCGCCCCTGCCGTTTAGCTCACGGCGTTGCTCAGTTCGACTGTGCTGTAGCGCAGTTCTGTGTCGATGCGGTGCCCGTCTTCGTCAAATACGGCAACATGCTCTAGCGGGCTGTACACATGCGCGGGTTGGTCGCCAGCAATGTGCTGGTTGTGTGGCACCTTCGCCCGAACAATCTCGTTGCCTGCCTGAACCGTGAGCAGGTGCTGCCCGCCCACGACCATCGCACTGCGGATCACGCGCCCCTCTACTGTGTGCTCGCTGGGGGTACTGTCCACCCGCACGCGCTCCGGGCGGATGCCGACCACAACCGAAGTCACGCGATCCGGCAGGGTTGCTTGCACGGGTGTCGGGAAGATCGGGTCTACAATTAGCGCCTGCCCATCTTGCCGAATCACCTCGCACTCGATGAAGTTCATGCCAGGGTTGCCCAGGAACCAGCCGCCGAAGCGCTCGTTGGGGGAGTTGTACAGTTCACGCGGCGTGCCACGCTGCACAATCTCGCCGCTGCGCATGAGCGCAATCTCGTCTGCGAGCGTCATTGCCTCGGTTTGGTCGTGCGTCACATAGACGATGGTCTGGTTGTGCTGCTTCACCAACTGCTTGAGCGCCCGCTTAAGCTGATACTTGGCAGTGATGTCCACATTGGTGATCGGCTCATCAAACAGGATGATGCTCGGACGACGGGCAACGGCGCGGGCAACGGCGACCTTCTGGCGCGTACCGTTGTCCAGGTTGGTCACGTCTATGTTTGCCTTGTCCAGCAGGTCAAGCGAATCCAGCACCATCTCTACGCGCGCTCTGCGCTCTTTGGTGCTCACACCGCGCTCGGTGCGCAGGGGTAGTTCCACGTTGTTGAACACCGTCATGCCGCGATATACCACCGGGTACTGGAACACCATGCCAATGTTACGCTGGCTGGGGTTCATGTCCGTCACGCGCTGGTCACCAAAGTAGATTTCGCCGCTGGTGGGCACTTCTAGCCCGGCAATCATCCGCATGAGCGTGGTTTTGCCACAACCAGACGGACCCAGCAGGCACGTCACTGTGGACGAGGGGAATGTAATGCTAATATCGTTGACGGCGACGACATCGCCGAATGCTTTTCTCAGGTTATCAAGTCGGATTTCTAACATGGTTAGTTTGCTCCGTGACCCACACGCTCGCCACTCGGTTGGTAAACCTGCAAGCGCTCCGGGTTGATTGCAATTGTTGCTTCGCCTTCTGTCAGCTCTAGCACTTCACTGCGCGGTACAACTGCCTCTAGCTCAACGCCGTTTGCGTCCAGGTAGATGACAAGCTCACCGCCCAGGTCTTCTACCAGCGTGATTTCTGCTGGAATGGCAGGTGTGCCGCCGTTTGTGACCGGGTTGATCTGAATATCTTGTGGGCGCAACCCAATGAGCACCTCGCCGCTATATGGATGCCCGTTCGCCGCAACCGGGAAGTCTATCAACGCGCTGTTGCACGTGGCGCTGCCATTGGCAGACGACGCTAAGCTACCAGGGAAGACATTCGCCGGGGGGAAGCCCAGCAGTTGCATGGTGCGGGCATGTTCGGGCTGTTTGTAGACGACAGCCAACTCGCCAGACTCAATGATGTTGCCACCATCGAAGATATTGACCCACTCTGCCAGCATCAGCGCTTCCAGCGCGTCCGATGTGGTGTAGATGAACGTGGCGTCCAGGTCTTCCTTCATCAGGCGCAGGTCTTCAAACAGTTGCTCGCGCAGCTTAAAGTCCAAACCCGTCAGCGGGTCGTCCAGGATGAAGATTCGGGTGTTCTTCACGATGCCGCGTGCGATTGCCACGCGCTGTTTTTCGCCGCCGCTGCACTGGTCTGGGCGCTTTTGCAGCAGGTGCCCAATTTTGAGCTGTTCCGCTGTGCTTTCCACAATGGGCTTGATGTCTGCCGCGCTCATGCCCATTAGCTTTAGCGGATAGCCAATGTTGTCGAACACGCTGTAGTGCGGGTACAGCGCAAACGACTGTGGCACATAGCCAATGTTACGGTCGCCGGGGGGGATGCGGTTCATGCTCTCCCCCCGGATGAAAATCTCGCCCCGGTCGGGTTTTTCCAGCCCGGTAATCAGGCGCAGCAGCACGGATTTGCCGCTGCCCGGTGCGCCAAAAATGACTGTGAAGGTGCCGCTTTCCACAATCATGTTCATGTCTTCTACAATTGTGTTGCGCCCATAGGACTTGGACACATTCTTGAACTCAACAGCAGCAGTCATAGTCGTCTATTCTTTCCTGTTTACCATGCTAGCCAAGTTCAATCAGGTACGGCACCAGCCAGATCGCAATGCCTACCACCACGGAGATGATGACAGCGCCGATGAGCAGCCCCACCATGGACTGGCGGAAGTTCGCCTCCGGCGAGATGTTGCCGAACACGACCTGGAACAGCGTAAACACAATTAGCGCAAACGCACCGTACTGGAACACATCGCGTTCCACGCGCTGGGTGATGAGGATAAAGCTCAGCGTCAGCAAGATAATCAAGCCGACCTGAACGGTTGTGGCGAAGGGCCAACCCCGGCGCACACCGTAAAAAATCACCTCAGCAATCGTCAGGAAGATCAACCCGGCTGCCCAGTACTTGTATGCTTCCTCGATCTCGAAGTCCACTTCCACGGGTTCAACCGCGCTAACGTCCTCACCTGCTTCTTCCGCTTCTGCAATTGCCTCTGCGGTATCCTCCGCTGCATCGGCGACCGCCTCTTGATACACAACAATCGTGCTTATCACCATCACCACCGCCAACATCACCGCCAGCGCTGCATGGAACTGCCACGCCTTAAAGTTGCCGAGTGGGGGAGTAGGCGCGGGTGCCGGGTTTTGGATAGCTGCGTTTTCCGCCATCGCTATACCTCACCGCGCACAGTACCGAACGTCATGCCGACGAGCAGGTACTTCTGGAAGAACATAATCGCCAGCACCGGCGGGATCATAAATGTTGTGGTCATTGCAGCGACGAACGTCCAGTCCAAACCACCGTCGGAGTACAGGTCTGTGGAGAAGGAAACCGGAATGGTGGTAGTGACCCTACCGCCCAGCAGCAAGCTAAACAAGAACTCGTTCCACACGAAGATCATGTTGAAGATGAACGCTGCCACCAAACCCGGACCGACCTGCGGCAAAATCACGCGGAAGATCACATGCCAGCGCGAACCACCGTTCACCAGCGCGGTTTCGTCGAACCGTTCGGACACGCCATCAATGAAACCCTTCAAAATCCATACGGAGAAGGGAATGCTAAACATGGCATAGAACATAATCATGCCGAAGTACGTGTCTTTCCACTGCAAGGCGGCGTACATCAGGGAGACGGGGACGACTACTGCCACCGCTGGCACCATGCGGATGGACAGCAAAATGAACATCATGAAGTTCGTACCGGGGGGTCTGTAGCGAGAGAATGCATACGCCGCCAGGAACGACACCACAATGGCAATCCCAACCGCAGATGCCGAGATGATGATGCTATTGCGGAAGTAGCGGGCAATGTTCTGCCGGGTTGCCAAATCAGCAAAGTTTTCCAGCGTGGGCGTGAACACAAACTGTGGCGGGATAGACAAGATGCCGTCCGTTGTCTTAAACGCGCTGATGATTATCCACAGCACGGGCGCAAAGAAGATAAACGCCACCAGCCACAACAGCACATGATAGGCGTGTTTACGCCAACCGCGCAGGCGCATCATGTGACCACCTCCTGTGATTTGCTGTTCAGGTTCAGGATGTACAGGTAGATAGACGTAAACGCAATCGCCGTCAGCAGCAAGATAATCGCCAGTGCAGACGACCAGCCGAAGTCACGCCCATCGAATGCTTGCTCACGCAGCGTCACCGCGATGAGCTTGGTTGTGTCGCCGGGCACCGCCATCAAGTAGACGAGGTCTAGTGTCTTAAACGAGTCAATCGTGCGCAGCAGAATGCCCAACATAAGGATGAACTTCGCGTTCGGCAAGATGATGAACCGGAAGCGGTCTAGCCAGGGCAGTCGGTCGATCTCCGCTGCTTCCAGTTCCGCCTTGGGCACAGAACCGAGTGCCGCTAGCGTAATCAGGATCATGAACGGCGTCCACATCCATATATCAATGAAGAGCACTGACCAGAACGCGATGTCTGTGTTTTGCAGGAATTGTATCTCTAGCCCCGCGACAGATTTTGTCACCCAGTTCACAATACCAAACGTCGGTTCGTAGATGAGACGGAAGAACAACCCGGCAGCAACGGGCGTGATAATCATCGGTGTAAACAGCATCGTTAGCGCGACGCGGCGACCGGGCATATCTCGGCTGCCCCAAAACAGGTAGCCCAATACCATTCCCAGCAGGGTTTGGATGCCTACACCAAAGAACACCCAGATGAACGTGCGGCTCATGGACTGCCACACACCCCGGTCTGTCAGGATGTCCGCGTAGTTCTCAATGCCTAAAAACTGCAAATTGCCAATCGTATCGCTGTAGCGATAGAAGCTCAGCCCGATCATCCACAGTGTGGGGATGAGGTTCCACACGATGAAAAACATAAGTACGGGAATGACCAGCAGAACGGGTACGAGCCGGGCATCATCCAGCACGCGCATCACCCGCGCCGTCGCGCCACGGCGGGCGCTCATCTCCGGCATTGTGGCGGAGCGCTCGAACTGTGCCGTGTCCGTAGAGTTCGCTTGCATAAGGCTCTAGTCCAAAAATCTCAAACGGTTTTTGTTTTGTGTGTATAGCATAACAGGCAGGGGGTCACTATTCCCCCTGCCTGCGTAGTTGTTAAAGAGCGGCTACGGTTTATTCCGGCTCAGCGTCATCGCACTCTTCAGGCGGCTCGATTTCTGTACGACCGTTGTCGAACAGGATTTCTTGCTGCTCGCAAGCAACGAACTCGAGTACAGAGAGGGCGTCGTTGTACTCACCAGCAGCGAACTTGGTGAACTCTTCCTGCTGCAAGGACAGCATCTCGGAGTAGTTCGGCTCGTGCCAGAAGTCACGCGCACGACCCTCGTCCAGCATGAACTTGTAAGCGCGGTTCCAGGAGTTGATGCTGTCGAACTCGGGGTCATTGAGGGTTGCAGCGTCGGTTGGGTTACCACCACGACGTGCAAACTCAAGCTGCGTTTCCGGCAGGTACCACCAGTTTAGGAAGTCTACGGCGACGCGCATCTTGTCTGCCGGGTTGAATGCGTTGAGCACCCACGGCTGACCACCCATGGAGTAGATGCGTACCAGTTCGCCGTCGTTGTCGAATGCTGGCGGCGGCACAATGTCTACGCTGCCTTCCAGCTCCGGCGTGATCATGGAAGCACCAACTGCTGCCCACTGGAGGGAGGTTGCAACCGTACCCTGGGTGAAGGCGTCTACGTTTTCAGCGATACCCATGTTCAGGGCGCCGGGCGGGGTGTAGTTCAGCATACGGCGGTTCCACTCAAGTGCCTCTGCGTTCACTTCGGTGTCCAGCGTGCCCACCATCGTGCGATCTTCTGGGTTCCAGTGGTCGCCACCGCGTGACCACATGAACGGGTACAACTGCATGGAGTAGAAGTCGTAAACGATGGAGTGCTGCATGGCGATACCGTACAGGTCCTCATCCGGGCGGGTGAAGAACTCGGCGATCAGTTCGAAGTCGCTCATGCTGAGCATTTCCCACTCTTCGAACGTCTCGGGGATCTTGAAGCCGTTTGCTTCTTCGAATGCTGCCATCTCGTCCGGGTCATTTACGATGTCCGTACGGACGAACAGCACCTGCACGTCACCTTCTTGCGGCAGTCCCCAAATTTCATCGGAGCCATCCGGGTATACCTGGTACGTTTCGCGCACAACAGGGCTAAACGGCTCAATGTCCAGGGTCGGCTGCGGGTCAATGCCCAGCTCCGGCAGACCGTTCTCGATCAACTCGTCCATGTCAACGATCCAGCCCGGCGTAGCGAGTGCGCCCAGCCACTGGCTGTCACTGATGATGATGTTGAACTCATCGGATTCGGTCGCCAGCGACGCAGCGGCACGCTGGAACAGGGACTCAAACGGAGATTCCGTGAAGGTGAAGCTCACCTCGTAACCGAAGTTCTCCATTGCGTAGTCCACGAACAGGTCGTTTGCCATCTCTGCACCCAGGCTACTGGGGAGCCAGCCACCGATACCAAGAATGGACATCTCGATGGACTGTCCTTCCAGCGGGTGTGCCTCGTCTTGGGCGAAAGATATGGAGAGGGAAGCGGTGAGGAGAGTGAGAAGGAGGAGAATTACTGT
>CAYVGI010000099.1:0-12463 GCA_964451095.1 uncultured Anaerolineaceae bacterium
GTGCGCTACGTGAAAGATGGCATGGCGGCGGGCAACCGCACTACAGTGCACGGGCTGGGCAAGTACAACAGCACCCAGTGGCAGGCGGGGGCGGTGTTCTGCGATGCGGTGGATGTGCCCATCGGTGACCCGCTGTTCGGCGCAGTGCCCCCGGAACCAGGCAACCGCTACGATGTACTGGTGTTCCTGCTGGATGCCGACACGGGCGCCGTCAACTGGCAGGCGACCACCCCGGATGGCACGCCCGTGCCGTTCCCGGTGGTGGGGCAGGTCTATTTCCGCTAGCGGGTAGCGGGGTCGTCACACTCACGGCAGCCACATCTCCGTGAACGCGACACTGTCCACCCACTCACCGTTCACGGCAATTTCCCAGTGCAAATGCGGACCGTTGCTGCGCCCGGTATTGCCGCTCACACCGATGATTTGCCCATAGCCGACGCTCTGCCCCGGCGTAACGTGGATTTGATCCAGGTGGGCATAGCCGGAAAACACACCAAAGCCGTGGTCAATCATCACAAAGTTGCCGCGAATGTCCATCGTCCCGGCAAACGCCACCTGCCCACCCGCGCTCGCCTGCACGGGCGTGCCCGGCGCAGCGCGTAAATCCCAACCAGTGTGACGGGTTTGTGTGTTCTCGTTCAGGGTGCGGAACGCCCCGAACGGCGATGTGATCTCGGAGGCAATGGGCACGCGGAAGCCCGCATCGTCCCACATTCGGTCGGGCGTGGGGGAGCGCATGATGCTTTCCAGCCGGGCGTACTCGTTGCGTTCGATCTCCGGTGCGGTGAGGTAGGCGCGTTCTGGGGGCACGCTAAACGCCTGCCGCACAAAACCGCCCAGCGTAATCGTGACCTGTGCGTCTAGCGTGGTGCTCGTGCCGTCCTCATACTGGATAGATACCGACAGCGGGTAGGCACGCGGCGTTACGTCTAGCCCGGCAGTGACCAGCACATACAGCCCGTCCTCGGCGCGGTAAAAGTCGGTGATCTGGCTGAGGAAGCGCAGCCGCGCACTGGCAATGCCGCTCCCGGTCACATGGGCGACACCCGTGCTGCCCTGTGGCATCCCCCCGAAGTACAGCAGCAGGGTTGCCCTGCCGTCCGTCTGCGTGGCAGCGGGTGCAGGGCGCGGGATGGGCGTGGGCGAGGCGGCAGGTGTAGCTGTGGGGGCGTCCTGGGCGCGGGTGGGCGCGGGTGCCAGCACAACAGCGGCAACCAGGAGCACCAGCACCAGCGAGAAAGCAGGTTTAGTCATCAGTCCATCCGTGGGTTACGTGCGTGTTCTCGGCGCAATTCTAAGGCGCATCCGGCGTGGTTGCGGCGGGGGGTGGGGCAGTCGTCGGCATATCGGCGGGGTCAATAAACGTCACCGTGTCCAGAATGCTCTGAACCTGCTGGCGGGCGATACGCTCTTGCTCGGTGATGGCGCTGGGGTCAATCGGCTCCACATAGGCAAAGAAGATGAAGTTCAGGTTGAACTGCCGTACCCCCACGAACCAGCCGCGCGTGTCCGGCAGTTCCGGGCAGTCAACCGCGCTCCACTCCGTGCCCACGCCAACCTGCCCGCCGAGCGGGTACTCGCGTTCCAGGTCGGTGCCCACGTTGCAGCCCTGTTCCACCACGGCAAGCCGCAGCAGCCGCAGTCCATCAATACGCAGGTTCGGGACGGGTGTGGCGACGCCAAGCTCTGCCTCAAGCGGGTTGCCCGTGGTAACGTTCGGGAAGCCCCACAGCAGCACAATCGACCCCGTGCCACCCTCCACCGGACCCTTATACAGCGTAAACGGGATCGTTCGCACGGCATCCACATCGCGCAGCAGCAGCACATCACTCAGCGACACCGTCCAGTCCTCTGGCAGGGTGATGTTGACGGGCGCGTCAATCGCCTGCTGCAATGTGGCGTTCAGGCGGATGTCCGGCGTAGCGGTTGCCTGCACATCCGGCGTGGGCAGCGCTGCGACGGCACCCGTGTCGTCCACCTGCGCGAGCAATTGGTCGATAATCTCGTTGATGCTGAACAACTCGTTCAGCACATAGCCGCCATTGACGAGAATCGTAGGCGTGCCCGTATAACTTTCCTCATCCAGCGCATCTGCTGCTGCCTGGCGCAGCACCGCCTCCGGGCGTTCGCCCAATGCACACTCGTTCCAGGCGTCCCGGTCAAGCCCCAGCGCGTCCACAATGTCCAGCAAGTTTGCGCCGCTGAACACATCTGCGGCTTGCTCTTGTTCTGCTTGCAGCGCGTACAGCCGGTCGTGATACGCCCAGAAAGCGTCTTGTTCCCCGGCGCACAGGGCGGCGCGGGCGGCGGCGGCACCGTTGGGCAGCGTGCCCGTGCCACTCAGCGGGACAAACACATAGCGCACCTCGCCGCGCTCAATGCGGGGGATAAGCTGGTTAAAGATTTCGTCGTGGGCAGCGCGGCTGGCGCGGCTGTCGTAGCTGCCGTACTCAACCACTTCGACCGGGGCACCCTCTGCGCCCAGGGTGGGGTAGCCTGCTGCTGTGGTGCCTGCTGGGATGCCCGCGTATGGGTTGCCCGTACCGACCTGCGGCGTGGTGGACGGCACCAGGGTTAGGGTGGCGCCAGGGGTGATGCTGGCACCCCCGTTGCTAGCGCCACAGCCAGCGACCAACACAGCGAGCCACAGCAGCAATGTGTTACGAACCATGTGCACATTTCCCTCCCAAAGCAGCAGTCAGCGCAAGGCTACAGAGGGTTGGGGTTCGGCGCAAGTGTGGGCACACAGCTTGTTAGTGGTCGCGGTGCGTCCAGTCGTAGCTGCGGGTGTAGTCCCGGTCGGTGAGGGGGTCTTTCTTGGCGATGTACACCTCGTAGATCGTCGCCCCAATGCCAAACACTACCACCACCCCGAACAGCGCTGCCAGCAGTAGTCCAATTAACGTAATCATTGTTTTCATCCGTGCTATAAGGTCACAGTGCCAACAGTGTACCGCGAAGTGCCGCCGCGCCGTGTTGTGCGTGTATTAAATTCGGGTTTGTTTCTTCATACACGCCAGCGCCGTTCCCCCACCCCCGCCCAACTATTGTGTGAGCGACATACATAGCAGTTTAGCGGGGAGTGAGGGTTCCCAGCTTGCACGGCAGGATGGTGTACAACAGTACATCGGCAACGAATTAAACAAACACCAAATCATCATTCATCGCAAGCTAGCCATTGTGTGATTTGCTGCTATGTAAGAGTGCCCGTTATACGGAAGGACCAAGGTATTTCATGCGTGCCATCATTACGGGTGGAACTGGGCTTATTGGTAGCAACCTGGCGAACCTACTGGGCAACGAGGGCAACGACGTGGTTGTGCTCTCTCGCAGCCCACACAGCAATAAAACCCATTTTGTGTCCGGGGTGCGTACCGTCGGCTGGGATGCCAAAACCCCAGCGGGTTGGGGCGACCTGCTACAGGAGGACACGTTTATTATCAACCTCGCCGGGCAAAACCCGGCGAGCTGGCGCTGGACGGAAGCGCACAAGCAGCGCGTGTTGCAAAGCCGCCTAGACGTGACCCGCGCCGTCGTTGATGCCATCCAGCAGGCGAAAATTAAGCCGCTGGCGCTCATCCAGGCGTCTGCCGTGGGCTACTATGGGCACACGGACGAGCACACCATCACGGAGCACGCCCCACCCAGTGATGACTGGCGGGCACAGGTGTGTGTGGACTGGGAGGCGCTCGCACAGGAGGCAGAGGTGCGGACGCCGATCCTGCGCATTGGCATCGTGCTCGACCAGCACGGCGGCGCGTTCCCAGGGTTCCTGGCAGCGGCAGACCTGTTCGGGTCACGGCTGGGGCACGGCAAGCAGTGGGTGCCGTGGATTCACAACGACGACATTGCTTACGCGGTGCGTTTCTTGATGCACCACCCGGAGGCGGACGGTCCGTATAACCTGGTGGCACCCAACCCCGTGCGCAACGCGGAGCTGATGGCGGTCGTTTCCAACCTGCGCGGACGCCCGAACATGATCCCGGTGCCCGCAGTGGCGCTGCGTGCCGTGATGGGCGAACAGGCAGACGTGGTGCTGGACAGCCAGCGCATTTTGCCGCACCGCCTGCTTGAGGCGGGCTACAAGTTCCGCTATGCTGATGTGGAAACCGCCCTGCGGGACATCCTCAGCCGACCGAAACACTGGAAGCACACCTAACGCCATGCAAGAGCTACCGCCCTTCCGCCAGACGAAACCGGGCTATGCCCACCAGTACGCGCAGCGTGTCTTCGGGGATGCGCTGCACGATGTGCTGCCGCAGGAGGGCAGGTACTTCCGTGCCCTGTTCACAGACGGCTACTTCACCATCCAGCCCGGCAACGACGCCCCCAGCAAAAGCCAGTGGAGCACACTCAAAAAGCGCATGAAGCGCATCCACCGGGGTGTGTTTGTGCTGCGAGAGAGCGGTGAAACCACCCACGAGGACGAGACGTTCTACTACCTCGACTTCGGCTTCCTGCCGGAGTGAGGGGTGCTGCGCGTACTGCGGCGATTAGGGCGCTAAACCTGCCGGAACAGTTTCTCCACCTTCACCGCAAAACCCGGCAGCACATCCTCGGCAGTTAGCACATCGTCCGCACCCAATATCGTCACTGCGCCGCTGCTCGTCCGCACCTCGACCTGCTTGGTTTGCGGGTACACAATCCACACAACCTGCGTGCCATTGTTCAGGTAGTACTGTGCTTTTTCCCGCAATTCCAACGGACTTTGATCTGGCGATAGTACCTCAATAGCAATATCCGGTGTGGTGGGCACCGCCCCTTGCGTGACGACCCCCGCGCCTTTGCTTACATACGATGCGTCCGGGATGCGCTTGTTGTACGCATCCCCTGCAACCCGGTGTGCTGTCTCTACCGAAAAATTGCCAATGGGGTGCTCGTCCAGATAGGCGATCATATAGAAAGAAAAGCGGGCGATGATGATCCCATGTTCCTGGGTCGGCATGGGTTTCTCCACGATGGTGCCGTAAATGAGTTCGAAGCGCTCGCGGTTTTCATTGGGAGCAATGTGCTGTTCAAATTCGTCGTAGGTGTACACCTGCTGCTGTGCAATCATGGTATCGCCTCTAGCGTTGCATATACTGGAGTATAAATGCTCGCCCACACGCAGACCAATAGCGCGGTGGGGCGGGCAAACTGGCAACAATTCACTACCACCAAGTTTCTCATCCTGCTCTCATATTGCCGTATTTTGTGCTTTTTTTCTCGAATTCCACTCATTTGGCTTGAAGCACCTGTTCACCTAATGCTATAGTTACAAGCATAAAGAATTTTAGGTTAATCGCGTGCAGCTTGGCGCGATGTGCCGTTTTAGGAGCTTAAACCGCAAATGACCTCGCTTGTTACCACCTTAACAGAAACCCTGCGCTATCGTGGCGCGATTGGACAGTGGAGTTGGGTGCTCCATCGGCTGACCGGGCTGGGTGTTGTCTTGTTCCTCGTGATCCACGTGGTAGACACATCCTGGGCGGTCTTTTACCCCGAACTGTACGTTGAAGCGATTGCTTCCTACCAAACTCCCCTGTTCACCGTTGCGGAGTTTGGGCTGGTAGCGGCAGTTGTCTACCATGCCCTGAATGGACTGCGCATCATTATCATGGACTACCGCCCGCAGTGGTGGAAGTACCAGCGGAATGCTGCCTGGGGTGTTGTGGTCGGCACGGTTGTGCTGCTCATCCCCGTGTTCGTGCTGATGATGGGTCATGTGATTGACCACTACAGAGAGCCGGACATTTTCATCCTGCCGCTGAGCGAAGTCATCGCCGCGCAGATTCCGTTTGTCGTCGGCATCGGCGTTGCCATCATCGCCGCCATGCTGCTCTCGGGTGCCTACGGGCTTTTCGCCGGGGAAGGTGCGGCAAAGGTCACGGGCAAGGGCGCAGGCAGCAACGTAGAGCGCTTCTGGTGGAGCTTCATGCGCGTGAGCGGTGTGCTCATCGTGCCGCTGGTGTTCGGTCACCTGGCAATGATGCACATTATCTCCGGCGTGTTCGACATTACGCTCGCCGGGCACACGGTTGTGGGCACCAACCTCATCAACGAGAGCGGCACGGCGGTTGAGTTTGTGCACGACCGCTGGAGCTTCCTGGTGGGCGGTGTTGCCATCTGGCGTGTGTACGACTTCGCGCTGCTAGCACTGGTGACGGTACACGGCTTTAACGGGCTGCGCTACGTGCTGACGGACTACTTCACCAACGATACGGTCAAGCGCGGTGTGGTTTACCTGTGCATGATCGGCGCGGTGGTGCTGCTGGTGACGGGCGGCGGTGCGCTGCTGTTCGGCGTCAACGCCGATGCGCTGCTGCTGGCAGAAGAAGCATACGCCGAATTGCAGGCAATGCACTAGGACGATAAGGTCATGTTGTTGTCCGGTATGGGGCGCGGCTCGCTGCGCCCCAGCCAAGCTCATAGTTGATGTTACGCAGCGGACAACACAGCGCAGGGGCGGGATTTTCCCGGTCTGCCGAACCGAAACAAACATTTGTCAAATTTGGAACCCCCACAAACAAGAGATGTTGAAGGAGTATTGTTAGACATGCAAACCCATAAATTTGACGCGGTAATCGTTGGTGCCGGTGGCTCCGGGCTGATGGCAGCACTGTACGCCAGCAAGGGCGGCGCAAACGTCGCCGTGGTGAGCAAGCTGTACCCCACGCGCTCCCACACGGGCGCAGCACAGGGCGGCATCGGCGCGGCGCTCGGCAACCACGAAGAAGACCAACCGCTGTGGCACGCCTATGACACTGTGAAGGGCGGCGACTACCTCGCAGACCAGAACGCGGCAATGGTACTGGCAGAAGAAGCTATCGACGCGGTGATCGAACTGGAGCACATGGGGCTGCCGTTCGACCGCACCGACGAGGGGCGCATCAGCCAGCGCCGCTTTGGTGGGCACACCAGCAACTTCGGCGAGAAGCCCGTGCGCCGCGCCTGCCACGCCGCCGACCGCACCGGGCACATGATTTTGCAGACGCTGTACCAGCAGTGCATCAAGGAAAATGTGCGCTTCTTCGATGAATTCCACGTGGTAGACCTCATCGTGAACGATGGCAAGTCCGCTGGCGTCGTCGCCTGGGAGCTTGGCACGGGCGAACTGCACGTGTTCCAGGCGAAGGCAACCGTGTTTGCAACGGGCGGCTGGGGTCGCGTCTGGCAGACGACCTCCAACGCACACAGCCTCACGGGTGATGGTGCGGCAATCCCGCTGCGCCGTGGCGTGCCCTTGCAGGACATGGAGTTCTACCAGTTCCACCCCACCGGCATCGCCAAGATGGGCATCCTCATCACGGAGGGTGTGCGCGGCGAGGGCGGCGTGCTGCTGAACAGCGACGGTGAGCGCTTTATGGAGCGCTATGCACCCAGCATTAAAGACCTTGCCAGCCGTGACGTGGTCAGCCGTGCCATCTACGAGGAGATTGCCGCCGGGCGTGGCATTGACGGCAAGCGCTACGTCTACCTGGACATCCGCCCGGAGACGGTGAACAGGTACCTCGCAGAAGCAGGCGAAGACCGCCGCATCGACGGGCACTACGTAGAAAGCAAGCTGCCGGACATCCTGGACTTCTGCCGGACGTACCTGGGCGTTGACCCGGTGAAGGCACCCATGCCCGTCCACCCCACCGCGCACTACGCCATGGGCGGCATTCCCACGAACGTGGACGCGGAAGTGGTAATGGACGAGAACTGGACGGTTATGCCGGGGCTGTACGCCGCTGGTGAGGCAGGCTGTGTAAGCTGCCACGGCGCGAACCGCCTGGGCACCAACTCCCTGGTAGACCTCGTTGTGTTTGGTCGGCGTGCGGGGATGAAGGTGGCAGAGTACGTGCAGGAAGCAGACTTCGTGCCTGTGCCGAACAACCCCACCCAAGAAATTCACGCCGAGCTTGAGCGCATCCGCACCAGCCGAGGCAAGACCCGTGCCGGCGAACTGCGCGAGATCATGCAGAGCCAGATGATGGACTTTGTGAGCGTGTTCCGCACAGAAGAGAAGATGCAAAGCGCCCTGGAGTGCATCCGCGAGCTGCGCGAGCGCTACATGACCGATATTGTCATCGACGACAAGACCGACCGCTTCAACAGCGACCTGCTCGAAGCGTGGGAGCTGGGCTGTATGCTGGACGTGGCAGAGACCACCACCATGAGCGCACTCATTCGCAAGGAAAGCCGTGGCGCTCACAGCCGCGTAGACTTCCCCGACCGCGACGACAACAACTGGATGGTGCACACGCTCATCGCACGCACGGACGGCATTGAACTGGACACGGTGCAGCCCCAGTACGAGATGAACACCGCCAAGAAGGTCGATATGTCCCTGGCGGAGCAGGACGAGCGCTTCCTGCCGAAGGAGCGCGTGTACTAACGAATTTGCCCTCATCCTAAACCCTTCTCCCCCATCGGAGAAGGACTTGACCCCGGTCATTGCCCCTCGCTTGCTGAGCGGGGGGCAGGGGGTGAGGGCAATGCGGTTTTTCTCTGGCGGACGCGCAGAAGCGCGTCCCCACGGCAAGCACCTGCGTGCAGGGGACAGCATTTTGACCGTCCGCCGGAATGACAAAACCGCAGAAACCAGCACAACTTAACGTAAATTTCCAAATAAGGGACAAATTGTTACCCATGGATGTAAAGCTTAAAGTTCGCCGCTACGACCCGCAGACGCCCGGCAAAGATAAACCCTACTGGCAGGAGTTCGACGTCAAGGGTGCCAACCCGACCGACCAAGTGCTTGACCTGCTGCACCGTGTGAAGTGGGAGCAGGACGGTACGCTCACGCTGCGCCGCAGTTGCGCCCACGGGGTGTGCGGCAGTGACGGTATGCGCATCAACGGTGTGAACCGACTGGCGTGCAAGGCGCTGGTGCAGGACGTTGCCAAGCAGGACGGTGATGTAATCCAGGTGGAGCCGATGAACGGGCTGCCGGTGCTCAAAGACTTAGTGGTAGATATGGAGCCGTTCTTCGACCACTACCGCAGCGTGATGCCGTATTTCATCAACAATGACCCGGTTCCGGCAGATGGGCGTGAGCGCCTGCAATCGCAGAGTGACCGAATGAAGTTCGACGACACGACCAAGTGCATTTTATGTGCGTGCTGCACCACAAGCTGCCCGTCCTTCTGGGCGAACGGCAAGTATGTCGGTCCGGCAGCGATTGTGCAGGCACACCGCTTTGTCTTCGACAGCCGCGATCAAGCATCGCAAGAACGCCTCGACACACTTGCAGAGCCAGATGGCGTTTGGCGCTGCCGCACCATCTTCAACTGCACGCCCGCCTGCCCACGCGAGATCGAAGTGACGCGTGCTATCGGTGAGGTGAAGCTGGCAATCCAGCGCGGCAGCACCGAGGGCATTATCAGCGTGGACGACATTCAGTAGCTAAACCACAAACCTGGGGCACCACACAGGTACCCCAAGCGAACATCTTGATACCAGCCGCTGCCCGTTTGCGCAGCGGTTTTTTGTGTCGAATCAGGAGACGCGCACGCCGTTCTGCGTGGCAAACGTGGGTTCTAGCAGCACCACACCGTCATCCTCACTGACGGCACCCAGCACCAGCACCTCACTTTTCACGCCTGCCACGCGCTTGGATGGGAAGTTCACCACAGCGACAACCTGTTTGCCGATGAGGTCGTCCGGCGTGTAATTCTGCGTGAGCTGCGCGGAACTCGTCTTCTCGCCCAAGTCGCCAAAGTCGATAGTGAGCACATAGGCGGGCTTACGTGCCTTCTCATTGAGCACCGCAGCGGTAATGGTGCCTGTGCGGATGTCTACCTTGAGGAAGTCGTCGAATGTAATCTCGCTGTGCGGGTTGTCGTGCGTCATGGCAGCACCCGCACGGCGTTCTCTGCGAAGATGCAGCCCTGCCGCACTACCTCATCATTTAACGAGAACCCATACTCCCACAGGAATGCCGGGGCAGACAGCGGCCAAATCGCCGCCCAGCCGATGCGCCCGATATACGTGCCGGGGTAGCAACTGATGTTCACCAGCAGCATTGCCACAAACCCACCCAGGTAGATGTAAATGAGCACGCGCTGGTAACGCTTAAGCGACCGCACCACACCCAGCGGTGTGCGGGTACCGTTGTGTTCCGTCATGGGTGGCTGCTCCCCCAGGTGTGTGAGCGACACTAGCTGCTGGTGCGCGGCACATGGGCCAGCAGGTCTGCAATGACCTGATCGGGCGAAACGCCCTCTGCCAGCGCCTCGAAGTTGAGGAGTAGGCGGTGGCGCAGCGCCCCCGGTGCCACTGCTTCGATGTCCTCAAAGCTAACGTTAAAGCGCCCTTCTAGCAGCGCGTTGATCTTCGCGCCCACGATGAGGGCCTGTGCCCCGCGCGGCGATGCCCCATACTGCAAGAAGTTCTTGACCTGGGCTGTGGCGCCGTCGCCCTCCGGGTGGGTGGCGACGACCAGCCGCGCCACGTACTCGCTGACGTGGGACGGCACAGGCACGTTGAGCGCCAGAGCGCCCATTTTGATAACATCGTCGCCGGTGGCTACGCGCTGCGGGTGCGGCACGTCTGCGCCGGTGGTGCGGTCGATGATTGTCATCAAGTCCTGCACCGTCGGGAAGGACACATTCACCTTAAAGATAAAGCGGTCTAGCTGGGCTTCTGGCAGCGGGTAGGTGCCCTCTTGCTCGATGGGGTTTTGGGTCGCCAGCACGAAAAATGGTGGGTCCAGGCGGTACGTCTGGTTGCCGACGGTCACGCTTTTCTCCTGCATCACCTCCAACATCGCAGACTGGGTTTTCGGCGTCGCACGGTTGATCTCATCTGCCAGCACCAGGTTCGCGAAGATGGGACCCTGCTGGAAGCGAAACAAACGCCTGCCGTCCTCGGTCTCTTCGAGGATGTCCGTGCCGACAATGTCCGACGGCATGAGGTCTGGCGTGAACTGAATGCGGCTGAAGTTGAGGTCGAGCACATCTGCCATCGTGCGGATGAGCATGGTTTTGCCCAGCCCTGGCACGCCTTCTAGCAGCGCATGGCGCCCGGCGATAATCGCAATCAGCGCGGCGCGAACCACTTCTTTTTGTCCCACAATGACCCGTGCGACTTCCGCCTCGATCCGCTGCGCCAGATCGCTAAACGCCTCAATATTCATCTCTGGTGACGCGACCATAGTCTATCTGTTCCCTTCTGGTTGCACATGCCGCCCATTGTAGCAGGCTTTTGCGCCCTTGGGTGGGCATAGCCCTAGCGCTCCGTTAACACTGCCTTTACCGCAGCGACCAGCTTGGCGTTCTCGTTCGGGGTACGGGTCGCCACCCGAATATGTTCTGGCAGCCCGAACGACGCACAATCCCGCACCATAATGCTGTGCGCGAGCAGCCGGCTGCGGAAGGCAGCGGCATCCTGCACATGCACCAAAAAGTAGTTCACGTCGGAGGGCAGTACGGTTAGCCCCAGCGCACGCAGCGCCCCCACCAGATGCGACTTATCCTGGTGAAGCCGCTCGATTGTATCTCGCAGCCACGTATCCTGACCCAACACAAACACGCCTGCCGCTTGTGCCAGCGCATTCACGTTCCATGCGGGGCGCAGTGCCCCTACCGCTGCAATTAGCGACGATGTGCCCACGGCATACCCCAGCCGCAGCCCGGCTAGCCCATAGTCCTTGGTCATGGAGCGCAGCACAAGGGCATTGGGGCAATCCCGCAGATGCGTGAGCAGGGACGGGGTATGTTCGTGCCGGTGGTGAAAGGTGAAGTACGCCTCATCAAACACAAACAGCGTGTTCGGAAAGGTATCGACCAGCTTGCCCAATCGCAGCGCATCCACCGTGACGCCTGTGGGGTTGTTGGGGCTGCACCAGAACACCACGCGCGGGTTTTCCGTTTGGAGGGTGTGCGCAATCGCGTCGTCATCCGGCTGGAACTGATGGGCGGTGGTCGCCCGGTAGGTGACCATGCGCCCGCCGCGCAGTGCCGCCACCCGCTTGTACTCGGAGAAGTCCGGCTCAATGACGAGCACAGTATCCCCCGCGTGGATGAACGCCAGCGCCAGCAGCAGCAGCAGCTCCGCCGTGCCATTGCCCACGACTATGTTCTCAGGGGCCACGTCGTGACGCTCCGCCAGCTTGCGCCGCAGCGCAATGCACTCGCGGTCGGGGTAGCGCTCCAGGGGCACAGCGGCGAGCGCATCGCGCACACCGGGCGGCGGGCCGTAGGGGTTGCTGTTGACGCTAAAGTCGATAACTTCATCTGGGGACAGCCCCAACCGCTCTAGCTCAGCGTAGTCAAACGCGCCGTGGTAGGCGGCGGGTGTGTTCAGGATTTCCGGTCGGGGTTGGATGGGCATGGGTAGCTCCGGGACAGTAAATCGTTCAGTGCGTCAAGAACCAGAAATTGTAGGCGAAAACGTCGCTTTTTGCCGTCGGGCCCTTGGCGCTCATGGAGAAATGAAGCAGTTTTCTCCCCTTCTTCCAGCGCCAGCGTTCGGGAGAAGGGGCCGGGGGATGAGGGCC
>CAYVGI010000099.1:12473-18150 GCA_964451095.1 uncultured Anaerolineaceae bacterium
GGGAGTGTCGTAAGACAGTATTTTTGGACCCGTTATCCAGAGCCAGCTTTGGGGAGTTTGGGCCGGGGGATGAGGGCCGAAACGCGATACAGCCAACCACCACCTAACCCCGCCGCACCCACCCGACCAGCCAATGCAACACGAGCAACATGACGGCAAACACACCCACCGCCGCGCACATCAGCCGCCGGGCATGCGGGATGTTGTCGGCATTGGGTGCAGGCAGCCCCGCGCCCAGCGTGTAGTGCCCCACCTTTTCCAGTTCCACGCCCAGCGCACCCGCCGCCGCGCTCATGGCTTGCCCGGCGTTCGGGCTAGCGGTTGCACTCCCGTCCCGCCACCAGATGCGCCACGCTTGCCCCGGCTTGCCGCTCACCAGCACGAACAACAGTGCCGTCACCCGCGCCGGCAGCAAGTTCAGCACATCGTCCAGGCGGGCAGGAACCTTGCCTAGCCACTCGCGCTCAGCATCGCGGTAGCCCAGCATGGAATCACACGTTTGTGCCCAGCGGTAGGCATAGGCAGCAGGTAAACCACCCATCGCATAAAACAGCAGCGGCGCGATAATCCCGTCTGATGTGTTCTCCGCCACAGATTCAATCGCAGCGGCGGCAACCTGCGCTTCATTGAGTTGGGTTACGTCCCTGCTGACGAGATGCCAGGACAGCAAGCAACGTGCCTCCGCCAGATCGCCCTCGCGCAGCGCCACCTCGACTTCCCACGCGGCGGTGTTCAGTCCGCGCAGGCTAAACGTCTGCTTGAGCAGCAGCGCCGCCAGCGGAACCCCCAACGGGAGCCGCGCCAACACACGCACTAGCAGGTAAACTGCCACCGCGCCGCCCGCAGCAATCACCGCGCCGGCAAACAGCGGCAGCGCCCGCCCGTTTTTCGGCGCGTGGGCACGGCACCACGCAATCACCGTGCCCATCCACGCGACGGGATGCGCACGATTGGGCAGTTCACCCAGCAGCGCATCCAGCAGGAGCGCCGCCAGCAGCACACGCCAACGCACTAACGCACCTCGCTACTCATGCGTCAGCGGTGTCTTCAGGTGATGGAACATCGCGCTTTCCACCGGGCGGTTGTGGCGCAGGTGCTCCTCCACAATACGGGCGAGCATTGGCTCGTCCACGCGGTGATACCAAATGCCCTCCGGGTACACGACAACGAGCGGGCCGTCAACGCACACGCCGAGGCACGGGGTGGTGCCGCGCTTCACACGGCACGGGTTCTGGTAGCGGGCGAGGTCGCCCAGCAAACCGGGCAGCTTGCTGTACAGCGCTGCTGCCTTGCCGTCCGGGTCACAATACGGGCCCGTGCACAGCAGCAGGTGACGCTGGTACGCTGCCATGTTGGGCTTGGAGGATGGTACAGGGGTGGGGTTCATGATGATGACTCCGATGTTAGATTACGATAGAAAATGAACTCATGATCGGGCAGCAGTTCCGGGTGGAACAGCGCCACGAGGTCACGCAAGATGAGATGGGGGTTGGTCACCCCGAATTCAAAGTAGTTGTTGCCGCCGTTCTCGTTCACGTCCAGGTTGTTGTTCCACACGTTGCCGCTTTGCAGCGCGGCAAAGTCGGCGTAGCGCGGGTCAGCGCCAAGCAGATCGTCCACGGTGTTGATGCCGAACGCATTCGTTACCCACACATCCGCATCCAGCCCGGCCTCATACACCACCTCAAACGAGAATGGCTCGCTATCGCCCGGTACGCGCTCCCCAAGCACCAGGTCGCCGCCGGCATCGCGGATGAGCGCAGCGGAGTATGTCTCGGCACCAGGGATGACCCACGCATCGGAAAACGGCGAAAAGTAGCTCCACAGCACGCTCGGGCGCTCATCCGCAGAGATGCTTGCCGCCAGGGTGCGGGCATCTTCGTAGGCAGTTTCGATCTCGGCAAAGCGCTCGGTCGCTGCCGCCTCCTCGTTCAGGAACAGCGATGTGTACTTAATCCACTCCGCCCGCCCCAGCGGTGTTGCCTCCCGCCAAGATGCGTTGAGTACGGTGGGCACCCCTGCTTGCAGCAGCACCGGGTGCGCGTCCGTCGCCGGGTTAAAGCCAAACGCCATCACCACATCCGGTTCCGCGTCCAGCGTCGTTTCCACGTTGATCTCCGCGCCGCTGCCGACCGCGACCAACTCGCCCGCGTCAATCATGTCGCGCACGGCGGGCGTGTTCACAAATGTGAACTCTGCCAGCCCCACCAGCACATCCAGCCGTTCCAGCTCCACCAGGTGCGGTAGCTGCGTGGTGGCAAGCGCAATAAAGCGGTTCACAGGCACTTCAATGACCTGTGCGTTCTCCGGCAGATCATCGGCGGCAGGGGTGGGCGCACCACAGTGCAC
The DNA here is from genome assembly GCA_964451095.1 of uncultured Anaerolineaceae bacterium. Taxonomy (GTDB): domain Bacteria; phylum Chloroflexota; class Anaerolineae; order Aggregatilineales; family Phototrophicaceae; genus DAOTTY01. The sequence goes on from CAYVGI010000099.1 coordinate 14,823, forward strand.
CAGCGCATAGCTGAACAAGTCGGCGTCGTCGAACGCATCGCGCACGGTCACTAGCTTGTAGTGATTGAAGTACTCAACCGTCACGTTCTCCGAGTGAGTGAACGTTGCTTTGTCCGGGAAGTAGTCGGCATCCGCGTTAAAATCGGTGATACAGTCGGCGGTTTGTGCCTGTGCGCCCGGCAGTGGCGCGAACGCGCCCGGCAGGATCAACAGCGTAGTGAGCAGCAGTGTGAGCAGTGATTTACGCATGGGATGTTGTCTCTCTCTCTTGGCAGGACTGGATAAAGTTGTGTGCAAGCGCGGGGTTCGCGCCGAAGTGCAGGTGCACAAAAGACGCCAGCACGTTCCCGTGGGTGTAGCCACTTGGGGTGGGGGTGTCTCCGGTGCGCGGCGTGATGTGATAGGCGGTAGTGGCGTCCGGCGGCGTCCACGCAGCGTAGTGGAACTCGTGCCCGCGTGCGGTTTGCCCGCGCTTTAGCAGCAGCGTATCGCGTTGGGCGGTCACCGTGCGGTAACCCAGCGTCAGCCGAGCCTGCATTTTCGCACGCCCCGGAACTGCCCCCACCAGCGCGTGGAACTGCCCGTGCTCGTCGGTAATGCCCTCGGTGAGCATCATCAGCCCGCCGCACTCCGCATAGGTGGGCACACCACGCGCAACCGCGTCCCGCAGCGCGTCCAGCATGGGCGCGTTATTCGCAAGCTGCGCCGCATAAAGTTCCGGGTAGCCACCGCCCAGGTAGACGCCATCGGTTCCGGGCGGCAGGGCGGTATCCGCCAGTGGGCTAAAAAACGCAATCTGTGCGCCAGCGGCACGCAGCGCGTCCAGGTTGTCCTCATAGTAGAAGCAGAACGCCTTATCTCGCGCTACCGCAACCGTCACGGGGGCGGTGTGCCGGGCAGTTGGCGCAGGTGGTGAGGGCACATCCACGGGCGGGGCGCTGCGGGTGATTTGTTCCAACTGCCCCATATCGAGCGCGTCGCGCACGGCATGTGCCGCCCCGGCAATGAACGCACGGGCGCGGGCAGGGTCTTCTACCGTAGTATGGATCCCCAGGTGGCGTTCCGGCAGTGTGAGCGCATCGGCGCGGGGCACGCAGCCCAGCACCGGAATGCCCACGCCCTCGATAGCTTCGGTCACCCATTGGGCGTGGCGCTCGCTCGCCACCCGGTTGCAGATGACGCCCGCCACGTTCAAGTCCGGGTCGAAGTCGCGCAGCCCCAGCGCAATCGCGCCTGCCGTGCGGACGGTCGCGCCCACGTCAATGACGAGCACCACCGGGGCACGCAGCAGCTTGGCAACCTGTGCTGTGCTGCCGACTTCGCTTTTGCCCTCGTAGCCGTCGTACAAGCCCATCACGCCTTCGATGACGGCAATGTCGGCACCTTGCGCGGCGTGGGCGAACGTCGCCAACACACGATCATGCGGCAGCATCCATGTGTCCAGGTTGCGTGCTGTGCGCCCGGAGGCAAGCGTGTGGTACATTGGGTCAATGTAGTCGGGTCCGACTTTGTAGCCCTGCACGGTGAACTGTGCGGCAAGCGCCGCGATGATGCCCATGGTAAGGGTGCTCTTGCCGCTGCCGCTAGCAGGCGCAGCAATCACCAGCCGTGGGATCGTATGCTTTTGGGTTAGGTCAGGTTTTGGGTAGGGGAAATCCATAAGCGACCGCTTCCTTTTGCGCGAAGGTACGTCGGGCAATTTTGGCGAACGGAGGCAGGTATTCGGGCTTCGGGCGTTGGCGGTGTGCAGTGCGTATCATGCACTTTCCGCTAGTCACGTCCCGTTACCGCTGCGCGACAGCGCCGGACTTTCACCGGGCTTCCCCTATTGTGTGCTGTACATCCGGGTACTGGCACACCTCAGTTCGGGTGTTATGCTATTGATGTGAGCATAGCATTAAATTTGACGAGTGTCAATAAGCTCACCCTCATTATAAATAAAGGTTTTGTTCAGGAAACAGCATGTTGGATAAGCTCGCTCTCACGTTTCGGAAACTGTACATCTGTGGTGTGCGCCTGCGCTGCCCCAACTGCGAACAGGGGCGGGTGTTCCGGCACCTGTTCCGCATAGAACCAATGTGCGGCGTGTGTGGCGTGCGCTTCGAGCGCCTGGACGGGGAATCCATCGGCGGCATGGCGATTACCATGGGCATCATCCCGCCTGTGTCCATTGGCGGCTTCTTCTTGATCGACTGGCTGACGGATGTGCCCGCCTGGGCGAACGGGACATTCTGGCTGGTGTTTATCGTGGTCGGCTGCACGATGATCTATCGTCACTCACGGGCGGCGTGGGTGGCGATAAGCTGGCTGACGGGTGGGGTTTACACAGACGAGAACAAAACGTGATTTTGTGTGCACAAATCCTGACAACCCCACGTTTGCAATTTGCCTATACTCATTCTAGAGAGGTATTACAGAATCCACTTTAAGGAGTGTGTAGCAGCAATGGCAAACGTAGAATTCACCTTTGACGAAAAAGACGAGCAAGCGGTTGCCATCACCACAGACGCAGACCATGACTTTAACGTCAGCGAAACCACCCCGGATGAGGACGGCGCGGCGGGCAGCACGGTCGAGTATGCGAGCATCGCCCGGCGCTTTTGGGCGTTTGTCATTGACTACATCATGTTTGTGCTGCTGTCGCTGCCCATCAGCTTTTTAACCGGTATGCTGCTCGCTGGCATCGCCATCCAGGGCGCGGGCGTCGCGTCCGTGTCGCATATCTTGGAGGCGCACGTGACGTTCATCGGCTACACCCTGTCTCTGCTGCTCAGCGTTATCTACTACATGCTCATTCCACCGAACTGGGGCGGTAAAACAATCGGTCGGGCCATCATGCGTATCCGCGTTGTGGTATCGGACGGCAGCAACGTGAGCTATTCAGACATGTTCATGCGTGAAGGTGTGGGGCGGCTCCTTAGCGCTATCACCTTCATGGGCGGGTATCTGGTAGCGTTTGGTGACGACGAAAAGCGCACGCTGCACGACCGCCTCGCCAATACCCGTGTGATTCGGGTGTAGCGCTGCCGAACGGCGGGGCGACTTGGCATCGCGCCGCCTCTAGCTCAAAGCTAGAGGCTATCCGGTTCCGCCCAAAAGCAGCTAAAGCAGCTCGGACTGGGCGGTGTTGCGGCGTTCCGCCTGTACTGAACAATCAGCTTGCTGTGATTTGCAACACGCGCTTTCATTTTCAATCTGGATGCCCCACTCGCGGGAATGCCAAAATTCTACTCACAAGATCAGGTAATGCTGCTTTTAAGGTTTTTAACAACCTAGGACTTTCGCTTTTAAACGGTCTCAAGAGCAGGAATACGTGGGTCACGGAGTT
>CAYVGI010000100.1:0-18148 GCA_964451095.1 uncultured Anaerolineaceae bacterium
GTTACATCGCTTTGGGGGGGCGGAGCACGCCCCTGCCACGGTGCGTGACGTGTTTGCGCTGTTTAATCCGCTGCGGCGAGGCGTGCCGCGTACTGGCGTTTGTAGTATTCCAGGTACTCACCCGTTTTGATCTGCCGCCACCAGGTCTCGTTTTCCAGGTACCACGCAACGGTCGCCTGCACGCCCTGCTCAAATGTATGCTGCGGTTGCCAGCCCAGCGCCCGCAGCTTGTCGCAGCGCATGGCGTAGCGGCGGTCGTGTCCTTCACGGTCTGGCACATGCTTGATGAGCGTTTCGGGTTTGTTTAGCAGGCGCAGCAGCGTTGTCGTCACGTCGATGTTGTGCATAATCGTCTCGCCTGCCACGTTGTACGCCTCTCCGCTGGCACCCTTAAACAGCGCCGTTTCGATGCCTGTGATGTGATCTTGCACGTAAAGCCAGTCGCGCTGCTGTTTGCCATCGCCGTAAAGCGGCAGCGGTTTGTTGTCCAGCGCCTCCGTGATGAAAAACGGCATGAGCTTTTCCGGGTATTGGTAGGGACCATACGTGTTGCTGCCCCGCGTAATGACCGTGTCCATGCCGTGGGTGACGTGATGCGCCCGCACCAGCAGTTCGCCACCCGCTTTGCTCGCGGCGTAGGGGCTGTTCGGTGCGAAGGGGTCGCTCTCGATGGAGAAGTGTTCGCCTTCGATGTCGCCGTACACCTCATCGGTAGACACATGCAGGAAGCGCCCGACGTTGTGCAGCCGCGCCGCATCCAGCAGCACATTGACGCCCACCGTGTTCGTCAGCACGAACGCATCGGGGTCAAGAATGCTGCGGTCAACGTGCGTTTCCGCCGCGAAGTTCACAACCGCGTCCGTTGTGTGTTCTTCCAGCGTGGCACGGACGAGTTCACGGTCGGCAATATCCGCCCGCACGAACGTGTAGTTTGGCAGGTCTGCTATGGGTGCCAGGTTCGCCGGGTTGCCCGCATAGGTCAGCTTGTCCAGGCAGATGATGTGCTTATCCGGGTGGGTGTTCACCATGTGGCGCACAAACGCGCTGCCGATGAAGCCCGCCCCGCCAGTTACGAGAATGGTTTTCATAGCAGGGTTATGCTCCGCTGTCGTCGCCGCCCGCTGGCGGAACCGCATCTTCGGGCTTGGGCAGGGCGGGTTCTTCTACTTCGGGTTCTGGGGGCGGTGCGTCCTCTGTTGCTGGCGGCGTCGCGTTGATGCTCGCGTCATTTGCGGGGGGTTCTGGCGATGCTGCCGGGGGCATATCACTGAGCACGTAGCGCTCGATGACCTTTGCCACGCCGTCATCGTCATTGGACGCGGTGATCTCGTCTGCTGCCTCTTTGATGACGGATTGAGCGTTGGCAACGGCAATCCCCACCCCGGCAACCATAATCATCTCCAGGTCATTTTCTGCATCGCCAATTGCCATCACGTTCTTGGCATGGATGCTCAGCTCACGCAGCAGCGACTTTAACGCGGTGCCCTTGCTGCCACCCAGCGGAATAATTTCCAGCATGTGGGGCACACCGCCGCTCATCAGGCGGGCGGTACCATCTAGCTGGGAGTCCAGTTGCCAGCGCAGTGCCTTAATCTTGCGCTCGTCGTAGGCGCTGAGCGCGACCAGCTTGTTGATGGGGGTGCCCGATAACATATTTTGCAGCGGTCCCACATATTCCACGTTCGTTTCCTTCCACTTGGTGTGGATTTCCTCGACGTAGGGGGTTTTGCTGCGGGCAAGCAGCCGATCTTGGGCGTAGGCAATGACGGCGTAGCCCCGGTCTTCTGCAAAGGTGATGACCTTACGGGCAATTTCTGGGTCGAGTGTTTGCTGGTGGCGTATCGTGCCGTCTGGCTCCTGGATGGCAAGCCCTTGCGAGTAGATGCCCGGCTCACGGATGCCCAGTCGCTCGATAATCCAGCCGCAGGCGGCGTGTGTTTTGCCCGTCGCCAGCATGACGCGCACGCCCTTTGCCAGTGCAGTCTTGATGGCACGCTCGTTGCGCTCGGAAAGCTCGTGGCTGCTGTTCAGCAGTGTGTTGTCCACGTCAATGACGATCAGTTTAATGTCTACAGGTTCGCTTAGCAGGGTGGGTTGGTCTGTCATAGGTTCCTAATGCTCGTTTTTCGTTGGTCGTCGTTATACCAGCCACACGCTGCTGTGGTCGCCCAGGTTCATCTTCACGGCGCGTGGCTTTTCCGTGGAGCGGCGCAGTTTGGCGTCACGCCCGATGAGGCTGTCTTGCAGGCGTACTTCCACATCTTCGATGAGGCTTTTCTCTAGCACGATGCTGCGCTCAATTTCGCAGTTGCGCACCACCACATGGTGGTACAAGCTGGTGTACGGACCGACAAAGCTGTTTTCAATAACCGTGTTCTTGCCGATGACCGCCGGACCGCGCACAGTGCTGTTGATGATCTTCGCCCCTTCCGCCACGATGACCCGTGAATCGACCTCGGCGCTCTCGTCGATGTGGCAGTTGGGCGCGATGCGTTCCGCAGGCGGGGTGTTTGCCAGCATTTCGTCCATCACGAAGCTGTTCGCCTCCAGCATATCGGTGGGCTTGCCCGTGTCAATCCACCAGCCCTCGTGTACGTGCGGGCTAACGGTGTAGTTGTTGTCAATCAGCCATTGGATGGCGTCGGTAATTTCCAGTTCGCCCCGCTCAGACGGTGTGATGGCGTGCACTGCCTCGAAGATGTGATGGTCGAACATGTAAATGCCCACCAGGGCGAGGTCGCTGGGCGGGTTCGGCGGCTTCTCGATCAGTTTTTCGACCGTGCCGTCAGGTCGCAGCTTGGCAACCCCAAACGCCTGTGGGTTCTCCACACGCTTGAGCACAATCTGGCTGTTCCAGGCGTTGCTCTCAAACTCCCGGATGAGGGTGCTAATGCCGCCTTGCAGCACATTGTCCCCCAGGAACATGACGAACGAGTCATCGCCCAGGAACCAATGGGAGATTTTCACCGCGTGTGCCAGCCCATCCGGGCTTTCCTGCGGGATGTAGGTGATGTTCACCTGCCCGAACTGCGAGCCATCTCCCACTGCCTGCCGGATCTCGTCGCCCGTATCCCCCGTGACGATGCCAATGTCGCGGATGCCCGCGTCGCGGATGGTTTCGATTACGCGGAACAGCACCGGCTTGTTCGCAACGGGGATTAACTGCTTGGCGCGGGTGTACGTCAGCGGGTACAGGCGTGTGCCCTTGCCGCCGCTCAAAATCAGTCCCTTCATAGAAGGCGCTCCGTTTTGCAAACAGGATAAAACACGGTGTTGGTTGCGGGCACGGCTACTGCCACACGCGCAACAGGAGGAGGACCGCAACCACGACGACGACCACACCGATGGACAGCAGCTTGTGCTCTCGAATCGCCTCGAACGCGCCGAGGAACCACCCGAACAAATACTCCACGCCGCCGCCAGCGGGTGGCAGTGCTTCCTTGGAGGGTTTGCTCTTGGGCATTTCTGCCCAGGCATTAAGTGCTTCTTGCTTTGCCTCTAGCTTATCGGGCTTCTTTCGAGGCATGGCTGGTCGTCCTCCGTTTGCGTTGCTCATGTTCAAAACGCGCCTATTATACCAAAAGCAGGCAACTTGTCCCGCACCGAGATCACGTCAGGTCAGGGCGATGCAATGAGCCGGAGGCGGCGCGATGCAAATTCACCCCCAAAAACGAATGCGCCCATCACGTCCCGCTAGTACGCCGATGCGCGGCGCTCTTTGGGCGCGTTCGTCAGCGCTGCCCCCACAATACGCACATTCACGCGCTCTAGTGCCTGGCGTGCTTTGGCGGCATCGTCGCGGCGAGTTGCCCCAGCGCGGATGACCAGCAGCAACCCGCTAACCTTATTGCCCAGTACCGCCGCGTCGGTTGCAACCAGCACAGGCGGGGCATCGAACAGCACATAGTCTGCGCGTGCCTTCAGCACACCGATAATCTCGTTCATACGCTGGCTGGCGAGCAGGTCTGCTGGGACGGGCGGTGTGCCGCCACTGGGCATAATCTGCAAGTTGTCCACGTTTGGGGCGGGTACCAGCGGCGGCGACGCCAACTGCGCGTCTTCTATCATCATGGTGGCAAGCCCGCGCTCGTTGGGGATGCCCCAAAGCTCGTGTTGCATCGGGCGGCGCAGGTCAGCGTCTACCAGGATGGTTTTGTTGCCGCTTTGGGCAAACGTCACCGCCAGGTTCGCCAGGATCGCGCTTTTGTCCTCTGCTTTTGCCGGGGCAGTGACGACCAGCGTGTGAATGGGGTTTTCCACGCTGCTGAACATGAGGTTGGTGCGCAGGCTGCGCAGTGCTTCTGCCATGGGTGCACGCGGGTTAGTCAGTGTGATGAGATCAGGCATACGTGTGTTACCTTATAGTTGTTTTTCTTCGGTAAGTAACAGCGTGAGATCGTTCGGTAGGTACACACAATAACGTGGTCGGGTCTTCTCAGGCGGCGGACGGCAAGAATGCCGTCCCTACAAACCCGTGATGACCTGTAGGGACACGCTTCTGCGTGTCCGCATGGTAGAAGAATACACAACCACGCTGTGTTGCACAGGTACCGATCGTTCATTGCGTCGGGACTTTTCGTGTATTCGGCAACCTGGGGTTAGCGCGATTTGTGGGCAACCTTCCCGCACCCAAAATCCCTACTCCCCCGGAATCGACGCCAGCACATTCATAGATAGCGTTCGCTCAATGTCATCACGGGAGCGCACCACACTGCTCTCGACGAACTCCAGCAGCAGCACCACACCCGCCCCCAGGATGACCCCCAGCACGCCCCCCGCAAGCGCGTTCACACGCGGGCGCGGGCGCAGTTGGCTGATGGTCGGCACATCTTGTAACACCGCGTCCATGCGGTCTTCGCGGCGTGCTTCCTGGTTCTGCTGGTTGCGGTACTGAATGAGCAGGTTGCCCCACTCGCGGGCGAGATCTGCGGCGACCTCTGGCGCGTAGGAATCCACCTCAATTTGCACGCTCAGGTTGTTGCGGTTGGGCACAATCGCGGAGTTGGCAAGCAAGTCCTGGGGCTGCATGTCCAGGTTCAGCCGCTCAATCACCTGCCGTGCTTGCAGTGAACTGTCAATGTAGGCGGTGTGCTGCTCAATAACGCCGCGTGAGGCTTCCGTCAGTCCCAGGTCAATGCGGGACGGTTGCAGCAGCACGACCTGCGTTGCCCGCCACACGGGTGCCTGCCTTGTGCTGAGGAAATAGGCGCTGCCCGCCGCCAGCACCGCCAGCAGCAGCATAATCCAGCCGCGCCGCACGAATATCCGTATGTAGTCACTAAGCGTCATTCTGCGTGCGTCCTCCGTGATGTGCCGTTGGGTTCGCCCGCGCTGTTGCATCTGCCAGCGGGCGGGCGCTATTTTGCCCGATGTTCGCACAGGCGGCTAGGGTGTGCTGGCAGCGTTTGAACGAGGTTATAGGGCAGTTCAAAAACGAAAAAGGTAAAGGTTTTTGGGACTAAAGCCACATTGAGCCGCCCTGCGCCACCCCGTAGCATGGTGGCACATACCGTAAGTTAAGTATAGACAGCGAGCAACCGATGACTGTTTTCCCTGTCGATAACCAACCCATTGTTGTAATTAAGATGACCAACGCCACCGTCCGCACGCTGGAGGCGGCGTTGCAGCAGGCAGCAGCGCACACCCACGCAACGCAGCATCCGTTTGTGATCTACGACTGCACGGAGTTCCGCCCGAGCCGCCGCCAGCTAGACGCCTGGGTGCGGGTGCAGTCTCGCGGCACACCGGGTTCTATCACCGATACGGCGACATTCTCGTTTTTGGTGGGCGCCGACGACGAACTGGCGCTGAGTGCACAGCGTTTTGAGCAGGAAACAGACGGATTGGTTCAAGTCGGGGTATACGATCACATCCACGACGCGCTGCGCCACGCCGAAGAAGGGCACCGCATCTTCAGCGCGTGGTAAAACCTACAGCGTCACGTCATCCCGGCGGGTGAGCGCTGCACTGGCAAACTGGGCGGCAATCTGTGTTAGGGTTTGCCGGGTTTGCGGATGCACGTAGTGTGGGGCGACATCCGCCAGGGGCAGCGCCACGAATGCCTGCTGGGTTACGGATGGGTCTGGGATGGGGCGACCGAGATAGGTCATCACCTCGTCGTTCACCAGCACAATGTCCAGGTCTGCCGTGACGAACACGCCGCTGCTTTCGCGCTCTAGCCGATCTTCGATGACGGTGAGCACACCCTCTTTAAACGCCTCGGCATCGTAAGGCGTTTGTACCACCACTGCCGCATTCAAATACGCCATGTCGCCGCCGTTGGCGTCCGCACTTTCATAGACAGGGGAAACCGCCGTCACGGTGGCGCGGTCGCGCAGCAAGCGCACCATTTCGCGCAGGTTGTGCGCCGGGTTGGTGTTGCTGCCAAGTGAGAGGTAAATCGTGTTCATGCTGTGCTCGTGTGGTGCGTGTGGGAGGGGAGCGTTACACGAACGCCCCCAGGTCAGGTAATGACGAATGACGATGTGACTAGAATCCGCCGAACTGCTGTGGCGGCGCGGCAGGCGTGGGTTCCAGCGGCGCAGCAGAGCCAAATGACGTTTCAGCGTATTCCACGTCTGTGAGTGGGGAGAAGGTGCTGAGTACCTGCGCATATTGTGCGGTTGTCTCATCGGGTTCTTCTGTGTTCAGGTCTGCCTCTATACCACTAACGCGCAGGTTGGTAATGTGCAGCCGTTCCTCACCATTCAGCAGCACAACACCGCCGCTGCCCTGCTCGCCTGTGATTGTCTCGTAGCGGTAGGCGACACTGTAGCCGCTCAGGTCGCCGCGCTCAACAGCTTGCGTGCTGATGACCTCCGTCACGTTGGGCAGCGCTGTAACGTAGGCGGTGGCGGCGTCCTCACTGTCGATGCTTTCCCCGTCCACTGCCTCTACACGCATCAGCACCCCATCGCCCTCAATGCTGGCGGGCAGCCCATCAGCGGAGTCGGTGATCTGCCAGAGCTGCGGGAAGCGCACAATATGTTGGAGTGTGCTGTCGTAGTAGGCGTTCCAGCTTACGGGCGTGTCTCCGAACTGCTCGAATGTGTTGAAGCTGTCCGCGACGTTGTCTAGCAGGAACACCAGCAAATCCGTGGCGTTTTCCGGCGTTACCACACGCACACTGCGCACGCGCCCACCGTCTACCCAGGCGTACTGGCGGGCGACGTAGGTGCGTTCGCCAAAGGTTAGCTCAAAGTCCAGTTGCAGGTACTCCTGCCCACCGCGTGAGATGGTGCCACGGGCGGTCTCGCGCCAGTCGGAGTAGTTGCGCCAGCTAGACCCCAAAGACTGCTCTGTGAACAGCAGTTCCAGGTCGCTCACCGTGTTGATGGGCTGGGTGGGGTTCTCCAGGCTTGCCTCGACCACATTCGTCTCATCACGCAGCAGCAGGCGGGCGCGGTTGCTAAACGAATCGTAGGACGATTCAATCGACCCCCACTCCGGCGGCTCCGGTATGGCAATGCTAAACAATCCGTTTGCTTGCAGTGCCTCCCGCTCGAACCCAATGCCCGACGTGGTGATGGGCGGCTCGAACGTGGGCACATCGGTGGGGCGCTGTGCCTCCCGCTGCTGGCGTGCCAGGTCAATGCGCTGCGCCACCTGGAACAGGTAGCCAGTCATCAAACTCAATACCATAATCGCTGCCATGCTGAAGCCAAAGATGATCACGCTCCAGCGTGTGCGTTTTTTTCTGTTGCTCATAGAGGTCTCAATCCAGTTGATCGCAGTCTGCCAACAAAGCGCGGCAATCATAGCGGAAAAGACAAAGCATGTTAAGTGGCGTGACCTGACCCAAACAACCCAGGGCTATGCTGCGGGTGGTGTGGGGATGAGCAGAGCGACCCCCGTTACGAACAGCACCACCAGCACCGCTATATTGAAAACACGCGGTTCCACCCACCGGACGAATATCCGCCCCAGCCACACGCCGAGCGGGATAAACGGCGCTGCCCAGATAACGCTCACGAAGGCATCCCAACTCAGCAGGTCTGCCTGGACGAACAGCGGCAGCTTAACCACATTGATCACCGCGAAGTACAGCGCGAACACCGCGACAAATATTGTGGGGGTTGTGCGCTTTAGCAGCAGGTAGGCAGCGATGGGCGGGGCACCTGCATTGGCAAGCGATGACGCAATGCCAGCGGTGATTCCCGCTGCATAGGCGACAGGTGGGGTTGGGTCATATTCTATGGACTGCAAGCGATAGGCGACGAACCTGTACGCCACATACAGCAGCGTCAAAACGCCAATGATCTGGCGCAGTGCCTGCTCTGGGATTTGCACAAGGAGGTAGGCACCAAGCACTGCACCGACAATGCCGATTGGCAGTGTAAGCCGGATGATCTGATTGTCCCATTTACCCCAGTACGCCCAAACCGCAAAAGCATCGCCCACGAGCAGAAGCGGCAGCGATGTGGCAACGGCGATTTTCGGCGGCATTTGCAGGCTAAGCAGTGGCACTACAACCAAACTGACCCCGCTAAGACCGCCCTTTGTGAAGCCAATAATCAGGCAGGTGAAGATAACAATGACGATAAACCAGATAGACATAATGATTCCCGTGTGCAGTCGGTAGGGGATAGAATCTAGCGCAGATGGGTTCGTATGCAAAGCGGCACCCGCGTGCGCGGTGCATTCGGAAATGGGGCAAGTCCTGCTAATCACACCCAATAACGCCAGTTATTGCCGAACAAGCCAAGAGGCGCGTGTAGTAATTGACAGAGGGAGCAGGCGACCATCTGAATCAATTACTCGGCGATAACGGATATTATCAGAGGTAAATCTCAGCTTGAACTCGGCGCGAGTTCACCTGCACTCGCGCCGTTGAACATTCAGGCGAGCACAACGGACGGCTCTTGCAGCGCCGCCCGTTGTACAGCATCGCCCGTAACCCACTGCGAGCGTGGGCGAGAGGCTTCTTCGCTCAGGAAATCAGCGCAGTGTAGGTTTCGCCCACGCCAACCAGCACATACACAAACGGCTGACCTTCGACCTCAACCGTACCCGCGTAAATGACCTTGGTCACAGAAACACTGGACTGGGTCGTTTCATCGTAGCCCAGACCAGCAGCGCTCGCGGTGAAGGCGTAGCCGTCCACGTCGGTGAGTTGTGTGAACGCCAAGCCATCCAACTTCGGATACACATCGGTGATGAGTTGCAGCGCCACCGATGAGTCCGGTGGGTACGGTGCGTCTGCTAGCAGCCCATACACCCCGGCAGATTCGCTGGAAAGCAGGATAGAAAGGTTCACGTTCGTGACTACACATTCGCCGTCGGTGCAATCGCCAACCATAACCCCGGCTACGCCACCGTTCAAAAGACCCCAGTACGTCTCGCCAGCAACGGTGGTGCTGTTGAGCACGCGGGCGCTAATTTGATCTGGTAGCAGCGCCAACTGCTGTCCCACTTCTGGCGTTGCGGAACCAGCGTACAGCGGCTCTACTGCCGCTGCCAGGTGATCGTTTGCGAACAGCACAACCGCCCTGTAGGCATCTACAGAAGGTTCTGGGTCTGCAACGGTGAGGGTTTCTGTGGTTGTTACCGTGCCTGCCTCGGCGGTGCCAGCGGGTTCGGTGCTGATGTCGCCTGTGTAGTAGTAGGTGTTGGTGGAGTAGTCGTAGGTGTAGCTGTAGCAGTCAAATGGGTACGTAGCGCAGTAGTCGTCATACTGTTCAGCATAGTCCACATAGTAATCGACCGCCTCTGTGGTGTAGTCAACTGCCTCAACGTACACGTCCAGGTAGTAATCAGCAACAGCGGTTGTCGTGTCGTAGTAGGTGTCGGCGGTTTCGTCGACAGCCTCGTAGTAGTCTGCCCAGAAGGTATCGTAACGCTCAGAAGCAGCGGCAGTCGCGTCGTCTGCTGCCTGCTCCTGGGTGGTGTCGTCTGCCGCTTGTTCCTGCGTCTCGGCAACGTCCTCATTCGCTTCAGCAGCTTCGTCCAGGCTGCTCAGGTTATCGTAGGCACCCGGTGCGGCTTCGCCTTCAAGCTCCGCCGGGCGGCGCATACCCGGGTCAACATCACGGAACTCGTTTGCGTCCGCAGGACCACCGTCGGTGTTCGCGCCAAAGCCACCCTGTTCAAGGTTTGCAACCCATGGGGGGCTGTCTTCGCTCATAGGACCGAACTGGATCGGTAGCTCCCCGATGCCACGTTCTCCGAAGCGTGCGGACACATCAGCAGGGCTGCCAACCAGTGGACCGAAACCGCCGCCACCCGTGACCTCAATCGAAGAAAGAAATGCCTCTCGCTGCTGTAAGAACTCTGCGCTGCCCGGTTCTGGCACCTGATTGAACGACCCACCAAACGGACGATTACCGGTGCGGGGGTTTTCACCACCAGCGTTGGGTAGCTCTCGGTTACCAGGCGGATTTGGGGCATTGCCGCCTGGGGTATCATCGCCAGGTCTCGTTGCGCCGCCCGCTGTGCGGGAGCCGCTGCGCGTCGGGACATCGGTGCGCCCAGCGTTAACCGCCTCGCCGCCCATAGCAGGTCCACCCAGGTTACCGCCGTTTGTGCTGGGTGCCGGGCGGTCGTTCTGCTCGAAAGACTGTGTTTGGAAGCTCTGCCCGCCGGGTGAACCGCCACTGGGTGCCGCACCGCCACCGCCACCGGGTTGTGCGTTACCACCACCGCGCCCGCCGCCGGGTGGATTGTCGGGAGACCCGCCCCCCGGTTGCGCGAAGGACACGCCAGTGAGCGCCAGGGAAGCAACGAGAACGAGCGTGAGCACACGAATGTGCTTATGGACATTGAACATAGGTTGGCTCCGTTTGACTTCGATTGGGTTTGAATGACACCACACGTGCCGGGTCATTATGTATGATATGCTAACGGATTCAGTATTTCCGTCAAGCAGTTTATCAAACACACGCTCAATCCCTCTAAACTCATTCAGGCTCACTTGCCGCAAACTGCCCGCATGTCCGCCCTTGACAAATCTCGCGTCTATCGCAAAAATACGATCATGAGCACAAAACAAGCAACCAAGTTCTACAACCTGAGTACCGATGAGAAGCGCCTGACGCAAATGATGAAGGCGCTAGGGCACCCGGCACGGATGCAGATCATTCGCTTCCTGAGTGAAAACCCGCAGTGCTTTACCGGAGACATTGTTGACGTGCTGCCGCTGGCACAGGCGACGGTATCTCAGCATTTGAAGGTGCTGCGTGACGCCGGGCTGATTTGCGGCACCATCGAAGGACCTGCCACCAGCTACTGCTTGTCCGACGAGACAATCGCCTGGTTCAAGTCGCAGGTAAACGGGCTGCTGTAAACACGCTCTTTTTTTGGATGCTAAATCGTATTTTGACGATGGGAAGATGGTGGCACGCGTTTTTTGCCAGAAGTCATCGTAAGAATACGATGGAAATGAGTGGAGACAAGAATGAACAGAAACGATAACGATCATGGAAGGAACGAAATGGAAGGAACGAAGCACATGTCAAACTTACCTGTAGCTGTAATTGGTGCGGGTCCGGTGGGGCTGGCAGCAGCAGCGCACCTACTCGAACGAGGCGAAACGCCCATTGTCTTTGAGGCAGGCGCAGAGGTCGGTGCTAACGTGCTGGACTGGGCACACGTTCGTATGTTTTCGCCCTGGGAGTTCACCGTAGACGCCGCTTCTGTGCGTCTGCTGGAGCGGCACGGCTGGCAGATGCCGCCCGCCGACGCGCTCCCGACCGGGGCAGAGCTTGTGGAACAGTACATGCGCCCCTTCGCAGACCTGCCCGAAGTGCGCGAGCACATTCACCTGAACGCCCGCGTGATTGGCGTGAGCCGCCGCGATGTGGACAAGATGAAAGATGCTGGGCGCGACGATGCACCCTTTGTACTGCACATTGCCTACGCAAACGGGGACGAAACGCTGATCGAAGCGCGTGCCGTCATTGACGCATCCGGCACATGGCACAAACCCAACCCGCTTGGCTCCGGTGGGTTGCCGGCAATGGGTGAAAAGCGCAACGCTGACCACATCCGCTACGGTATCCCTGATGTGCTAGGCGAGGGCGCAGCACGCTATGCCGACAAGCGCGTAATGGTCGTCGGCAGTGGGCATTCTGCTATCAACGCGCTGCTGGAACTCGGACAGCTTAAGGAAACCCACCCGCAAACGCAAATCTACTGGGCAATGCGTGGCACCAACCTCAAGCGCGTGTTCGGCGGCGGCGAGGACGACGCACTACCCGCACGCGGTGCGCTGGGCGAGCGCGTTAAGGCGCACGTTGATGCCGGGCGCGTCGAAGTCGTGTCACCGTTCCGTGTCCGCCAGATTGCCCCGGCGGAAGCAGGTGTTAGCATCGTGGGGGAAACCCCGCAGGGGATGCAGACGGTTACCGTTGACGAGGTTATTGCCACCACAGGCGCAAGACCCGACCTCGATATGCTGCGCGAACTGCGCCTGGACGTTGACCCATCCCTGGAAAGTGCCCGCACGCTCGCACCCATGATTGACCCCAACGTTCACTCTTGTGGCACGGTGCGCCCCCACGGGGAGGCTGAACTGCGCCACCCTGAGAAGGACTTCTACATCGTCGGCATGAAGAGCTACGGGCGTGCGCCCACGTTCTTGCTGGCGACAGGCTATGAGCAGGTGCGCTCGGTTGTCGCTGCCCTCGTCGGGGACTGGGACGCGGCACGCGATGTACAGCTCTGCTTACCAGAAACCGGTGTGTGCAGCACCGACTTTGTTGAAGCGGGCGATGCGTGCTGTAGCACACCCGCTCCCGCAGCCGCCGTATCCATCGGGCTAGATGCCATTCCGACGGTCGGTACCATCCAATTGCAGCAGACCACCAAGACGGATAGCTGCTGCTAACCGAACCCAAGTAGGAAGCGGTGTGGAATGTACATCGCTTCTTTCAAACCCTCACCCCTGCAAGCAAGGGACACATATGCAAACCCAGGCACCCACCAACGGCGGTCGTTATTACGGCTGGACGATGACGTATACGTTGGCAATCACCGAGACGATCTCGTGGGGCATCATTTACTACGCCTTTTCCGTGTTTATCACGCCAATGGAGGCTGAACTGGGCTGGTCTCGTGGGCAGCTTACGGGTGGGTTTTCGCTCATGCTGCTCACAACAGCAGTGATGGCTTTCCCGGTTGGCGCATGGATCGACAAGCACGGCTCACGGCTGTTGATGACAGTTGGCTCTGCCGGTGCCACCGCGCTCGTCATCGCGTGGTCACAGGTTACGACTTTGACCGCCTACTACTTCATCTGGGCAGGATTGGGTGTGTGCGCAGCAGCAATCCTATACGAGCCTGCGTTTGCGGTGATCGCAACGTGGTTTGTGCGCCGACGCAGCACCGCCCTTGCAATTGTGACCTTTGCTGCTGGGCTGGCGAGTACGATCTTTGTCCCGTTTTCCAGCTTGCTGCTGGGGCTGTTGGGTTGGCGGAACGCGGTGCTGGTGCTAGGGATTGTGCTGGGGGTAACAACCATCCTGCCCCACGCCCTCATCCTGCGGCGCCGACCTGCCGACCTGGGTTTGCTACCGGATGGCGATACGACATTAACTGCCGGGCATGAGGTGGCAGCACAGCCAAGCTTGTCGCTCTCAGACGCGCTGAATAGTTCGTTCTTCTGGATATTGACGATTGCGTTTAGCCTGTCGACCTTAGCGGTAGCGGCGATTCGTGTGCACTTCATCCCTTTCCTTATTGACTCCGGCATCAGCGACAATGTTGCGGCGCTCGCTAGCGGTTCGATAGGCATTATGCAGGTGGCAGGGCGCGTCATATTCGCGCCGTTAGATACACGCCTGTCTGGTCGGGTAATGGTGGCGGGCATATTCGCCCTGCATACGGCGGCAGTGGGGTTCTTGTTTTTGCAGTCGTCACTACTGACCGTGGGGTTGTTCATTGCTGTGTTCGGCACATCCTATGGTGCACGGACACTGGCACGCCCGTCTATCCTGGCGGAACTGTTCGGGGCGGCAAATTACGGGCGCATCTCAAGTGTCATGGCAATTTTCCTGACGCTTGCCGCGACAACTGCCCCTGTGGGTGCAGGGCTGCTGTATGACCGATTCGGCAGTTACGATTTTGTGCTGTGGATTACGCTGGTTCTTGCTGGGGTTTCCACACTGGTGATGGTGCTTGCCCGCCCAAAGCAATTCGTGACCGGGCAGTCACCTTCCATCCAACTCGCCAAGGACACCTAACGTGCTCCAATGCCCCCGGAAAGCCCTTCTAGGTATTGAAGTTCTTTTGCTAAAAGCCGTAAACCTATCGTTGAACTGGACACAACAGCACGTCGGCTGCGTTTGGCGGTTGCTGCGATGTAGTCAATGGGAATGCCATAGCGCACGTTCGCGTGGTAAACCGCACTCCAAGCACGCCGCTCCCGGCTGCAACAGTTAAAGTCCTTGCGGATCGCATCACCAGGGGCATCGAAACGGCTTGCAATGCCGTTACCCTGCAACATGCGCAGTTGCCCCAGGCAGGCCTCGGTGTGCTCTCGGATGAGGGTGTATAAACCGTAGGTGCGCTGGTGGGCATCGTCACAGCTAGAGACGATGTTGAGACTTAGAAGTGGACTGTCTATGACTATGCCCTGTCGCGCCGTATTCAAGAAGACCTCTATATTCGCCGGTGTAATAATCTTTGAATGAGCCATAAAACACGGTAATCGTAGGGTGAGCAAAGTTCGGAGTGACCCATCCGTTTTCGGCGCGTCACCACAATTGATAAAAAAGAACGGTGTGCGGGGCACTTGCCCCGCCCTGCCGAATTAGCAGCCGCCGCACTGGCTGTCGCTGCCGCCGTGACCGTCTGCCAGGGCGTTGGGAATGCTGGGGCTGAAGGATACTGCCGAAATGACCAGGGTTGCTGCGATGAAGATACGAACGATTGCCTTGCGCATTTGGATGTACTCCTGTGTTGGTGAACGTTGGGAGTACGATAGGCAAGAGGTGCACCTAGAAGTGCACCTAGAGAACACGCCCGGACAAACCGGGCGTGGATTGAATCTGTTTGTGGGTTAGGGGGTGAGCGGTGTTTAATCCGCCTGGTGCAAGCGGAGCAGAACTACTGTGTCAGCTTCTTGTAGAGGTTATGTGCCTTTGCCGAAGGTGACTTCTGTAATTCGGTTTCCATTACCTGGCACAGGTCTTGCCAAGTTTGTTCCACCAAGTCAAGCCGATTTGCTCTCCCGTAGACCGTCATCAGTAGGCAGTAAAGGTCTTCGCGGAGGGGGTCTTTCTGGCTTGCTTGGTTTAGCCAACCTGCTGCTGCTTCGAGGTCACCGCGCTTTTCCGCGCAGCGCCCGAGGTCTCGCAAGCAATCAACGTAGGCACTTTCGAGTTGACGACGCAGCAGATTCGTCCATTCACTGTCGATGAGGGCAAACTTTAAGAAGGCACCATTATATTGGTCTTCTGCTTGTCGTAGCTTGACTTCCTTGGCGGTGTGTGTGAGTGCGTAACGCTTCGCTTCCTCTATGCGCTCCATAAAGGACATCGCATCGCAGGTGAGGTGCACCCGCTTGTGGTTGATGGCATAGACCCCATGCTCATACACAATGATCTCCGGCAGTGCCTTGCAAGCGGCGTATTTGGCACGTTGTAGCTCTTTGCGTACACGTTTTTTGTTGTGTTCTGGGAAGAGGTCAACCGCAATCTGGTCTTTGGTGCGGGCACCGTGGAACACCAGGTAAAGCACAAGCTCTAAAGCCTCTTTTACATAGTCATATTCTTTTTTGCGGACTTCCTCCCCATCCCTGAGGGCAGTGATTTCGCCAAGCGTTTTCAGGTCGACGCGATAGGTAGTTACGTTTCCAGCCTGTGCTTTGGGGGCATCTGACGTCGGCATGTAGGGTTCCAACTTCTTGATTTGTTCTTGTGTGTGGACGAACGTGTCTGGGGCGTCGGCAATGGTGCGGTCTAACCCCTGATGAGCGATCTCCGCAGCGAAGGCTTGATGGGTGTGTGTTTCGGCATCCTCGCCCCTCAACAGAATGTCTTGGGCGTCCGTTGGGTCGTCTGCAAAGCTGGCGCTGATGGCAAGCCCCGGCAAGAAGTCGGGATCATCCATCTCAATTTCGTCAAAATCTGGGTCTTCCCCGCGTGCTGCTTGTAGGTACATGCACGCTAGCAGTTCCTCGCGGTGCATCTTGTGGGTGCGGGCGATTTCCAATGCATCTTCTGCTAATTGAATTGCCTTCTCACGGTCGCCGCGCCAACGCGCCAAAGTTGAGTGCTTGATGAGCACCCGGCAGCGGAAATACGGGTCGAGGTCGCCCATTTCTTGCAACGCCTGCACAAAATACCGCTCTGCATCGTCGTACATCCACACATCCCGGTAGACCGTGCCCAAGTTCCAGGATAGGTACGCCTTGCAACGCACGTTGATGTGCTCTTCACCTAGGGTAGCTAACCCTTCCTTGAAGCTTTCCAGCGCCCGGTCGTATTCGCCTTCGTCCCGGTAGATAACACCAACTGAGTTGAGTGCCCACGCAAGCTGAATGGGGTTCCCCAGCGCTTTCGCCGTTTGGGTGAACTTTGTGGCTACTTCGTGAAGGTTATCGTGGTCATTGGTGTGGCTCACCGTTAGGACGAGATCTTGCAAGATGCGGTTCGTCATCGTTAGATCACCGATTTCCTCCTCGCTGATTTTGAGGGCACGCTGAAGAAAGCGAATTGCTTCGTCAATGTTGCCCAGGTGAAAATGCGCCACACCAGCGACCTGAAGGGTGTTACCCAGCGTTACCGTGTCTGGGTCGCGGTGCAGCACAGCAGTTGCGATTTTGAGTGCCTGCTCATACTCGCCTAGCTTTTGGTAGACGAATGCCTCCTGGAAGCGGATGCGGTCTAGCAAATTTGCTGCGCCAGCTTCTACTAGCTGTGCTTTCGCACTGTTCAGGTGGTCAAGCGCGTCGGCAAAGCGTGCTTGCTGCTGCATCACCAGCGCGACGCTGTAGTGCATCTGTGGCATAGGCAGGTCGCTATCTTGCAGCGCGGCGTAGATTTCCATGACCGTGCTGTTCTTCCCGTTGGCGGCGAGCGGTTGCACGATTGTTTCTGCCAGGTTGACTGCCTCTTCTGTGCGGGTCGCTTCTGCCAGGTACAGTACCTCGTCTACCTGTTGGTGATTGCCGCGTGCCCACTGCACCAGCCGCAGGTTCAGGTTGACGTACAGCAGCGGGTTTTCCCGCTTGAACTGCTGGCGTAGTGCATCACGCACTTCGGGTTCATACGTGTACTCGTTGCCTTCTTGCTGCGGCAGCGGGCTGTCCTGCAAGTGGGTGGCGGCGTCTGGAATGCGCAAGATGTGCTCGCACAGGTACAGGGTAAACCGCATGGGCACAGCAGACGTCAGTAAAAAGCGGCGCATCCCTTCGGATGCCTGGGCAAGCGTTTGTTGGATGGGTTCGGGAGACTCTCTCATGGTGCAATCCGTGAAAACTAGGTGGACGATGGGGTAAGGGGAAGATTCTTATAACATACGAATTGTAACAAAAAAAATTACGGTATGTGAGTTACTCCCCGTATTACAGACGGGAAAGTTAGAGGACACTAACCATCTGTTGCAAGATTGCCCTGCACATGTTTGTTTGTCACTATTGGAGAGAGGTTTGGGATAAAACCGCATCCACTTGGGGAAAAAACTAGGCGAGTCCCATACATGTCAAGTTAAGCGATCAACCACGTTGGGCTGAAAGCCCAACGCTTATACTCTGGCGGCAGGAAACAGATGAATCCGTTTGCACCTGCCGCTTGTGTGCCGGGTTAGGGCTAGAAAATCGTTAAAATCGGCGGTGCAAGCGCCTTTAGCTGCTTCCCGCCGACATGAGCTAGCTGTGGTGTTTTCAACCCACAGCGGACAAACCGTTCACTTGACACCAATGGGAAAAAACTAGGGGAGTCCGAGCGACTCCCCCAAGCGGCACAAATTTTGAGAGGGGTAGCGTACCGCAGCTACCCTAGCGTGCCTCGATGAGCACGGGCTGCCCACCCAGGCTTGCGAACCAGTACGGCATCCACACAACGCCGAACAGCTCCACATGAATGTCCTTCTTGTACGGTGTCACAAGGTAATCCTCAACCGTGTTGGCGATAGCCGCCCACCGCTCGTTGACCTGTGCGAGTTCCTTCTCGAACTGCTGCTCAAGCTCTGCCGTCTCCGCTTCGATCTC
>CAYVGI010000101.1:0-18037 GCA_964451095.1 uncultured Anaerolineaceae bacterium
GTCTACCTCCCCATTATCTACTACACCTTCTCAGTTTTCATGCGTCAGCCCTGTGTTATGGTTGCATAAGTGCTTGCGGCTACGGGACTAACTCCCAAAAGCCCACATTCGCCTGGTTAGGGTCCCGGCGGAGCCGGAACAAGAAGCCATTTGCCGTACCGATGTAGAACACAGGTGCCCCTTCCTCGTCCTGGGCATACACCGTGGTTTGCACTGCCGGGTTCACACCAAACCCGATTTCATCTTCCCAGTCGTTGCCGTTCAGCGCCTCGGTGTTCAGCCACGTCGCCGTGAACTGGTTCTGGGGCGCGTACAGGTTATCATTATCTGGCTCCGGCGGGATGATGTTGTCACTTTCCACACCGTAGTACACCCATGTTCCCGCCGTCAGGCTGCCATACAGCACATACACATGCCGTGCGAACGGCAGGTAAACCATGAACCCCCGCTCAAACCGCTGGTAGGTGCCTATGCCGCTAATTGCCTCCCCCACCGGGCACGGCACGTCCGGGCGACGTGCCTCGTTAAAGAACCGATCAAGGCGGCATTCCAACGTGACGGGACGGTCGAGCGTATCTTCTGTATCGCCGCGCTGCGCCGTCATGCTGAATATCATCAGATCACGTAAGTCTTGCGGCACACTGACGACCTGCTCGCCCCGTGGCGGCAGCACAAAAATATTCTGCACATTGGTCTGCTTATCCAGCACTTCCAACAGCACCCGGTCGGCATCCGTCTCCCAGTTGAGCACCACCTGCCCCCCCACCAGCACAGACGACGGCACTGCCTCAAACACATCAATCTTCGCCACCGCAGATGTTGGTGTAGCGGTCGGCGTGGGTGTATTGCTCGGCGTCGGTGTGCTGGTCGCCGTGGGTGTAATCGTGAACGTCGGCGTGATCGACGGGGTGTAGGTGTCTGTCGGCGTCGGTGTGTCGGACGGAGTAGGGGTGGGTGTGCTGGTCGGCGTCGGGGATTCCGTCGGGGTGGGTGTCCACGTTGGCGGCAGCGTGATTGTAGGAGATGGGGTGGGCGTCTCCGTTGGCACCGCAACCACCGCCACCGTGGGCATTTCCGGGGTCTGCTCGGCAGGGGCACAGGCGGCAAGCATCACGCATAGCAAGCAAACACGGAAGATAGTGATTGGTCTCATGGTCGGGGCAGGTCTGCTACAATCAGGTTTAGCAGTTACTATACGGTTTTTACGGGCGTTCATGAAGATTGTATTCTCGTTTGTGACGGTAATAGTGTTCGCGTTTTGTACAGGTTGCGCCGCAGCAACGGTCCCCACACCGACGGTACCCGCCGCCACACCTGCACCGCAGGCACTGCCAACCCTACGCGCCACCCAAACGCCGCGTCCGCTGGCACCCCCCACCCAAACACCCGAGCCGCCAACTGCCACAGCAACCGACACCATCGCAGCAGCGAACAGCGCAACACCGCTGATTTTCACGCCACAACCCCGCCAGGACATTATCTCAATGGGTCAATCTGCGGGCGGCAGGGCAATTGCGGCACATCGCCTGGGCAGCGGCGACCATGTGTTGCTGCTCGTGGGCGGTGTGCACGGCGGCTGGGAGAGCAACACCGTCACGCTCATGAACGAACTGATCGACCACTACGGGGCAAATCCAGGCGACATCCTGCCGTCGGTGCAGCTTGTGATCGTGCCTGCGCTCAACCCGGACGGTGTAGCAGCGGGCACATCACTGGAAGGGCGCTTTAACGGCAACGGCATCGACCTGAACCGCAACTGGGCATGTAACTGGCAGGCAGATGCCGTGTGGCGCGAGGGTGCAGTTGACCCCGGTACTGCCCCCATGAGCGAGCCAGAAACCCAGGCGCTGGCGGCGTTTATTCAGTCGGCGCGCCCGTCTGCCGCCCTGTTCTACCACAGCGCAGCAGACGGCGTGTTCGCTGGCGACTGTGCCCAACGCCCCGAAGATGAGTGGCGCAGCGGCAAGCTCGCCGCCGTGTATGGCGAGGCAGCAGGTTACAGCTACGGTGCCGCCTTTAGTGCCTACCCGGTAACGGGCACCGCACCCAGTTGGGTCGATGGGCTGGGCATTCCATCAGCAGATGTTGAACTGTCATCCAGCACAGACAGCCAATTTGCGCGTAACCTGCGCGGTGTGCGGGCAGCACAGTGCTGGCTGGTCGAGAACCCCACAGCACCGCGAGACCCATGCAACACAACAACAGACAATTGAGCGAAGGACAAATCTGGTCATGAGCACCCTACCATCACGGAACAGCGCGTTTGCCACCGCCCCCATGCAGGAGCTTGTGGATGTGCTGCTGCGGCAGTTCCGCCGCCCGCTGGCAAACTTCGATATTGAACTGACCCCTACACAAGTCGAACAGATCGCCCAGGAGGTTGCCAACCGTGCGCTGCTCAGCGAAAAAGCAACCGATGTTCGTGATGGGCTGGTGCGTGCCGTCGCGGAAAGTGAGGCAGTGCTCGCCCGGTGGGAACTCACGTTTCAACAGGCGCTGCAAACCGAAATGGGAGACATACCCGGCTGGGAAACCACGGCAGAGTTCCTGGAACTGGCAAACGAGAAGAGCAACGCAGAACTGCGGATTGCGGCAGGCAGCGCGCTGGTGCTGGTGCTTGGCGACGACCGCTATGGTGCCTACCTGCACTTTCTGGTCAAGCATCCCCATCTGGACGACGTGAACGCCATCGTTGCCCGGCGCGTACTGGATTTCGTGCAGCAGGGGAAAACAGGTTAAGATAGCGCCTTTATTCGGCATCGCACAGCTAGGAAACCCATCTTGAATATTATCCTTATTGGTTTTGGCACAGTTGCGCAGGGCTTCGTGGAAATTCTGGTGTACAAAAGCGACACACTCGCTCCCCAATACAGGCATCAGCCCCGCGTTGATGCCGTGTGTACCCGCTCCCGTGGGTCGCTGTACCATCCAGACGGGCTAGACTCGGAAAAACTGCTCGACGTTGGCAGCGGCAAACTGAGCGCCTATCCCGAAACTGTTGGGCTAGTCCGCGACTGGGCACCCCTGGAGACCATCACAAACAGCAACGCCAACGTCATGATCGAAGCAGCGTACTCCGACCTGGACACGGGGCAACCCGCCATCGACCACGTAAAGGCGGCTCTCCAAAGCGGCAAACACGTCATCCTGGCAAACAAAGGTCCGGTCGCACTCGCCTTTTCAGAACTCAACCAACTGGCACGCGCCAACGGGCTGCACATGCGCTACGAAGCAACCGTTATGGCAGGCACCCCCGTCATCCAACTGGCACAGCAAGCACTCGCCGGGAACACCATCATGCGTGTGCGGGGCATCCTAAATGGCACGACCAACTACATCCTGGGCAAAATGGAAGACGGCATGGCATACGCCGAAGCACTGCAACAGGCGCAACAGCTAGGCTACGCAGAGGCTGACCCCACCGCCGATGTCGATGGCTGGGACGCAGCAGGTAAAGTTCGCATTCTCGCCAATGCCCTGTTTAACAGGTCACTGACGTTCGAGGACATGCATGTGCAAGGCATCTCACACCTCACCCCGCAGGACATTACCGACGCACAGCAGCACAACGAGCGTTGGAAGCTCATTGCACAGGCAGACGTCAACGGTGGGCAGGTGGCACCCGTGCGCTTGCCCCTCACAGACCCACTCGCAGGGGTAGGCGGTGCCACCAACGCCCTGACCATGACCACGGACTTGATGGGGGACGTGACATTAACCGGTGCTGGTGCCGGGCGGCGAGAGACTGGTTTTGCCCTGTTAAGTGATCTAATATCTCTACACACTTCCCTTAAAAAGGAATGAAAACGCAACCTCCCAGATTGCATATTGTGTGATCTGGCTTAATTCTACATAATATAGAGGGCGCGTCTGCCGCCAACACACATTCGCACAGGTGCTGTCGCCTCATGTCAAACGGAACGATACTGATCGTAGAAGACGACGCCAGCCTGCTGGCTGGCATCAAAGACATATTACAGCTTGAGTATTTCACCCCACTCACCGCCACGAACGGTGAAGATGCGTTGCGAATATTGCAGAACGCAGCAGACCCACCCGATCTGATCGTTTCCGACATTATGATGCCGCGCATGGATGGCATCGCGTTTTTGAAGAAGGTGCGCGAGGTGGATCGCTTCGTGTCCATCCCGTTTATCTTCTTGACGGCACTTGGGGAACGGCAAGATGTTCAACGCGGCAAAGAACTTGGCGTAGACGATTACGTAACCAAGCCGTTTAAGGCAGATGACCTGCTGCTGGCGATTCGATCGCGCTTAGACCGCGCACGCGACGTCAAGCGTGTGCAAGCAGGACGCGAAGATAAACTGAAAAAGAATATTTTAACCATACTCAACCACGAGTTCCGTACCCCGCTCACCTTCATCGTTGCCTACTCCGACCTGCTCGGAGACTTCCCCGAAGAGATCAACGGCGGCGGCAAAACCGAGATGCTCACCTTCCTCTCCGGCGTCCAGTCAGGGGCAGATCGCCTGCGCCGCCTCATCGAAAATTTCATCACGTTGGTAGAACTGGAAACCGAGACTGCTGCCAACAACATCCAGTGGCGCAAGAAACCGTGTGACGACCTTCAGGCATTACTGCAAGACGTGGCGGAGCGCACCATCAAATCCCTGGACGGCGACTACCCCTACACGGTAACCGTAACGGATGTTACCTCTAGCCGCCTGGTTGCCGACGAAGACTACCTCAAAATCGCAATTGCCCACCTGATCGATAACGCCTGCAAATTCTCCTCCCCTGACGAGCAGATTAACATCACTGCCGGGGCACTTGACGATGAGGCGTACATCGCCGTGCGAGATAACGGACGGGGCATCCCAGCGGAAGAACACGACAAGATTTGGCAGAGCTTCTACCAGATCGACCGCGCCCACTACGAAGATCAGGGGTCAGGGTCGGGGTTAGCGATTGTCAAGGGCATCGTGGAGCTACACGGCGGGCGGGTGAAAGTAGAGAGCACCGTGGGCAAAGGCAGCACGTTCACCGTTTATCTACCCTTAACCCCGCAACCTTTGCCCCATCCACAGCAAGCTTAAAACTTTTCTGATATAGTTTGCGTTATAGTGTTTACAACCTGACTGATACCGATCGTACACACGGAGGTCGAACCCCTATGACATCACCATCCTTCTTCGATAAAGTGAACACGCTCATCAGCGCCAACTTACACGGCTTGGTAGACCGTGCGCTGGAGTCAAATTCCGTTAAGGTCATGGATGAATACATCCGCCAGGTAGAGCGCAACCTGGACGCCCTTGAAGACTCCGCCGCGACCGTCGGCGGCACCGTGCGCACGCTCAAGCGCAAGTATGAGGAATTCGCCTCCCAGGCAGAAAAACTCGACCGGGACATCGACACACTCGTCATCAAGGGCAAAAACGACCTTGCTGGTGCTGCCCAGGCAGAGCTAAACACCAAGCAGCAGCTCGCCCAGGAATATTACGAGCAGTGGCAGCAGCAGGAAGACCAATACCAGAAGATGCTGACCATGCGCCTCAAGCTGGAAGCAAAACTGACCACCGTCAAGCAGGAGCGCGAGCAGGTACGTGCGCTGATGGAACTGGCAGAGGCGAAGAAGCAAACCCTGAAGACCGTCAAGAGCCTGGACGACGTCACCAAGATGGGCGACAGCGACGTAAACCGCATCGCAGAGCAAATTCGCTCTCGCATCGACCAGGAAGATGCCCGCCTGGAGATGGCAACCATGTCCATGTCCGACCAGATCGACGAGGCAGTCGCTGGGGGCGAGGTGGAGCGCCAGCTTGAAGAGCGCCGCCGCCGACTGCTAGGCGACAGCGGCGAAAGCTAAACAACCGCCAGCAACTCTGGGGGCGCGGTGTGCATCGCGCCCTTGCCATCTCCCTCTGTGAATAGCACTTTGTGCTGTGAAACTCTGCGCTATAGTTATGCGTACACCCGTAAGCAAACACGCACATCAACTGGACGCCATATGTCACAAAACTTTTCCAACGAAGTTCGCCAGCGGGCGCTGGGCGCCGTGCTACGAAATGCTGTATTTAGCTGGCAAAGCGCCGTCACGCTGGGCATCACCGCGCTGCTCGTGCTCGTCAACCCGGAGCCAGTCGTAGGTTGGCAGCCGTGGTTCTGGCTCATCGGCGGCGCATTGGCAGAAAGCGCCTGGATTGTCGCTTCGATTACCGACCCCGAAGCAACCAAAGAGGCAGTCGCACGCGAGTTCGAGCGCAAGTACGACATCAACCGCATCAGCAACCGCGTGTCTCGCCAGCGGCTAAAGAGCGCCATGGAATACCGCAACAACATGATGCAGTTGGTTAAACGCCACAAGGGCGCTATGCGCATGAGCCTCAACCAGACCGTTGATGACATTGACGACTGGATCGGGCATATGTACGACCTGGCACTGCACATCGACGCCTTCGAGGGCAACGAACTCGTCGAGCGTGACCGCCGCCGCGTCCCCACAGACATTGAGGCGACTAAAAAGCGCATCGAGGTGGAAACAGACGCGAAGGTACGCACCGACCTGGAAAACAAGCTAAAACAGCTAGAGCAGCAGCTAGCCAACCTGGACGCATCCGTCAACAGCATCAAACGGGCGGAAATCCAGCTAGAAAGCACGCTGTCGTCGCTGGGCACCATCTACGCACAGATGTCCCTGCTGGGTACCAAAGAGGTAGACAGCGCCCGTGCCCAACGCCTACGGCTGGAAATCCAGGATGAGGTCACCGGACTGCAAGACACGATCGACGCGATGGACGAGGTACAAGGGCAGCGGCTGCGCCTGAGCTAAACGCGCTTAGCGCAGTTCCATGCCCAGCGCTGCCTTGTGCTCCGCCACGATGTATTCCGGCACCAGCATCTCAAACACACGCATCCCGCCCAGCATCACCGCAATATCATCAATGGGCACGAACGGGATCAGGTCGATTGGCGAAATGACGTAGATCGCCACGAATATAGGAACCGCCTTGGTAAACAGCGAGACGCGCCCGTCGCGCATCAAGCGATAGGTGAGCCTTAACTGATTAATAAACTGATTTAGCAACTCGTTCACTCCAGCACTCCGTTTAATTGTGTGCTAAAAAACTGCTCTACGATGTGGAACGCCTTGTCGCGCTCAACATCTTGGGTGATGATGTGACCGCACTCCTGCAAAACATGCTGCTCGATGCTGCTGCTTTGCACCCGCGCCTTGATGTAGTCCATCGACTGTAGCGAAACACTGTGGTCTCGCGCCGTGTAGATGAGCGCCAGCGCTGCACTCACGGTTGTCAGGTTCTGCTGTACCGCCTGCGTTAGCTTGTTCAGCTCGGCAACGGCAGCAAGCGACCACCGTTTGTAGTGGGTGCGCCCCACAATTGGCTCGCCCCGGCGCTGCTGCTCCTCGCAGATGATCTGTGGTAAGCCGCTGTTGTCCGGCATGTCCTTCATGGGTACCAGCCACTTGTACAGGTGGGCACGCTGCACATGCTTGTGGTTATACACCAGCGGCGCAGCAATCACCGCTGCCGCGTCAATCGTCGTGTCTTCTGCCGCCGCAAGCAACAGCGCCAGCAGCCCACCCATCGAGATCCCCGCGACGAACACCCGGTCACACTGGCTAGCGAGCAGTTCATAGCCATCTCGCACGGTCATGTACCAGTCGTGCCAGCGCACGTGGCGCATATCCTCCGGGAAGGTACCATGCCCGGTAAGGCGGGGCGTGTAAGTCGTCATACCCAGGTTTTCGTGCAGATGGTCGTCCAGCCAGCCGATTTCCGACGGGGCAGCAGAAAAACCATGGATGCACAGGCAGCCCACCGCGCCGCTACCGCGCTTAAAGATCGGCTTTGCACCGGGGCTGATGTAGGCGTTGTGAATGTTCATGCGCTTGTGATAGTTTGTCTTTGCTGCGAACTAGGCAGCAATCATGGCGAAAAGTGTCCTCGGTTGCAAGCGCATGTTCGCTTAAAGGGAACACAACAGAAAGTGACAATATGATAAAAGCACAGAAAAATCCATAAACTTGCTTTAAAATAGCTGCTGCGAAAATCAACTGTAACGGAAGTTAATAGGCTTCTTATGTCGCTGCGCAGCGGCACTCATGTATCCTATATACCCTGACAATAGTTATATCACCGAAGGACGACAACAACATGCCGGGTGAACGCATACTGGTTATTGAAGATGAAGCGCGTATCGCGCAGTTCATTGAGCGCGGTCTCATCTACGAAGGCTACCGTGTGAATGTCGCACGAGATGGCAAAACGGGCTTAAGCATCGCACGAGACAATCCGCCCGACCTAGTTATCCTAGACTGGATGCTGCCGGGGCTGGACGGACTAGAGGTATGCAAGCGGCTGCGTGCTGCTGGCGATGTTCCCATCCTCATGCTCACAGCAAAGGACGACATAAAAGATCGCGTTACCGGACTGGATGCCGGCGCGGACGATTATCTGGTCAAGCCATTTTCCATTGATGAGTTAATGGCACGCATCCGGGCGCTGTTCCGCCGCACCACGACCAACTCCCGCCCGGAGGTACTGAACTTCAGTGACCTAAAGCTGGACACAGGCACCCACCGCGCCTACCGTGGCGAACGTGCCATCGACCTGACTGCAAAAGAGTACGAACTGCTAGAACTGTTCATGCGCAACCCGCGCCAGGTGCTCACCCGTGATGTGATCTTTGACCGCGTTTGGGGCTACGACTTCGGCGGCGAGAGTAACATCATCGAGGTGTATGTGCGTTACCTGCGCCAGAAGACCGAAGACAGTGAAGAGCCGCGTTTGATCCACACCGTGCGCGGTGTAGGCTACGTGCTGCGCGAAGAAGAATAACGACCTATGGACTGCCCGACGGAGCGGCGTTGCGTTTACCCGCCGCAGAAAGTGTAGGCTAGGCTCTGCTATGACCATACGAACAAAGCTCATCTTGTGGTACTCCGGGCTGCTGGCGTCGATCATCATCGTGTTTAGCGTCATTGTTTTTGTCTTCATGCGCTGGACGCTGGTGGATGCAATTGACCAAACGCTGGCAGAGACGGCATCTCAGGTAGTGAGCAACAGCCGTGCCTTCCCCGTCGGGGAGTTCGCCCCGCCGTCTGGTGTGCACGTCCGCCTACCCTCGCTGGACTCATTCCGCTCCGATGGCGTTCTGGTGCAATTCTGGGATGTGTCTGGCGCAGAGCCAACCTTGCGTGCAGCATCAGATAACGTAGCAGATATCAACACACCACTTGTCCCCACATCGCTCAGCGGGGCGCAGCCATACTTTGAAACTGTGCAACTAGGCGATGTATCTTTGCGGGTCTTCACACGTCCGGTCACACTGTCCAACGGTAGCGTCGCGTTCAGCGTGCAAATCGCTAGTTCGCTCGCAACTGTTAACCAGGCAATGGATCGTCTGCTCACCATCATGGTCATCGGCATGACGCTGGCAGTAGGTGGGTCGGTCGTCGTGGGTCTGCTCATTGCAAACCAGGCGCTCAAACCCATTGATGACATCACACGCGCCGCCTCCCGCATCACGGAAACTGATGATCTCTCCACTCGGCTCCCCTGGCAGGGACCGATGGACGAGCTAGGGCGCTTGACGTTCGTGTTCAACCGCATGATGGATCGGCTTGAGCACCTGTTTGGGGTACAGCAGCGCTTCGTCGCAGATGTTTCCCACGAGCTACGCACCCCCCTAACCGCCATCCGTGGCAACCTTGAGCTGGTGGAGCGCTATGGCGCAGATGAAACATCCATCCATGCTATCACTGACGAGGTAAACCGCATGGCGCGGCTGGTGAACGACTTGCTGCTGCTAGCCCGTGCAGACTACGGTGGCGTGAAGCTAGAGCTAGACCCGCTAGACCTGGACACAGTAGTGATGAGTGCGCTACGCGAGGCGAAGTCAATCGCACTGGCACGCAATGCCCACCTGAATGTGCGTTTAGGTCGTTTCGAACCCGTTCGCATCAACGGCAACGGCGACCGCATGATGCAGCTACTGCTCAATCTCGTCAGCAACGCCATCAAGTTCACCCCGCCCGGCGGCGAGGTCAAGCTCACGCTGAGCGAAGAGGGTGAGTATGCGGTCGTGCGTGTTTCCGACACGGGTATCGGCATCGCAGAGGAAGACATTCCGCTAGTGTTTGACCGCTTCTATCAAGCGGAGGCATCCCGCGCCAACACAGAACACGATATGGGCACCGGGCTGGGGCTTTCCATCTGCAAATGGATTGCAGAAGCACACGGCGGCACCATCAAGGTAGACAGCCAGGTCAACCACGGCACGACGTTTACCGTGTCTATCCCCAGGCTGGCACACACTGCCAGCACCAAAACCGGGATCACTGTCACCAACGAAATGCGTGCCATGTATCGTGCTAACAAAAATGGGCACCATACCCACCACGCGGAGAAGGTGTAACCGCATCACTGCGTTTTCAAAACATTGACGGTTATGGTGCGGGGTAACCCTACCACGTTGCTGCCCGCAACCAGGTACATATCCCAGGGCAACCCGCGCTCAATCGCTTGCTGGCGCAGCACCCAAAATCGTTCCGGCAGGCGGTTAACTTGCAGTGTATCTGGCTGAGAGATCCCCGGTCCAGACAGTTGCAGCGTGGTTCCATCCCCCAGCTTACAATCCACGAAGAGCTTCACCCGCGTTGTCAGGTTCGCCGCGTTGACCTCGGAAGCTGCCTCGACAGTTTGCAATTCCTCCGTGCCCAGTTGCAGGTAAAAGTGATGCCCGGCAGCAGTCGCGTCAACTTGCGCAGCGTCAGAGCGCCCAAGATAAACATTCAGTCCATCGTCTGGCGTGTAGAAGGTCGATACATCGTCAAGTAATGCGTCTCCGATAAGGGTAAATGCGGTAACCGTAGAAATGCCCGCCAGCGGCAGCGGGAACACACGCCCTGGGAAGTTGATCGCGCTGGTGAGAACACGCAACGTGCCTTGTCGAATCGGGTCAGGGTGGTTGGGGTTGGGATGCTTGCTCATGAAACTAGCTCCATTGGTATGACCCCTATGCACATCTCTTATCCGTTTCGTTACTATCACGTACCTCTGCTTAGCGCGTGTAGTGTAACGCCTTGCCTTGCGGATTTTGTTAAATGGATTTTGCAAAAACCTTAATACAAGGTCACTTTTCTTAATATCACAGTGCTGCTTGACACAACCCCGGCGTTGATCTATCTTCGCCCCTTGCAGTGATGCACTGCACAACTAAACCACACATTCCCCAACCAAGGAGTAACGCACATGACCTGGGGGTATCTTCAGGCTATTTCTCGATAGCCTCATCATAGGTTTTTCCATTGCAGCACCCGTTGGTCCTATTGGCGTGCTGTGTATCCGCCGCACGCTAGCACATGGGCGCATAACCGGGCTGGTATCCGGGCTAGGTGCCGCCACCGCAGACGCCTTCTACGGCTTCCTCGCCGCCTTCGGGCTAACCCTCGTTACAGATATGCTTGTGGGTGGGCAAACACCACTGCGCATTATCGGCGGAGCGTTTCTGGTCTACCTGGGGATACGCACACTCATCGCCAAACCCACACCCCTGGATGACAACGTACGCGGTGCAGCACTCATCGCCAACGCGCGAAATATGGCGCTCGCAAACGCCTACTTTTCCACATTCGTGCTCACGATCACCAACCCGGCAACCATCATCGCCTTTAGTGCGATCTTCCTTAGCCTCAACGTTGCACAGCGCACACAGGGCTATGGGGGCGCAACGCTGGTCGTATTGGGTGTTTTTGTTGGCTCTGCATTGTGGTGGCTCACACTGAGCGCGGGCGTTAGCTTGATGCGAGGCTTTGTCACCCCACGCCTGATGGTATGGGTCAATTGGTTCGCCGGGGCAGTGTTGATCCTGTTCGGCACACTGGCGATGATAAGCATCTTCTGGCAACGGTAGGCGGGTTAGCCATGGTGGGGTGTGCACCGTACGCACGGTACCCCCCACACACCCTGTATTGCACTTCCACCGCGCAAGCCGTAGAGTACTACCATGCAAAGCGACAAGTACGACATCACAAACACATGAAAATCCTCATTTGTCCGGGTGCCTTTAAAAACAGCCTGCAAGCAACTACCGCCGCCGAGTGCATTGAGCGTGGGTTAGTGCGCTCCCGCATCACAGCAGATCTGATCAAGCTGCCCATCGCCGACGGGGGCAATGGCACGCTAGATGTGCTGCTGGCAGCGGACGGCACTGGCATCTTACAAACCGTCACCGTGCGTGACCCACTTGGGCGCCCGGTACGTGCACCATATGGGCTCATAGACAACGGCAAAACGGCAGTCATCGAAATGGCGCTTGCTTCCGGGCTGGAACTGCTCAAGGGGGAGGAACTGAACCCCATGCGTGCCTCTACCTATGGCACCGGTCAGCTAATGGCACACGCCCTGGAAGCAGGTGCACGCCGCTTTATTATCGGGCTAGGGGGCAGTGCCACAGTAGATGGCGGCTCCGGCTGCCTAATGGCGCTGGGTGCCCGCTACTTCGACGCCCAGAACAGACCCGTTTTGCAGCAAGGCGGGGGTACGCTGCACAAAATCACCCGAGTGGATGTGACCGGCATTGACCCGCGCTGGCGAGACTGTGACGTGCTGGTCGCTGTAGACGTGGACAACCCCACGCTCGGCGAACGTGGCGCGGCAGCGGTGTTCGGTCCGCAAAAGGGTGCCACACCCCAGGACATTCCGCCCCTTGAAGCGGGGCTGGCACAGTTCTTTGGTGCACTGGCGGGTGCCACTGGCACCGATGTAAGCACGCTAGAGGGCGGCGGCGCGGCGGGCGCACTGGCAGCGGGGCTGCACGCGGGCGTCGGCGGCAAGCTCACCTCCGGCAGCGACCTGATATTGGGGCACATCAACCTCGATGCACACCTCGCAGACGCCTCACTGGTCATCACCGGGGAGGGGCGCATGGACGAGCAAACGATCGGCGGCAAGGGTCCGTTTGGTGTGGCAATGCGTGCCCGTGAGCACGGCGTGCCTACTGTGGTACTCGTCGGCGGGCTGGGCGTTGACGATGAGCGCCTGCACGATGCTGGCGTGGCAGCAGTCATGCCTATCATCCACCAGCCTATGCCGCTAGAAATCGCCCTGCTGGACGCCGCCAAGCTGCTGGAACAAGCAGCACTGCGCCTAGGCTATCTGCTGCAACTGGGGCAGGCACTGTGACCGACCAAGCGCAACTCGGCGAAGCGCTGGCACAACTTCAAGATGACGCCCCTGCTATCCGTTCAGCGGCTTTGCACACCCTGCGCCAACTGCGCGACCCGGCAACCATTGATGCACTCGTGTGGCTGCTGGGCGATGACAGCCTGTGGGTGCGCTGTACCGCTGCAGAGGCACTCGGCGAGTTCCACACCCCCGAAGTCGTGCCCCCGCTGGTAGAGTTCCTGCGGCTGGGCACCCAAGCAGAACTGCAACACGCAGGGGTGCC
Organism: uncultured Anaerolineaceae bacterium; assembly: GCA_964451095.1. GTDB lineage: Bacteria > Chloroflexota > Anaerolineae > Aggregatilineales > Phototrophicaceae > DAOTTY01. The sequence goes on from CAYVGI010000101.1 coordinate 13,435, forward strand.
AGCGGCGCTGCCTATCCGCTACCACCGTTTTTACCGCCAGCAGGACGCCGCCTTCGATAACTGGCGGCAAGAGCAGGGCATTCAGGTGCCACACGAGGGGTTTAGCCTGGCGGTGAGCGCCCGCTTGGGCTTGCAGATGACGGGCATCGACGCAACCGACGCCCTGGTTGACCTGCTGGACGACCCCAACCCGTACACCCAGTACATCGCCGTGAACCTGCTCAACGAAATGACAATCCGCAAGCGCCCGTCAGATGCCCTGCTGCTCGCCCTGACCGAGGAGTCTGCGACCAAGCGGCTCAACGCGGCGCGGGCACTGGGCAAGCTCGGCAACATGCGCGCTGTGCGACCGCTGTCTGCCCTGCTACACGACGAGGACACAGGCGTGCGTGCCACCGCCGCAGAAGCACTCGGCAGCATCCAGGACAAACGCGCTATTCCGGCGCTCACCCAGGCACTACAAGACCCAGAAACCCATCACGCGGCGTGGTTGGCGCTGCACAGCCTCAACATTGCCCCAGACGACATAAACGAGGCAGATAAATGACCCGATACCTGACGGTTTCCGAACTGATTTACCTGAATGGCAGGGTGCTCAACGACGAGAAGATCCTGCGCGGAGAGCAGAAAATCCGCGAGATTGAGCGCCTAGAAGCAGCAGCAGCACGCCCCTCTGCCAGCGCCTTCGGTGCAGATGCTTACCCCACCCTGCCAGAGAAAGCGAGTGTGCTGTTCCACTCCATTTCGCGCAATCACCCCTTTCGTGATGGCAACAAGCGTACTGCCACCATGGCGCTGGTGTTCATGCTGGCAGCAAACGGGCAGAACGTCGCCTGGGAGCCACAAAACGCCCTGGAGGTTGTCCTGGATGTGGCAGAGGGACGGCAAGACTACCCCTACATGGTGAACTGGCTGCCGCTCACCCCCGGAGAGGCACAAACCGAGCCTGATACCGATGCCGACACGCGCCTGATTGACCGCCTACTAGACGCCCACAGGTGGCTGCTCGATGAACTCGCAGAACGCTAAAACCGTGCGCTACCTGACGGTCGCCGAACTGTACAACATCAACTTTACCGTCACCGAAGGCGACACCTTCGTGAGAGACATCCACCTGCTGGAATCCGCCGCCAAGCGCCCCACACTGGTTGTATTCGGGCAGGAACAGTTTCCTACCCTGGTCGATAAGGCTGCCGCGCTCATGCACTCGCTTGCCGCCCACCACCTATTTGCGGACGGCAACAAGCGCACCGCAATGGTCGCCACCGTCTATTTTCTTGAACTCAACGGATGCACCGTCACCTGGAACGAAGACATGGTAGCGAACTACCTGCTGGATGTCGCACAGGGCAAACACACCGCCAGTGATGTCGGCAACTGGCTTAGCGAGTACGTGACGTGCAGCACCTAGTCAGGCTCGGTTAGCAGCCACGCCCGCAGCACTTCTGCCACGCTCCACGCCTGTGCTACTGCGCCACGCGGCTCAAACGGCGGTTCCGCATCAAAAATTTCGCTAAGGTTGCCAATACAGCCCGCGCCAAGCTGATCTTCCACGAGCGGCACCAGGAACGAGCGTGCAGTCTGCTTGTCCCCGTAAACGCGCAGGTGTGCCTCCACAAACGCGCCGATGAGCCACGCCCAAACCGTGCCTTGGTGATAAGCGCCATCGCGCTGCACGCTGCCACCACGGTACACGGGCACGTAGTCCGCATGGTGGGGGGACAGGCTGCGCAGCCCGTGCGACGTCAGCAGTTCCCGTGCACACGCCTCTAGCACGCCCTTTTTCTGCTCTACAGTAAGTGGGCTGTACGGCAGGGAAACGGCAAACAACTGGTTCGGGCGTAGGCTGTAATCGTTGGTGCTAAAACCATTGGGCGCATCCAGCACATCGTAGCAGTAGCCCGCGTTCGCGTTCCAAAAGCGCTGGAAGCTCGCCTTTACCCGCTCCGCCTTGTCTGTGTAGGGGTTGTCTGTCTCGCCAAGTTGCGCTGCGAATGCTTCCATCGTCATCAGCGCGTTATACCACAGCGCATTGACCTCAATCGGCTTGCCCGTGCGCGGCGTAACCACCCAATCGCCGACCTTCGCGTCCATCCATGTGAGCTGTACCCCGTCTTCGCCTGCCCGCAGCAGCCCGTCTTCCGGGTCTACATGGATGTTGTAGCGGGTGCCTTTTTCGTGGCAGGTGATGATCTCTTGCAACACGGGGAACAGGTCGCGTACCAGCTTGTCATCGCCCGTCGCCGCGTGATACGCACGAATCGCCTCAAAGTACCACAGCGTGGCGTCCACTGTATTGTACTCCGGCATCTCGGCGGCATCCGGGAAGCGATTCGGCAGCATCCCCTGGTCTACGAACTGCCCAAATGTGCGCAGGATGCTCTCTGCCACATCGTAGCGGCGTGTGCTCAGCGTGAGACCAGACAGGCTAATCATCGTGTCGCGCCCCCAGTCCCCAAACCAGTGGTACCCCGCAATGACCGTCTTGCCGGGTTTGCCGTTCACAGCACGTTCAACCACAAACTGGTCTGCTGCCAACACGAGATGCTGCACGTTCGCCGAGGCATCTGCCAGTTCGCTCCGCTTAATCAGCGCTTGCTCGTACGCCTGCTGCGCCTTGTAGGTCTTCTGCGCATCCAGTTCTGCAGATTGCTCTGTGCTCGCCACAAAGCCGACGCTTTCGCCCGCACCCAGCACGACCGCAAATGTGCCCACCAGCAGCGCATCATCGTAGGAATCCTGCCCTCGGTAGGTCTCCAAACTCAGCGTGTAATCACGATACCAAGAGTTCTCCAGCGTGACGTCTGCCCCTTCACACAACAGGTAAAACGGAACCGCACCCTCATACGCGCTCACACCAACGCCGTGGTCAACCGCTTGAACATCCATGTGCCACCCGTTAGCGCGGGTGCCGCTGTGGAAGTCCCGGTAGTTTGCCAGCGCCTTGATATTGATCTCTACAGGAGCAGATGCCCGCAGCACATCGTAGCGGACGTAGGTAGTGTTCTCGCCCTGTGCCATCCACACCCGCTTTTCGATGAGCGCATCGCCGCAGGCGTACTGCCACACCGGGGTCGTCCCCTCTAGCCGGAAGCTCTCTAGCTGGCGGAAGCCGCGTGGCAGCGTCGCGCCAGATGCCCACATGTTTGCAGACAACAGGTAGGCTTCGCCCTGGTACTGAACTACCTCATCCAGCTTGTTCAGCAGCACAGTGCGCCCAAGCGGCGGGTTCAACGCTGCAACAAGCAAACCGTGATAGTGCCGGGTGGGAATGCCCGAAACCGTGCCGGATGCGAACCCACCAATGCCGTTTGTGACCAACCACTCTCTGCGGGTCGCTTCTTTTTTGTTGCCGCAAGCTGCCCGCCCCATGCGAAATACCATCTACCTGCCCTTTCTGTCCCGTCATGATCATGATGAATTGAGCACCAAAGATAGCACAAAAGGGGGTACCAGCGTCCGCAGATTTTGTGAATTTTTTAGCGAGTATTAGCCGTCTGATGAGGCACCGGCAGAATCTGGAAGCGACCGCAACTCCTCTTCCAGCTTTTCGAGCTCGTCGCCGCCGCTCATCATGCGGATCATCTCCTCACGGGAAAGTTCTGCCTTGGTAAATGTGCCAAGCGTCCTGCCACGCTGGAGAATGGTAAATTGGTCACCGATGGAATAGGCGTGCAGTGGATTGTGCGTGATGAAGATCACCGCAATACCACGCCGCCGTGCCTGCGCGATGTAACGCAGCACAGTGCCTGCCTGCTTGACGCCCAGCGCGGATGTCGGCTCATCCAGGATCAGCACCTTTGCGCCAAAGTAAACCGCCCGCGCAATCGCCACGGACTGGCGCTCTCCGCCAGACAGTGTGCCCACAGGTTGGTTTGCGTCACGGATGTCGATGCCCATGTTTGCTAGCTCTTGCCGGGCAATGCGTTTAGCCTTGGCAAGGTCAAAGCGCTGGAATGGACCCCAGCCCCGCATGGGTTCGCTGCCCAGAAAGAAATTACGGGCAATGCTCATGAGCGGGATCATTGCCAAGTCCTGGTAAACCGTGGCGATACCGTGATCAAGCGCTTCTCTTGGAGAGTTGAAACGCACATGCCTGCCCTCAAACAGATACTCCCCGGCACTCGGTTGATGCACACCAGAGAGGGTCTTAATCAACGTCGATTTGCCCGCGCCGTTGTCTCCCAGCAGGCACATCACTTGCCCGGCATACACCGCCATAGACACATCTTGCAGCGCGATAACTGTACCATAGTACTTTGACAGATTGCGCACCTCTAAAATCGGCGCTTGCTGCTTGCCGCCCTGTGAACCCCCAAGCGTGCTTTCCTCTGGCATCACTGCATCAGCCATGGCTACCGTGCCCCCGCCGCCCGCTTACGGATATAGTTATTCACCAGCACTGCGACGATCAACATGCCGCCCAAAAACACCTGGAACCAGTCCGAATCTGCACCTGTGAACACAATGCCCTGCTGCACCATGCCGAAGATCAGCGCCCCCAGCACCGCCCCTACCGCAGACCCATACCCCCCTGTGAGCAGTGTCGCGCCAATCACCGCGCCCGTAATCGCAATCAGCTCGCGTAATTCGCCGCGTAGCG
>CAYVGI010000102.1:0-17928 GCA_964451095.1 uncultured Anaerolineaceae bacterium
TGTCTACCTCCCCATTATCTACTACACCTTCTCAGTTTTCATGCGTCAGCCCTGTACCCCGTTTGCTGCCTGCTTGCGACGCATTTTCTTTCGTGCTAAACTGCCTGCACATGCCTGTTGACCATTTTCCCGCAAAAAGCATTGCAGATGGCTGAAAAAATTCTCATCGTAGACGATGATATTGATAGTCTTAAACTGATTGGACTCATGCTCCAACGCCACGGCTACGAGGTGATGGCGGCGAATTCTGGCGGGCAGGCGATTCAGAAAGCTGCCGCAGACGGTCCTAGCCTCATCATCCTGGATGTGATGATGCCCGACATGGACGGCTACGAGGTCACACGCCGCCTGCGCACCGAGACTGCCACCCAAAACATCCCCATTATCATGTTCACGGCGAAAACGCTTATTGACGATAAGGTTAAGGCGTTTGAGCTGGGCGCAGACGATTACCTCACCAAGCCCACCCACCCGGCGGAACTTGCCTCCCGTGTGAAGGCGATCTTGGCACGGAACGCAACCAAAGAAACCGAGGCAGTGCAGCCCAAAGAAGACTTGCTGCTGGGTGTCATTGGGGTGAAGGGGGGCGTGGGCACCACAACGATAGCGCTGAACATCGCCGCTGCGATGCAGCAAGCGGGCGATTCGCCCATCCTGGCGGACTTCTGCCTTGGCTATGGAACGCTGGGGCTGTACCTGGGGCACGGGCAGGTTTCTAGCATGGCGAACCTGCTGAGCAAAGCACCTACGGAGATCAACGAGCGGGCAATCGAGGCGCAGGTGATTGCGCACCAGAGTGGGCTGCGCCTGCTGCCGTCCTCTTCCCGCCCCAAAGAGGCACTGCTCGCCTACGCGCCGGAAAGCGCCCTGGAAGTCGTCAATGTGCTGAAGCAAATGCCCGGCACCACCGTGCTCGACCTGGGCAATCATCTGAACCCAGCAGTTAGCCGCGCTATCCGCGTGGTAGACCAGCTTCTGGTGGTAGTAGAGCCGAACAAGGTTGCGCTGACGATGGCACGCGAACTGTTCCAGATGCTAGAGGCAGATCATGTTGACCGCGACAAGCTCAGCGTTGCTGTGGTGAACCGCGCACAATCCACCCTGCAAACCCCCTGGCAAGAGATCGAGCAGGCGCTCGCGCAGGAAATCAAGGCGATTATCTCCGCCGCACCCGACCTAGCATTCCAGGCGCTTGAGGCGAACATGCCGCTCGTCACGTTCCGCCCGAACTCGATCACAGCGAGCCAGCTAACCAAGCTAGCGGAAGACTTCCGCCTGAGAGTGAACTGAGCCACACATGGCGCTGTTACAGAAGGCAAGGACGCGCTATGCCCCCGCCCCGTGAGTCACTCGAACGTGCTGCCCTGCTCATCCAACGCGCCCATAACGTGGTTGCCCTCACGGGTGCTGGGGTTAGCACTGCGTCTGGCGTGCCAGACTTCCGCAGCGTAGACGGCGGGCTGTGGCACCAGCAAAACCCGATGGAGGTTGCCACGCTAACCGTATTCCGCACCAACCCGGCGGCATTCTTTAAGTGGGTGCGCCCGCTGCTGCGATATGTGCGTGGGGCAGCGCCAAACCCCGCCCACGAAGCATTGGCACAGCTCAGCGCCAGCGGCAAGCTGCACGCGGTCATCACCCAAAACATAGACGGGCTGCACGAGGCAGCGGGAACCCCGCACGTATTTGCCCTGCACGGGCAGGTTCACACTGCCACCTGCCCCCATTGCCTGCGCAAGCACCCATGGCACACGCGCATAGACGACCTGATCGACAACGGGACAATCCCCCGCTGCGACTGCGCACAGTCCGCCGTGCTTAAGCCGGATGTCATCCTATTTGGTGAGCAAATCCCGATAAAAACACTGCAAGCGGCACGCCGGGCACTGCTAAAAGCAGACCTGCTGCTCATTCTTGGCACGTCGTTGCAGGTCGCCCCTGCTGGCGATATGCCCTGGTTGGCGTACGAATATGGTGCACGCCTGCTGATTGTAAACGAGGAACCCACCTATGCCGATCGCTATGCGGAGGTGGTGCTGCGCGGCGATGTGAGCCACATCCTGCCCGAACTTATAAGATTGGTGGATACGAATGATGACCGACCAACAGTCAACGATAGACAAAAACAAGCTGATTGAGCGCTACGAGCGCATTATCGACATCAGCCAGAAGCTCAACACGACTTTTGACCTACGCTCACTGCTGGGTGCTATCAGCGATGCTGCGCGTGAGCTGTGCAACGTGGAGGCGGCGTCCATCCTGCTCATAGACCCTGCCAGCGGCGAGCTACGCTTTGAGGCGTCGTCGAACATCAAGCCGCACGAGATGGAGCGCATCACCGTGCCAATGGACGGCAGTATCGCGGGTTGGATTGCCAAGCACGGCGAGCCACGGGTCATCAACGATGTATCGCAAGCGCCAGAGTTCTACGGAGATGTAGACGAAGAAATTGAGTTCAAAACGCACGACCTGCTGGGTGTGCCAATGCGCGTGCACGATAAAGTCATCGGTGTCTTGGAAGGCATCAACAAGATGGAAAAAGGTGGCTTCACGACCGAGGACATCGAAATCCTGACGACGCTAGCGGGACAAGCGGCAATTGCTATCGAGAATGCGCGGCTCTTTCAGCAGAGTGACTTCATCGCGGAGATGGTGCACGAGATCCGCACACCGCTGGCGGCACTTAAGGCGAGCACAGTGCTGCTGCAACGCCCGGAGCTCCCCCAGGACAAGCACAAAGACATCATCGACACCATGCACGGCGAGACCGAGCGCCTCATCCGCATGACAAGCGAGTTCCTCGATCTTGCACGCTTGGAATCCGGGCGGTTCCAACTGGAGAAGGCACCGTTCGAGCTAGAAAAGCTCGTTAAGGAAAGCGTGGACGTTGTGATTCACCAGGCGCACAGTAAAAATGTGACCTTCCACCTGAATGTGCTGCCTGTTTCCGTCAATGGGGACCGAGGCAAGATCAAGCAGGTGATCCTGAACCTGTTCACCAACTCGATTAAGTACAACCGTGACGGGGGTCACGTTTATGTGCGCACCAAAGAGGTGCTAGAGGATGAAGCACGCTTTGTGGAGATTTCGATAGAGGATACCGGGTTCGGCATCTCGCCAGATAACCTGAAGAACCTGTTTCAAAAGTTCTTCCGCGTGGCAGATACCGCCGGGCACACGCAGGGTACCGGGCTGGGGCTTGCCATCACCCGCCACATTGCAGAGGCACACGGCGGGCGTGTGTGGGCGAAAAGCGAGCAGGGCAAGGGCAGTACGTTCTACGTCACGCTGCCACAGTACATTCGGTAGGGGCGGCAAGCAGCACCACCCCTTCCTGACGCATCAAAGTGCGTTTATGCCTTTGCCTTCGCTGTCTCTACCACTACCGGGTGAGAGCCTTCGATAAACGGAATCTCGCCCTTCTCCCAGGCAACTAGCAGCGGCACCGCCACGAAGATCGACGAGTACGTGCCGGAGAGCAACCCCACGAACAAGATCCCGATGAACTGCTTTACCGACGGACCGCCAAACAGCAGGATCGCCGCCATGACGAAAAAGGCGTTAAGCTGCGTGGCAAGCGAACGGTGAATCGTCTCTAGCACGCTGCGGTTCACGATGGTCTCGTATGGCTCGCCCAAGTAGCGCGGGATGTTCTCGCGGATGCGGTCGAACACCACGATAGAGTCCTGCACGGAAAAACCCACTACCGTCAGCACTGCCGTCAGGAACAGCGCGTCTACCTCCCAGCCGAAGAAGACCCCGGCAAAGCTCACCACCCCCAGCATAATCAGCACGTCGTGCACCATCGCCGCAATCGCGCAGATGCCGTAGCGAAAGGCGTTCGGGATGCGCCGGAATGCCAGGATGATGAAGCCAGTGACGACAATGGACGCGGTGGCAACCGCGAACAGCGCTGCCCGCGTCACCTCACCGCCGATGGTCGGGGAGACTTCTTCAAAGCGGGTTGTGTCAAAGTCTATGGGGGCGACGTCATTCAGCGCGTTCAGCACGTCCGTGCTGGTAGCATCGCCCTCCAGAAAGCCCGCCCGCACCGACCAGCGGTTCTCGTCTTCTGTGCCGATGCGCTGCAAGATGATGTTGTCCTGCCCGAACGAGGAGAAGACGTCACGTATAGCCTGTTCCTCGACAGCCTCCTCAAAGCCGAACTCGTAGATACTGCCGCCGGAGAAGTCGATGCCGAGCACAAATGGTGCCCCCGTCTGCGTAGCAGAGTAGATCATGATGGCGATGCCAATGCCGATGATCGTCCCGGAGAAGATGAAATACCATTTGCGCCGCTGTACCAGTTGAAACATAGTCGCCCCAATGTGTTATTTACTCAAGATTGGGCGTGTGCCCATCGTTGTCGTCTAAACGCCCAGCGTCCAGGCGTGCTCCTCAATGTAGTCGTGCTGCAAGCTCACAATCAAGCTCAAGAACGTCTTCGTGACCACAATCGCCGTGAACAAGTTCAACACCAAACCCAACGCCAGCGTGACCGCGAACGCACTCACGATGCTCGCGCCCGGTGTTTGCCCAAACAAGAACAGAATACCGCAGATGATAATCGTGGAGGTATTTGAGTCTCGAATAGATGCCCACGCGCGGTCAAAACCCGATTCCAAAGCATCATTAAGCGAGTTACCCGCCCGCACCTCCTCTTTGATGCGCTCAAAGATGAGGATGTTGCCGTCTACCGCCGTGCCGATAGAGATCAAAAACCCGGCGATCGCTGGCAGCGTCAGCGTAATCGGAATCATCTTAAACAGTGCCATGTTCAGCACAATAAACACCAGCAGCGCCAGGTCTGCGGCGATACCCAGCGCCCGGTAGTAAATGAACATGAACGCCAGCACAATAATTACGCCGATGATGCCCGCCTGGATGCTCAGCCGCACACTCTCCTGACCGAGCGTAGCACCTACCTGCTCCGCACTTTCCACGCGCAGGGGCAGCCGCAGCGAACCCGACCGCAACTGCAACGCCAGCGTAGTCGCTTCTTCCTCACTGAAGTCGCCTGTAATCACACCCCCCGTGGGCAGCGCTGCCTGGATCGTCGGCGCGGAGAGCACTTCGCTGTCCAGCACAATCGCCATCGGCTGCCCGATGTTGCTGCCAGTGTAGTCTCCGAAAATGCCCTGTGCATCGCTCGCCACCTGGAACTCGATCAGCCAACCGCCGCCAAACTGGTCAAACACAGCAGCAGCAGCGTCCAAGCCGCCACCTGTCATGACTGTTTCAAACGGTTGCCCGGTGTTCGGGTTTACAGCGAGGTCTACCACGAGTTCTTCAAGCGTGGTGTCCTCGGATGTGGCGGCACGCTGCTCGTACACCTGGTTTTGCTCGGTCGTCAGGATGCGTGCGCCCTCAAGTTCTTGCACCTGCGGTCCGGTAAGCCCCGCAAAGTTCACAAACTCCAGCAATGCCGTCTGCTGGATAGTTTCAATCGCCTGCTGGGAGTCTGTCACGCCCGGCAGCTCAACCAGGATGCGCGTATCTCCCTGTGTTTGCACGGTTGCTTCCGTCAGCCCCAGCGCATTCACGCGTCGCCCCACACTGTTTGCGGTTTCGCGCAGTTCTTCCTCAGTGAAGGCATCCGGCGGCAACTCCGCTTGCAGCAGCACACGCAGCCCGCCCACCAGGTCTAGCCCCAGCGGTTGGTCTATCGTAATATCTGCGTTGCCATCGCGGTTAATGTCGAACGCGGTGCCATTGGTCGCAGGCAGTGCCATCCATGTACAAAATGCGGCTAACACCACAATACCCGCTAACCAGCCGTAGTTTACTTTCATCGTATCGCCATGCTCTCTGTGTGTTTGCCCCTATCTGAATTTACTGCCGCTCGGCGGTCGTTTCGCTCATCGCCTCATCATCACGGCTGCGCTGGGCGTTGTGGGCAACTTCTTCCGCGTCATATTCCGACACAATAGACGCCGCAACAAAGCGCACCACCGTACCCTCAGCGATTTCTACCAGCACGGTGCCTGCCGCGCCGTCCACATCCACCACACGCCCAATCATACCGCCAAATGTCACCACCTCATCGCCCACGCTGAGTGAACGCACGTACTGCTGGCGTTTGTTGAACTCCCGTTGGCGTGGGAACACAAAAAATGACCAGTAGCCACCCATGATGAGCAGCATGATAACCAGCAAAAAACCAAATTCCTGCATTCGCTCGTGTCCTTTTTCATCCACACCATCCACACCCACATTACCCCCAGGGAGCGCCCGCCATTATAACCCCTCCCCTCAACGAAACAATAGCGATACCCCCTGCTTGACCGCAACCCGAATGAAACCTAAAATATGGGCGCTGTAATCAACATCTCGTGGTACCCGCCAACAATCGTCGCGGAACGGAGAAACCTATGCGCTTTACCCATGCCCGCCTGTTCACACTCATTACACTGTCCGCACTTGTTTTGCTCACGCTGCCAGCACACGCCCAAAACAACAGCGTCCGGCTGGACATCAACCGTGGGGTTACAAACGAGATCTGGAAAATTGAGGACGAGCCAACACTCGTCATCAACGGATTTGACCTGACACCCACGCCACTGCGCCTGCCAATTGCCATCGAAAGCGTAACGATTGACATCACCGCACCCGTCCCTGGCAATATTGCTACTGCTGTCGTCTATGCGGATGCCAACGGTGGCTCGCCAGATGACGCCGAACTGGTGGGGGCAGGTCAGTTCAGCATTCGGGAGGCGGGGGTTTACGTCGCCCAGTTCGAGCGCCCCATTATTGTTGATGCCCCCGTTGCGTGGGTGGGCTTTTACCTGCCAGTCGGCATTGAATTCCGCGCCGACACCCAGGGGTCTTCTGTACTCACGTACTGGGCATGGGCACCGGGCAACACGTTTAACCTCGCCCAACTTTCCAGCGCACCTGTTCTCGGTCCTAGCGATGGCAGCGACCCGGTTAACCTGGATATCGGGGGCGTGGCTCGCATCACGGCGTTTGCCCGCTCTGCTAACGACCTCATCCCGCAAGAGGAGCTTAACTCGCAGCGCGACGTCGTGGAAAACCCAGAACAAGCAACCAGCTTCCTGACCAACTACAATGGGTGTGTGGGGCTGTTCGTGGACACAGGCGACATTGACGTGAGTTGGCGCAGTACCATTGATTCGACCTGCCGCGAGGTGGAAGCGTGGCGCTCGCCAGACCCGCCCGCAGGCTACGACCGCTTCGGGCGAGATGGCTTCTTCGTCTACGACATCACGTTCTTTGATGACAGCGGTGAGGTCGTGGATGGGAACATCCCGATTGCCGTTACGCACTGCTTTGCCGCAGACCTTAACAAGCTGGATGACGCGGTCATCGGCGTGGCATACGGTGCGCCGCGCCGCTGGGACCTGCTGCAAACCGAGGTGATTGGCAATTTGCTGTGTGCTGAGGTCAACCGTGGCGGCAACCTCGCCTACTTCACACCCAACTAAGCAGTCGCTTACGCTTAAATATCAACGGTGGAGGGTGGGAAAAGCTATGCCCACCCACCACCACCGCCAACAAGAAGGGAACCCCTCGCTATGCGCGTGGAAACGAATAACCGTGTCGTGCGGCGCAACCGTCAGATTGCCCAGTACGCTTTTTTTATCAGCATGGCAGTGTGGCTTGCCGGGCTAGCGGTCAGCTTCTCCGGCGCGTTCACAGAAACTTTGCCGGAAAACCTCGGCTTTTTGCAATACATTGTCACGCTCATTCTGCCGTTTGCGCTGGGGCTGGCACTGTTCGCCGTGCACATGACCAACCTGTGGATCCGTGAACCCCGCCCAGAGCAGGCAATCCGCGATGGGCTAAAGGGCGTGAGCAACAAGAGCGTGCTGTATCACTACCATCACACGCCTGCCAAGCATGTGCTCATCGCGCCACAGGGCATTTTTGTGCTCGTGGTGCGCTGGCAGCAGGGCGAGATCACCGTCAAGGGTGAACGATGGCGGCAGCAGCGCAGTTTCATCCAGTTAATTGCCGGCGTGTTCCGGTTAGATAGCCTGGGTGCCCCCGTCAGCGAGGCGAACCGCGCCGTGCAGTACATTCAGCGCATCCTGGAACCGATTGCCCCCGATGTAACGGTCGAATCGCTCATCGTGCTCACTGACCCGCGTGCCGAGGCGACTATCGAAGAAGAATCCCCTATCCCGGTGTTGTACACCGATGAAAAGAAGAAACCCAACCTCAAGGTCTACATGCGCAGCCACCCGGAAAAAGGTGGTGATCTCCCTCTCACACCACAGCAAATCGAGGCGTTTGAACACGCTACCCTGCCAGAAAGCACTTCATGACCCAACGCAACACTCGCCTGTACCTCACGTTGCTGGTGCTGGGGAGCTTTGCGCTACGAGTTTACCAGCTAGACCGCAGCAACTTCCGTGGCGACGAAGCGTTCACTGTGCAGTATTGGATGCTGCCAGCACTGAGCGAGGCGCTCACCACCTACATCACGCTAGACCCCCAACCTCCGCTTGCCTACGCAGCGTATAACCTGTGGGGGCAGTGGGTCGGTTTCAGTGAGTTTGCGGTGCGGGTGCTGCCAGCGCTAGCGGGTGTGCTCGGCGTACCACTGATGTATCAGCTAGCGTTGCAGTTCACCGGGCGGCGTGTGCTCGCGCTGCTGGCAGCGCTGCTGTGGGCGGTGCATCCGTTCCTGGTGTGGCATGGGCAGGACGCCCGCAACTACGCGCTGTGGTCAACGGTGAGCTTGTTGGGGCTTTTCCTGGCGCTGCGGGCAATCGCAGGCAATCGCCCGCGCGATTGGGTTGCGTACGTCATCACGGCAGCAATAGCGGGTTACCTTTACTACCTGGAGGTGTTCGTCTTCGTTGCGCTCAGCGTATATGTTTTGTTGGCGTACCCGCTGCGCTGGCGCACCTACTACAGATGGGTAGGGGCAATGCTCACGGTTGGGTCGATCTTGGCGCCATGGTACTTGCAACCACAAATCCGCTCCGGCGGCGGCTATGGCGGCACGACAACAGGCTTTCAGTTGCAAAAGCTGTTCGTCGAGTTCCCCACCGCACTCACATTGGGCAGCACACTGCCGCCCGCCCTGGAAGATTGGCTGTGGGGTGTGGTTCTGGTGCTGCTGGTGTTGGGGATTGTGCTCTCAGCGCGGCACAATGGGCGTCTGGCGCTTTTCGTCGGCACTTTGGGGCTGGTACCGCCTGTGCTACTCGCGCTGCTGTCGCTGCGCCTGAACGTGCTTGCGCCGCGCTATGTGTTGGCATCCGTGCCTGCATACACGCTGCTAATTGCGCTGCTGCTGTACGCCGCGTTCAGGTACCGTCGCTGGGTGGGGGCGGGGGCGCTGGGAGTTTGGCTTGGGCTGTGCGGCGTGTCTTTGTATCGCCACTACGCTGTGGAAGTCAAAGCGCCGCAGTGGACGGCGTTATCCGCTTACCTGGGCAATACTGTCGACCAAGACCACCTCGTCATCCAAACATCGACTGACCCGGCATTTGGCTACTACTACAACGTCGTGTATCGCGTCCCAGCAGATGAACGCGCCCTGCCTGCCGCGCCGAACCAACCGACTGTGGAAATTCACACGCAGCTAGCGCAAGTAAGCGCGGAATACGATGCGGTGTGGCTTGCGGCACAGGGCTTTACCGATTGGGCAAGCTATGGCGTGGTTGAGGCGTGGATGGACGCGCACATGCAGCGTGTGATCGACACGAACGCGGCGGGGTTACGCGCCCAACAGTACCGCCCATGGGATGTCGCCGCTGGGGAAATCCGCGTACAAGCCCCGCTTACAACCTTTGCCGACACCGCGGCATTGGCAGATGTACGAGTGTTCACGCCACCGCAGCCCACTGGGGAGCTAGTGGTGTGGGTGTATTGGCACCCACTGGAACAGACCGAAACGCCACTCAAAGCGTTTGTGCACCTGACGGGTGACATCAACCCGACGACGAATACCCCGCTGTGGTCACAGGATGACCACGAACCACAACATGGACGCGCTGCTACCACCACATGGCAACCGGGCACACTTTACCGCGATGTGTTTGTGCTGCCCGGTGTTGATGGGGTACCCGGTGCAGATTACACGCTTACCCTTGGGCTGTACCAGCCGGATACTGGCGAGCGATTGCTTACCGCCACCGGTGATGATGCGTATACAATCACAACGGTGCAGTTGCCGTAGACGAGACAAGGCGCGGTTCTAGGCGATGTAGTGCTGGATGGACGGTGGCAGTGATTTCTCCATGCTCTGGAAGTAAACGACCAATTTTCCGAGAAAAATGAGTATCGCTTCCAGATAGATTCCGATTTGCCGTTCGACCGTGCGCGTTATGCCGTCGGTTCGGTCAATTTGCTGGCTCAGGTCGTCATCGCTCAACTGCCCAATCATCGCATTCATTTCAAGATCAAGCTGAGCAAACCATGCGGTTAGCACCGTCACATCTGTTGCCAAACCCGCCTGCGGGTTTGTGTAAGACCAATCGTGCTGCTTTGTCTGCAACGATTGCGTGTAGCTGTGTTGCAGTTCGCCCAGCGCCTTAAACAGTTCCCCCAATTTGGGGGTTTCTCCGCCGGGGGAAAACGCAAGATCAGCATCGGTGAGCATTTCGAGAGCACCGTTCCGCATCATGTGCGTCCCGTTGACGTAAACGGAAAGTTGCTTGGCAGTTTCGCTCATGTGATGTTGCTCCGTTGCTTCTAATGAGTAGGTAACAAAGGACCCTCCTGTGAGAGGAGGGTCATTCACTTTGCTTCCCTACAACACTTGTTCTACACGTCCAGGTTGCGCACGTTCTTCGCATGGGACTGAATGAACTTGCGGCGTGGCGGCACGCTGCTGCCCATCAGCATGTCGAAGATGCGGTCGGCGGCGGCGGCGTCCTCTATATTCACCTGGAGCAGTGTCCGTACTTCAGGATCCATGGTGGTTTCCCACAGTTGAGTGGCGTTCATCTCGCCCAAGCCCTTATAGCGCTGGACTTTTACCTTCTCCGGGTTCTTGAACTTCTTCAGTTCGCGTGCCAGCAGTTGGTTCTCCGTCAGCCCTGGCGCGTTGAACACATACTCCGACCGTTTACCCGCCGTAAGCTGGAAGATCGGCGGCTGCGCAATGTACAGGTGCCCCTCCGTGATGAGCGGCAGCATGTGGCGGAAGAAGAATGTGAGCAGCAGCGTGCGAATGTGGCTACCATCTACGTCCGCGTCTGTCATGATGATGATGCGATCATAGCGAATCTTCGACACATCAAAGTCATCGCCGATGCCCGTGCCCAGCGCGGTAATCATCGCCTTCACTTCGTTATTGTCCAGGATTTTGTTCAGCCGTGCCCGTTCCGTGTTCAAGATTTTACCGCGCAGCGGCAAAATCGCCTGGAAGTGACGGTCGCGCCCCTGCTTTGCCGTGCCACCAGCGGAGTCACCCTCCACGATGTACAGTTCAGCGCCCTCACCATGCTTAGAACAGTCCGCCAGCTTACCAGGCAGCGTAGAGCTTTCCAGCAGGCTAGGACCGCTGCGCACGAGGTCACGCGCTTTACGGGCAGCTTCGCGGGCACGCTTGCTGGTCATGCACTTGTCGATGATCTTGCGGGCTTCCCTGCCGTTCACTTCCAGGAACTCGTTGAATGCCTCGCGGACGACCTGCGACACCGCCCCCTGCATCTCCGGGTTCATCAGCTTGACCTTCGTCTGGCTTTCGAACTGCGGGTCGGGGTGTTTGATGTTCACAACGGCGGTGATGCCCTCCATCGTATCGTTGCTACTGAAGCCTTCCTTCTCCTTCAGGTAGCCGTTTTTGCGGGCGTAGGTGTTGATTACACCCGTGATCGCGCCGCGCAGCCCGGTCAGGTGAGTGCCGCCGTCGCGGGTGTTGATGGTGTTGGCAAACGAAATTTCGGTCACCGTTGCCGCATCGGTGTACTGGAAGGCAACTTCAACGCCGACGGTGTAGGATGCTTTTTCCTCCGGCGTGATCTCAATCTCACGCTCCAGGTGGATTGGGTCGTGCACAGCGTTGCGGTTGCGATTGAGATATTGCACAAACGACCGCAGCCCGCCCTCAAAGTAAAAGCTCGTCTCCTGCGGGAAGGGCGTTACGCGCTCATCACGCAGCGTGATCGTCACCTTACGTGTGACAAACGCCATCTCACGGAAGCGCTGCTCCAGCGTGTTGTAGCTGAACTCGCTGTGCTTATCCATGATGGTGAAGTCCGGGCGGAAGGTGATCTTCGTGCCCGTGCGTTGGTTCTCGTGCATGTCGCCGATTTTCTTCACGTCCTCGGTGGGGCGCCCAACGGAGTAGTTTTGTTCCCACACGGCACCGTCACGCGCCACCTGTGCCGTCAGCCGCTCCGCTAGCGCGTTAACGGCGCTCACGCCCACACCGTGCAGACCACCACTCACCTTATAGGCGTCGTTGTCGAACTTACCGCCCGTGCCAATTTGCGTCATCACCATTTCCAAGGCGGAGCGCCCCGTTTGGCTGTGCTTCTTTACCGGGATACCCGCGCCGTTGTCCTCAATGGAGACGACGTTGTTCGGAATCAACGTGACGATGATGTGATCGCAGCGCCCGGCGAGCGCCTCGTCGATGGAGTTGTCCACCACTTCGTAGATGAGATGATGAAGCGCACGCACGTCTGTGCCACCCACGTACATGCCGGGGCGCTTGCGCACATGCTCCATCGGATCCAAATGGACAATACTGTCCGCATCGTAGTTTGCCTGCACGGGCGCTTTGTCGATTTCCGCCATAGGGGTTTCTTATCCTCACTTGGTTAATGTACAGCAAGCAGCGGCGCTCTCGCCGCTATTACGAATACACACGACGGCAGCACATTTTCGCCTGCAAGAGTGCTGCCGTCTTCTTTAATTATACTTCACCTGTGTACCAGGGGCAATGCCACCCATATTGTTTTCGCAACGTCGCGCAAGATTTATACCCGCAGGCGTGGCATAATACAGGCTTAAACAACCAACCAGCAAGAGATACCCCCCTTATGCCAGACGCCGACGTCATCACTCTGGATGAACTCGAAATCGACCTTACCAGCTACCGCCTGACGAAAAACGGGGAGCTTGTGCGGCTCACCCCTACCGAATGGGCACTGCTGCGGGAGTTCGCCACGCACCCGAACCAGGTGCTCACACATCGCACGCTGCTGCGCCGTGTGTGGGGGGAGGAGTACACATCCGAGAACGACTATGTGCACACCTACGTGAGCCGCCTGCGGCGCAAGCTGGAAAAAGACCCCACCGTGCCGCAAACCATCCTCACAGAAGCGGGACTGGGCTATCGGTTCAACTACACGCCACCGGAAGTGCCCACCCCACCCCCACTAGCAGCACAAGTTGCAGATGTGGCACCATCCCCGCCGCGCCCCACCGCCGTGAACCCGCTGCCGCAGCACATTGATGAGCGCTACGTGGGGCGGGAGGCGCAGCGCGACCAACTGCGTGACCTGCTGCTGGCAAACACGCGGCTGGTCAGCATCTACGGGCGGGCAGGTGTGGGAAAAACGGCGTTGGCGTCCAAGGTGCTGGGCGATTTGCAGGCGGAAGGGCGCTTTACCGGGATGCTGCTGTTGAGCGCGACCAGCACCGGCATCGGGCTGGGGCGCATCCTGTCAGACTTTGACCGCTTGCTGGGCGAGAACGGTGCCACCACCCCACCAGACCAGCGCCCGACGATTCACCGGATTACCCACCTGCTCGATCGGTTGCGCGGTGGCGATTACATCCTGCTGCTGGATAACCTAGAACACCTGCAAGACCCGCAGACCAACGACCTGACCGACAAGGACATCGAAACGCTGCTGCACGTCGCACTGGAACAGGGCAGCACATTGCGCATTGTCGTCACCAGCCGCTACCCCCTCAACCTGCCGCGCACGATCAAAATGCACGAGCGTATCATCGCGCTCGAAGAGGGGCTAACGATTGCCGATGGCGTGCAACTGCTGCGCCACAGCGACCCCGACGACATCGCAGGGCTGAAGAGTGCACCCCAGGCAACGCTGGAACAGCTTGTGCGGCGCACACACGGGCTACCACGCGCACTAGAGGCGGTGGTGGGCATCCTGCTAGAAGACCCGCTGATGACGCCAGACGACCTTTTACACGACGAAGCACTGCTCGCGGAAGAACTGGGCGAACTGTTCATCCAGGGCGCGATTGATAACCTGAGTGCGGAATCTGTGCGGCTGATGGAACTGGTGTCCGTGTTTGAGCGAGCGGTATCGCTCGATATGCTGCGGGCGTTCGCACAGCCACATCTTGAGGGCGAGGCGCTGAAACCCATCCTCAATCGTCTCATCCGCGCCTATTTCCTCAGCTACGCGCCGCAAGAGCAGACCGTTTCTATGCACCCGATTGACCGGGCGTACTGTTATCAACGCCTGCCCGCCGCACAGCGCCCCGCACTGCACCGTCAGGTGGCGGACCTGTACCAGCAGCGCTACCGTGCAGAGCAGCACGTGCCCACCCGCATCGCAGACCTTGCCGACGCGCTGAGCGCGTTCCAGCATTGGGTGCTGGCACAGGAACACGATACCGCCGCCGCCCTGCTGCTAGAGCTTGACCGGGCGCATCTGTCCATCTGGGGTAACTACACCGAACTGGCGGACGGCTACGCCCAGGTTATTGAACATGGGCAAGACGCGGGATTGCAACGGCGGGCGCTGCTACGCAGCGGCGAAGCGCTCCGACGGGTGGGGCGGCTGCAAAACGCCATCAGCCGCTTTGAGCGGGCATATGCGCTCGCCAGCAGCGCCGCAGACGGGCAGCACATGGCAACTGCGCTCAGCGGCTTGGCATGGGCGCACTACGACACCGGGCAGTTCACGGACGCGATTCGCTATTGGGAGAATGCGCTTGGTATCTTTCGGGAGATCGACGACCGCTACGGCGAAGGGGACAGCCTCAGCGGGATGGGCTGGGTAAGCTACCTGATGGGCAGCTACGATCAGGCGCTCAACTACATCCGGGAAGCGTTCACTATCTTTGGTGACATGGGCAACCAACTGCACCGCATCGGCATGAACATCGGCGACAGCGGCATGATCCGTGCGGCGCAGGGCGACTACGACGCGGCGCTGAACAACCTGGAAGAATCACTCTCAATTGCAAACGTAACCAACAGCATCAACGAGAAGAGCTACAAGGGCGGCTACCTGGCAACCGTGCTGCTGCTGGCGGGTCAAACAGAGGCAGCAGAGACAGCAGCACGCGCGGCAGCACAGCACGACGCACCTGCTAACCGTCATGTCGTTGAGGCGGTGCATGGTGTTGCGCTGGCACGCATGGGTCGCACTGATGACGCAATCGAGGCGTTCCGGCGCACGGTAAGTGACGCTGACCAACTGCTTAGGTATAGCCCGGGGTTGTATAACACACGTTACGCCCGTGCACTGGCGCTGGCGGGGTTGGCGCTGCTGCAAAACAGTCCGATTAATGCCGCATTGGACGAATACGGGCGTGCCAAGGCACTGTGCAGCGCCGAGGGCGTGTTGCAGGCACAGGGGCGTTTGCTGGCCTTGCTAAAGCGCGACGGCGACGAACAGCTAGTGCCTGTGCAGCGTGTGCTAAACGGATAGAGAGCACTGGTCGCTCTCTACCCACGGTTCCTCAAAACTATGCTGTGGCGGCTTCTCCTCGCGGTGCTACAGGTAACATCCGCCAGCGCCCATAGGCAACAAATGCTGCCAACGCAAACAAAATCAGGTTCAGAACAATATTGCCATATTCCCCGCGCACAAGGTGCGTAATCGCTGCCCCAATCATGATAATGCACAGCCCGGCGGCAGCAAGCGGCGTAAGCTGCGGCTGAATCCGAAGCGCAATCGGCAGGATCACCCCGACGGCAGCGAGTATTTCCGCCAGACCAATAAACTGAATAAACAAATGCGGAAATGCTTCAACGTAGGGCGTCTGTGCGATTAAGTCCGCCCGTGGCGTAATAATCTTCACCAAACCGGAACCAAAGAACGCGACTGCGACCAATACCTGAACAACCCAAAGTGCATATTTCATCTGTAGTCATCCCCTTTCATATACGGACTTGCGTCTCACTTTAGATACGACGCCTACCCTGAATCTTACACACAACCTCATTCCAGGTGCATTAAGCGCATATCCAGGCCCTGTACAGAACCTGACCGATGCTCGTCAGCGCTGTTTTAGTTTCGCTGCTTATCGTGAAGACATCGAACAAAAACAGGTCAGGAGCAAACCAACATGGCAATACCATCCTTTTACAACCCGCAAAACGTCGCCCGCATCTACGATGTGGACTTCCAACGGGCATACGAAGCAGGGCTGGCACAGTTCAACACCCCCGCCAGCAAAGACGACCCGCGTGTGCTGCTGTGGCTCATTGATGTGCAGGTGGACTTCGTGTTCCCGCCACCCACGGGCAGGCTCACCGTGCCGAACGCACTGGACGACACGCGCCGCACTGTGGAGTTCATCTACAACAACGTGCACAACATCACACAAATCGCCGCCTCACTGGACACGCACACCCCCTTCCAGATTTTCTACCCCACATGGTGGATCAACGACGCGGGCGAGCACCCCCAACCCTTCACGGTCATCACCAGCGACGACATCCAGCGCGGCGTGTGGAAGGCGGTCACGGAACCCGTGTGGAGTGTGCGTTACGTGCAGGAACTGGAGAACGTGGGCAAAAAGCAACTCATGATTTGGCCCTATCACTGCATGGAGGGCACCATCGGGCGTTCGCTTGTGCCAGCGCTCAGCGAGGCGATGATGTTCCACGCCGGGGCACGCATGGCACAACCGACGTACCTCACCAAGGGAACCATCGCCCACACGGAGTTCTACAGTGTGGTAGAGCCAGAAGTGAAGTACGCCAAGCACCCGGACGGCGGGCTGAACACACGCTTTCTGGATATGGTCGCGCAGTTTGACCTCGTCTACGTCACCGGGCAGGCACGCAGCCACTGCGTGCTGGAAACGATGCAGTCCACGCTGCGCTACTTCGGCAATAAACCCGAGGTGATTAGCAAACTACGTTTCATCGACGACGCCACCAGCAGCATACCCGGCTTTGAGCAGCAGACCGAAACCACACTGCAAAGCCTCCAGCAGCAGGGGATGAAAATGGTACAGGCAGCAGATGCCATTCGTTAGCGGGGTTCCCACCGATGAGCAGAGATGACCAGCAACAGTTAAACAGATAGCAATGCCCACCCGAACATGCACAAGGAGGCAGTAAATGAGCAGTAAAGACCTACAAAGCTTATTCCAGGCAAGCCAGCAAGGCGGCATGAGCCGCCAAACGGTTGACCTGATGGTACAGAACTTAGACGCGCAGACCGGGCTAGGGTGCGTGGGTGCCCAAGTAGACGACCTGAACACCGACGACGTTACACTGCTGGCAGTGATTATCGACATGAGTTCGTCCATGGGCGGCGTGCAGCAGGACGTGACCGACGCCTTCAACGAGATGTGTCGTGCCCTGGCAGATAGCAAAGCGGCAGACAGCATCCTCATGAGCGCATGGACGTTCGACACGAACCCAACCCTGCTGTTCGGCTACACACCGATTGACGCCGTGCAAGACCTGACGCCCGCGACCTACCAACCCAACGGCGCTACGGCAATGTACGACGCCACTATGGACGGCTTTACCGGGATCGTCGCCTACGGGCAAGACCTGCGCAACAACGGCATCCGCACGCAGTCTATCGTGGTTGTCATCAGCGACGGCTACGACAACAGCAGCGGGCACACCGCCACCGCCGTAAAATCAGTGGCACAAGATTTGCTGCGCCAGGAGACGTACACGCTGGCGTTTGTGGGGCTGGGCGACGAAACACACTTCTCGCAGATTGCGCAGAACATGGGCTTTAACAACGTGCTCACCGTGCAGAACTCGCCCAGCGAAATCCGCCGCGCCCTCAACATGATCTCCGGCAGCGTCATCCGCGCCAGCCA
>CAYVGI010000103.1:0-17902 GCA_964451095.1 uncultured Anaerolineaceae bacterium
ATTGCCGCTTGACATTGAACACAGTATCTCTCCCAACCGCCGCTTCGCGGCTAGGGAGGGACTTCAAAAAGCGTTTTCTCCCCTTCTCCCAGCGTCAGCGTTCGGGAGAAGGGGCAGGGGGATGAGGGCAAAAAGTGGTGAAATCAATTGACCAACAGCATCTGAGGCAGATGTATAAGTAACACCATGTCCACGGGTGCAGACCTACGCTTCCGGAGTGCAGGCAAGCCCGGTCTGTTCTAAACCCGGTGCCCCGCGTATGATGTGCGTCCTGCATGACCGGATAGCACAGGACGGAACCCACGCATGGACGCAACGGCACCAGGGCACCCCCCCCAACACCGAACATCAAGCCAGAGGGCGACAGCAGTGCCCACCCACACGCTGTGGACGGTGAGCGTGTTCGCGCTGGTGGTGCTGTTGGCAGCAGGTTTGCGCGTGTGGTTGGTGCCGATGCACTTCCCGGTGATCGAAAGCAACCTGGAAACGTATCGCTTTTTGCACACGCTGGAAACCCGCCCGGATGCCCGGGAACTCTCCGAGTTGTACGGTAGCCCCAGCACATTCAACCGGGACAATAATTATGAAGGCTACCCGCCCATCCAACTGTGGTTGCACGCACACGTACAACGCATGGTAGAGGCGCGTACCCTGTTCCCCTTCCCAAATGATTACATCCTTGCAGCGCGTTATGCGTCTGTAGTGGCGGGGGTGCTTGCTACCGCGCTGCTCGCGTGGATGGGCTGGTACCTCGCAAGTCCGCTGGGGGTGCTGCCTGCATTCCTGAGTGGCTTGGCGGTATCGCTCGTGTGGGCGCTCGCCCCGGCAGTGATTACCGTGGGCAGCCTCGCGCTGATTGACCCGCTGCTGTTTCCGTATATCCCGCTGATGATTATCTGCGCGGTGTACGCCATCCGGCAGGATGCGCCGTTTGCGGCGGTGCTAACGCTGGTGTTCTTTATCCTGGCGCTGTACACCAAATACGTGCTGGCGTACGCCGTGGGGCTGGTTGCCGTGCCAATTGCGGTGTTGTTGTGGCGGCGCGGTTCCCAAGCGGCGGATGGTCGCAATCCGGTGCAAGTGCTGTGGCGCGGCGTGCTCGTGCTGCTGCCGTGGATTGCGATGATGGCGGTGCTATCCGTAGCGGCGCTGTACTGGCTCATCGTCGTGAACGATGCTTTCGCGCTGCAAAACTATGAGGCGCGGCTTTTCTACGCGGAGGGTGGGCAAAATGCGTTCTCGCTGAATCGCAATTTGGCCAACATCACATCGGTGATGGCGCTGACGACGGGCATTGCCCCCTACGTTATCGGGTTGGTGCTGGGCGCGGGCGCTTTTGCCTACTGCCGCCGCCGGGCACTGCCCACGATAGAGTGGTGGGTGCCCGCGCTGATTTTGCTGTATGTGCTGCCCGGCTTTGTGCTTATTTCCAGTGTGCGCGTGTTCGGGGATGTGTCGTTTGCGCGTTACACGCTCTCCCCCATGATAGGTCTGCTGGCGATTTGGGGGCTGGCACTGGGGCAGTTGGCGCTCGCAGTGCAGGATGCGCTCAGCGCACGGCGGGTGCGTTTTACGGGTACGATCGCAACGGTAATTGTGGTCGCGCTGCTAGCACCCATGCTGGTGAGTGCGACGCAGGGCAACCTCGAAAACGCCCGCGCATACGCTGCACCACGCATTGAGGCGCGGATCTGGGCATGGAGCGACGCGACACTCTCCGCACCGGAGGGCAAGATTATGATGGAGAGCAAAGCACCAAGCTGGGTGAAGCTGCTTTACAGCCGGGTGCTGACGGGCTACGATGGCAACACGCCGTTTGACTTTATTCATGTGGTCGATATTTCCGCACAGGGCACGCCGGAAACGTTTTACCACGAATTGGACATTGCGTATTGGGTGGCAACGCAAAGCGACCTGGACAGGCTGGATTTGCACGAGTTTACATCGTCGCTGGCGCTGCTAAAGACGTTCGATGACCGCGCGGTAACGGGCGACATCGCGTACTTCTACCGGATGCTGCCGCCCCAACACACTGCGGACGCAACCTACGGCGATCGCATCCAACTGGCGGGCTACGACCTGAGCGAGCTAGCAGCGCCGGGCGGTGAGATTGCGCTGCGCCCGTTCTGGCAGGTGAGCGAGGCACCGGGCGGCAACTATTCGATGTTTGTGCACCTGCGCCCAGCAGATGACAGCACCCACACAATCACCCAGCACGACGGTGCCCCGGCAGCACCGGGCAGGCTCACGCCGACGTGGACTGACCCGGATGAACTCATCGTGGGGGCGCAGGCGGTGCTCACCGTGCCGGACGATGCCGCGCCCGGTGATTATGTGCTGTGGATGGGGCTGTACGACTTCCAGACGGGGGCACGCTTGCCGCTGGCAGATGGTACCGACAGCTACCCAATTCCGGTGACGATTACGACGGATGCAGAGCAAGAGCAAGGGTAACGTAAGCATGGATATTTCCTCAAATGCAGCGGGCGTTCGCTCCGCTGCCCAGGCAAACCGCAAACCACGGGCACTCAGCCGCTACGCGATGCTCATGGTGGGTAGCTATGCGCTGGTGCTGGTGCTGGCGGCGCTGCTGCGACTGGCGCTCATCGACTACTACTACCCGGTGCTGCGCAACCACGACGAGTTCTTCCGCTTTTTGAATACCATGCTCATCCGGGACGACATGCCGGAGATTGCTGTGCACTGGGGTGTGTACGACTTCAACCCGAACTATAACTACGAGGGCTTCCCGCCAGTGCAGATGTGGCTGCACGCGCCCGTGCAGCGGCTGGTAGAGGCGAACATTCCGTTTCCGTTCCCGCCGGAGTACATCCTGTGGGCGCGTTTTGTCTCCGCTGGTGTGAGCTTGCTCACCACTGTGTTTGTGGCGTGGATGGGCTGGTATGTGGCGCGTCCGCTGGGGCGTGTGTGGGCGTGGATGGCGGGTTTCGCAGCGATGCTAGCGTGGGCGGTTAGCCCGATTATCCTGCATGTGGGCAACCTCGCGCTAATTGACCCGCTGCTGTACCCCTACATCCCGCTGCTGGGCATCTGCACGGTGTACGCCATCCGCCAGGATGCGCCGTTGGGCGTGTTTTTGGGCTTGCTGCTCGCCATTGCATCCATCTACACCAAATACATTCTGGTGTACGCGCTGCTGCTGCCCGCTGTAGCGACTGCCGTGCTCATCTGGCGGCGGGGCGGCACGGCAGGCAATGTGATAACGCGGGCGTGGCGCGGCATGGTAGCGTTTTTGCCGTGGTTAGCGCTGATGGCGCTGGTGTCGGCGGCGTCTATGTGCTGGCTGGTGTTCGTGCACGATATGTTCGCCATGAGCAACCGCGAAACCAATGTGCTCTACCAGAACGGGCTGCTAAATGCGCTGTCACCGTACCGCAACTGGGTCAACAGTTCGTCCATCATCGCGCTTACAACCGGACTGGTGAACTATGCGCTGGTGATTGTGGCAGGGGTGTGGGGGCACCGCTATGCCCGCCGCCATAACCTGCCGCGCTTTGAGGCGTGGATTCCGATAGTGCTAGCGCCGTTTCTGGTCGTCGCGTTCATGATGATTTCTAGCGTGGTGGTGAACAGCGACACCTCGCGGATGCGCTACCCCATCGCGCCGATGGTGGGGCTTCTGGCAATTTGGGCGCTGTGCTTGGCGCAGGGCGCGTTGGCGCTGCACCACCGCTGGCAGGCGAATGGACGCCAGCGGGCGCGGTTGCTGACGGGTGGCGCGGTTGCCATTGCCCTGCTGAGCTTCTTCGTCCCGCACATGTGGGAAAACGCCAACACCGCGCTTGCCTACCGGGAGCGCTACATTGACCAGGTGGTGTGGGAGTGGACAGACGCCACGCTGCCCGCGCCGGAGGGCACGATTATGGCGGAGGGGCTGCCCCAGGACGACTGGACGAAATACGTGTGGGATCGCACGGTGAGCGGGTATAACGGTGCGACGCCGTTTGCGTTTGCGCATGTGCCAGACGTGCCCCAGGACAAAACGCCGCGTATGTTCTGGGAGGAGAACGGCATCGCGTACTTCTTTGTCTCCGAGCTGGACTTGCAGCAGGGCGACCCGGCGCTGCGGGGGTTTACCGAGCAACTCGCGCTGCTGAAGACGTTCGGTGTGGCACCTGGCGCAGACTACCCATCGTATTTCTATCGGCTGCTGCCGCCCCAGCACACCGCCGATGCCACGTTCGGGGGGCACATCACGCTGGCAGGCTATGACCTGAGCGCGGAGCGTGCCGCCCCCGGTGATGCGCTCACGCTGCGCCCGTTTTGGCAGGCGGCGCAAACGCCCGCGCAGAACTACTCCATGTTTGTGCACCTGCGCCCAACCGACGACCCCACTGCCGTCGTCACACAGGCTGATGGTGCCCCGGCAGCGCCCGCCCGGCTCACGCTCACCTGGGATGACCCGGACGAGTTGGTCGTTGGCGCGGCAGTGACGCTGCAAGTCCCGGCGGGTGTGGAACCGGGCGACTACGAACTGTACGTAGGGCTGTACAACTTCGAGACGTTCGAGCGGCTGACGCTGGACAATGGGGCGGACGGCTACAGCATCCCCGTGACGATAAGCCCTGCTGCCCAGTAGCGCCTTGCCAGCGCGGGGCGTGGGGTTAGGAACGTGCTGAATGAAGTGGCGGCGGCGGCGGTATTTTCACGCTTCCCGCCGTTTTTGTAGTCGGTTGGGGCGTTTGTGGTTGTGGAATGTGCCGCGACCAGTGTAGCACGTTTTGAGGTGGGTGGGGTGGACATTTGGTAACCGTTTTCAGTTGTCGGTGGTCAGTTTATCTGCGCATGTGATTTTTGTGTACAGAAAGCGTTACCGATAACGAAGCTCTGGGGTATACTGATGTGGGGCAGTTAGCACGTTAGGAACGAGTGCATGGCAAAACTTTTTGTGAGTTACAGCCGTGTTGATATTGCATTTGTTGAGCGGCTTTACAGGCGGCTGCAAGGGATGCGCCCACAGGCAACAATCTGGTATGACAAGGCACCGCATGGGCTGCTTGGGGGTGACAACTGGTGGGATCAAATCATGCAGGCGATTGCCGACTGCGATGTTTTCATCTATGTGCTGTCGAATGAGTCTGTGCAGTCGAAATACTGTCAGGCGGAGTTTGAAGAAGCACGTCGGCTGCAAAAGCGCATCATCACCATACAGGCGCGTGACCGCACCAAGTTGACGAATGATCTGCGTGATATTCAATACGTGGACATGAAAAACGGCGTCGATGACCCCGACGCGCTTGTGAGCCTGACTGCTGCACTTGACCGCCAATTAGGATTAGCAAAAAAGCGCCGTCCGCTGTGGAAGCCGCAAACGCCAAAGCCAGGGGATGACAACGTACCCCAACGTCCGGCTAATGCGCCGGAAGTGGATACGCCCACATTACAGCGTCCGCAGGTGGAAAAGGAAAAACCTGCTGATACGCCTCCCTGGTGGCAGAAAACCGAGGTGTGGGTGCCAATTCTGGTGGTGTTCATTGCTGGGATATTCGGTTTGTGGCAGGGTGTTTTTGCCAATAATCCCGACGGGGGGACAACACCAAACCCTGTGGTGGCGGACGAGGCAAGCCTCGTCCCTACGGATGACATGTCCGAGGATGTAGGGACGGCATTATTGCCGTCCGAGACACCGGATGGAACAGGAACGGCGGATGCGGAGAACCGCGTCCCTACAGAGACGCTGACCAACACAGTGGAGCCAAGCCAAACCCAAACCGATACACCCGAACCAACCCCGACACCCACAGAGGAACCCACCGTTGATATTGTGGGGGTAGGTGGCAACGCTGGACGCACAGGGTACGGCACAGGTACGGGCAACAAACATCGCAGCGACAACACAGGCAGCGATAGATGCAACGGCAACCGCGACGCAGTGGACGGACACGCCAACAGCAACCCACACCTACACACCGGATGTAACAGCGAGCATTGTTGCGTTTATCACAGAGCGAGCGGCAGCGACACAGACACAACTGGCGCTGGATGCAACAGCGACGGCTACCCTGTGGACGGCAACCCCAACCGCTACCCCCACACCATCAAACACGCCAACCGCTACCGCCACGCTCTCGCCTGAGCAGATTGCCAGCACACCCGTGACCCGCAACGGCGACTGGACGCCCGTTGAACGTGATTTTGATGGCGTGACGATGGTGCTGGTGCCTGCCGGATGCTTTATGATGGGCAGCGACGATGGTGATGAAGATGAGCAGCCCATCCATGAGCAGTGCTTTGATGAGCCGTTCTGGATGGATAAGTATGAGGTGACGAACGCGCAGATTGGCTCAACGGGTTGTATCAATGCGCAGTTCCCATCAGATGATGGCCAACCGCACAACTGTGTGGATCGGCTTGAGGCAAGCGACCACTGTGAAAGCAGAGGTGTACGCCTGCCCACCGAGCGCGAATGGGAATATGCGGCACGCGGACCCGACGCGCTGGTGTATCCCTGGGGGGATGCATGGAACCCGGATAATGCTAATTGGACAGATACATCACCAAATGAGACATTTCCTGTTGGTAGTTTTCCTGATGGTGCATCCTGGGTGGGGGCGCTGGACATGAGCGGCAACCTATGGGAGTGGACAAGTTCGGTGTATGAGGACTATCCATATGACGATGACCATGAAGGGGGTGGTGGGGACGCCCGGCGGGTTGTGCGGGGCGGGTCGTTCCTCGACGCTAGGAGCGCTCTGCGTACCGCCAATCGTCTCGATGGCGTTCCGAGGAACATTTACTCGAGCAGCCTTGTCGGTTTTCGGTGTGTGCGTCCCGTAGGGTAGTGTTTGCGCATTCCCTTCTCAATAGCGGTGCGCTAAACCTTATCCCCTTGCTGTGTGCGTTCCGTCCTGCCCAGCAGCCGCCGGTACAGCAGTTGCGCCAGCGGCTTAACGACCGGGAACAGCCGATCTATCGCCGCACCAAGCCGCCACAAAAACGACGGGTACACGGCGGGCGCGTCCCGCTCAATGCCGCGCACAATCGCCTGCGCCACCGCATCCGCGTTCTGCTGGGGGAACGGGCGCGGTGCCCCAGCCTGCTTGTAGAAGTCTGTGCGGGTGCCCACCGGGTAGACGAGCATCAGGTGCCCGTGGGCGGGCAGTTCCTGGCGGTAGGCATCGGCAAAGCGGTGCAGCGCCGCCTTGGTAGACCCATACAGCGCGTAGCCCGCCATGCCCCAGTGCGCCATGGCGGAGGCGGTCATCACGACGGTGAAGGGGTTGTCCGGGTTCAGTTCCAACATGCGCACGGTGGCGTACACGGGGGAGAACACGTTGATGTGGTAGATGTCCGCGATGTGTGCCCAGTCTGCCTCTTGCAGGCGCTCGTAGTAGGCGATGCCCGCGTTGGCGATGAACAGGTCTACCCCGTTCATGGTTGCCAGCGCGTGGGCGAACAGGTCGTCGGTGTCCTGCTTGGTGGAAAGGTCACACACGAACGGGTTGATGGACGCGCGGATGTTCTGCGGTAGGCGCACGCTCTCGCCCAGCCGTTCCGCGTCGCGGTCGGCAACGACGATCTCTATGTCGTAGTATGCGAGTGCTTCCAGCAGCGCACGCCCCACACCGGACGCTGCGCCCGTGAGCACCACCCGTTTTCCATCCAACTGCATCGTTGTCTCTGCCCCATCTGTTGTGTGTGGGTGGGGGGTTGGCTCTGCTTGCTGCCCGCACCCCACCCTGATGTAACAAACCGACTGCGCCGGGCTACAGTTCCTTTACGCCCATCAGCACGCCCTCTTCGCCATCCATCGGGAAGGTGGTGAAGCCGAAGTTGTGCAAGAACTCCACTGAGTTTTGGTTCTTGATGAGCAGCTTGCCGAAGATGCGCTGCACGCCCTCTTTCTTGCCCACTTCTAGCAGTTGTGCCAGCACAGCGGAGCCAAGCCCCTTGCCCTGATAGTCGTCTGCAACGAGGATGCCGAACTCTGCCACTTCCTTCGTGCCGGAAAGCATCTCCACGCGCCCCACAGCGACCATGCGCGGTTTGTCGCCGCTGTCGTCGATGGCAACCAGCGTAATTTCGCGGTCATAGTCGACGAAGGTGAGGTTGCTCAGCCGCTCGTGGGTCACGCGCTCTTCCAGCGGGAAGTTGTACATGTAGCGCAGCTTGACGGTTTGCTCGCTTAACCCCATGTGGAAGTCCAACGCAAGCGGCTCGTCCTCCGGGCGGATGGGGCGAATCGTCAGCGTGCTGCCGTCGTCTAACTCGTGTGTGGTCACGTACTGCACCGGGTACGGGCGGATGGCAGGCTCCGGCACGGTGTTGATGTCGGTTTCGGGGTCGTGCAGCAGCACGCGGGCGTCCAGCGCGATGATGCGCTCTGCCGAGACGAACATGGGGTTAATGTCCATCTCCTTGATCCACGGGTTTTCCACCACAAGCTGACCAAAGCGTACCATCACCTTTTCCAGCATGGCGATGTCTACGGGGTCGCGCCCGCGCACACCTTGCAGCGCCGTGTAGATTTTTGTCTGTTCGATCATGCGGCGGGCAAGCGTTGTCGTGAGCGGGGGCAGCCCCAGGGCACGGTCTTTGAACACTTCCACCAGCGTGCCGCCCGTGCCGAACAGCAGCACCGGACCGAACTGCGGGTCAATGGAGCTGCCGATGATGAGTTCGTAGCCTTCGTCTAGCTTGATCATCGGCTGCACGCTAACGCCGTTGAAGTCTGCGGCGGTGTATTTTTCGCTCACGTTGCGCTCAATGTTCTCGAACGCAAGCCGTACCTCCTCGGCGTTTTGCAAGTTCAGGCGCACGCCGCCCACATCGGACTTATGCGTGATCGTTTCGCTGTTCAGCTTGACGACTACCGGGTATTTGATCCGGTCTGCCGCTGCGATTGCCTCCTCAACGGTGCTGGCGGTGATCGTCTCGATGACCGGAATGTCATACGCTGCCATAATCCGCTTGGACTCCGCCTCGGTGAGGATGGTGCGCCCGGTTGTGCGTACCTGCTCAATGATCTCTTGTGCAACCTCGCGTTGGTAGCCGCTTTCGTCCTCCGCCGGGTTGGGGACTTCGTACAGCCCGCGCAGGTTGTAGCTGTACTTCCACATGTAGTTGAACAGGCGCACTGCTGTATCGGGGAAGGCAAATGTGGGGATGCCCGCCTTGGTGAGCACATGTGTACCCTCTACGACTTCCACGCCACCCATCCAAGCCGCGAGCACGGGTTTGTCTTCCAGGTTGGCATAGGGTGTGAGGTATTCCGCCGTGCGGGTGGGATCGGTCATCGCCTGCGGCGACAGCACCACCAGCATTCCGTCTGCGCCGGGGTCTTTCGCGCAAACTTCCAGCGACTTGGCGTAGGTTTCCGGCGTGGCATCCCCCAGGATGTCAATCGGGTTGGCGTGGCTCCATGCCTCCGGCAGGAATTCGTTTAGCTCTGTCATGGTCTCATCTGAGATGTCTGCCAGTTCACCGCCATCACGGATGAGCATGTCTGTTGCCAGCACGCCCGGACCGCCTGCGTTGGTGATAATCATCAGGCGGCGGTCTTTGGGGCGCGGCTGCTTGGAGACCACTTCCGCAAAGTAGAAAATGTCCGCGATGGTGTCCACGCGCAGCACACCTACCCGCCGGAACGCTGCGTCGAGCACTTCGTCACTGCCGGTGAGCGACCCGGTGTGCGACGCCGCTGCCTGTGCCGCCGCAGCGGTGCGCCCCGCCTTCACCACGATGATGGGCTTCTTAAGTGCGACTTCGCGTGCGGCAGAGAGGAACGAACGCGCATTGCCGACCGATTCCATGTAGATGACGATGGCGGTTGTGTTTGGGTCGTCGCCCAGGTAGTAGATCATGTCGCCCCAGTCCACATCCAGCATGGAGCCGACCGACACAAACGCGCTGAAGCCGATGTTCTCCTCAAAGCTGTAGTCCAACACGGAGGTGCACATCGCGCCGGACTGGCTGAGGAAGCCGATGTTGCCCTTTAGCGCCATTGCCCCGGCAAATGTCGCGTTTAGCCCGCCATTGGGGTTCATCACGCCCAGGCAGTTCGGTCCGATGATGCGCATGTTGCCCCGTGCGATGTCCATGATCTCTTTTTCCATCGCTACGCCTTCGGGTCCGCGTTCTTTAAACCCGGCGGAGATGATGATGGCACCCTTCACGCCGTTATCGACCGCTTCTTTTACCAGCGCAGGGACGGTGTGCGCAGGCGTGACGATCACAACCATTTCTACTGGGGTGGGGCAGGCGCTGATGCTGGGGTACGCCTTAACGCCCAGCACGCTTTCCCGCGATGGGTTTACCGGGTAGACCACGCCGCCAAACGGGTTTGTAATCAGGTTGTACAAAATGGTGCGCCCAACCGCGTTTTCACGCTCCGTCGCGCCGACGACGGCAACACTTTGGGGCTTGAATAGGGCATCCATGCCGATGCGGGCGTTGTACTCTAAAACACTTTGTGTGCTATTAGCTACCATAGGATTTCCTCGCAGTCATCTTCAACGTCTTGCTGCTATTTGTAACACCCCCTGTGAGAAAATTCACGCGATTGGGTGCGGTTAGAAAAAGCTGTAACTTTTGTAATGTTTCTGCTTTACTTTTTTACGGAATCGTGGGAGGATGTAACATAACGGAACATTACAAAAAGTAGCGTTCCGAAACGTTCACGACACGGGGAAAACACGATGAACATCACCGTTGAATGGATTTCGCCAAAACAAGAGACGGTACTGTGGACGGTTGATCGACAGTGGACATACGACGATTTCGAGACAGCGCTTAAGGTCACGCGGGTTATGCTCGCAGACCGAGCGCCAGAGACGGTTAATTTGCTGGTGGATATGCGCCGCACCTACATCGTGCCTGCCAATGCGGTGTCCGCAGTGGTGCGCAACCAACGCACAGACGGCGAAAGCTGCGTCGCTCCCAACCATGGCTATGCGGTGGTTGTGTCGGAAGTGCCGCTTGTGCGGAAAATGGTCGAAATGCTCGCGGCAATCCCCACCGTACAGCGGCGGTTGCGTTGGGCACTCCAAATGGAAGACGCTGCTATGCTGCTGCGGCAGTCCCCCTCGGTGAACTAGTGGGCACCTGCATTATGCAGGGCATCACGCAATGTACGTGCGGCACCAGCGGGGTCATCTGCGAAGATCACCCCCCGCGATGCATTCACAATCAACCCGCGCCCGTGGGCATCTGCCCCGGCGCGGACAACGGTTGCGGCATCGCCACCCTGGGCACCCACGCCCGGCACCAAAAACGGCATCTCTGGTGCGATTTCACGGGCAACCCGCAAATCTTGCGGGTAGGTCGCCCCAATCACCAGCAGACAGTTGCGGTTTGTGTTCCACTGCTCGCGCACCGTCGCTGCGACGTGCTGCCACAGCGGACGCCCTCCCACATCAAGCCCCTGTAGTTCGTCGCTTGCCGGGTTCGATGTGCGGCACAGGATGATGCAGCCCTTTTCCGTCCGTTCCAGAAACGGCATTAGTGCTTGCCGTCCCAGGTATGGGTGCAGCGTAATCGCATCAAAGCCCAGTTCGTCAAAGATTGCTGTGGCATAGCCCATGTTGGTGCTGCCGATGTCGCCGCGCTTGGCATCACAGATGGTGACAATGCCCGGGTGGTGGGTGTGCAGGTAGTCCATCGTCAGGTGCAGGTCTTGCCAGCCTGCCGCCCCCCGCGCCTCGTAGAAGGCAGTGTTCGGTTTGTAGGCGCACACCCATTCGTGCGTCTGCTGGATAATCCACTGGTTAAATGCAAACTGCGGGTGTGTGTTCTGTTGGAAGCGGGCGGGGAGGCGCTCTATGTTGCTGTCCAGTCCCACGCACAGCATTGAGCCTACCGCATCTATACGCCTGTTGAGCTTATCTAGGATGTGCACGGTTAGCTGCCCGCGCCGCCGGGTGCCCAGTTGTGCGGGTCTGCGTGCCATGCTTGCAACACCGCCAGCGTGGCGTCATCAAAACTGCCGCGCTCGTGTGCCTGTGCCACGATCACCTCGAACGGTGCCAGGATGTGTAAGCGCACTGCTGCGGCATCAAATGCGCTGAACGCCTCTGCAAATCCGTAGCTCACAATGCAAATGCAGTCTGTGACCGTGGCACCTGCCTCGCGCAGCGCCTCTACCCCATTCAGGCTGCTGCTGCCTGTGGTCACCATGTCCTCCACCAGCAAAATCTGCCGCCCGCCCACGTCACCGCCCTCGACCCGGTTGCGCTTGCCGTGGGATTTGCTTGCTTTGCGCACAAACAGCGACGGTTTCTCCAGCGCGTAGCCCAGCGCCGCGCTGTGCGGGATGCCGCCCGCCTCAATGCCTGCAATCGCATCGAAGGTGATGTTGTGCTCGCGTATCCACATGCGGAACCCGTCAATGACCATGTGCCAGTGCTTGGGGTGGTAGGGCAGGCGGCGGCTGTCCACATAGACGGGGGAGAGTATGCCGCTCTTGAATGTCACCGGGGCGGCGGGCGTAAAGCCCACGGCACCGATGTCGAGCAGGGTATTTGCGATGTTGGTTTGGTAGTATTCCACGGTCGTGCTTCCTCAGTCGGTGTTCGTCTGCTCTGTTGGTTGTTCCTGGTCAGTTTGTTGGGGTGTGTTTCCGTTTGCTGTGGGCGCTGATGGAGGTTGTGAGGGACTTCCGTTTGCAAGCGCCCGCTGCGCATCGAAGGGCACGATAGCAGTAGCGCTGCTGCTTTGTTGCACCTCTGGCGGTGGCGTCGGCGCTGTGGCGAGTTCCTGCCGCTTTTGCTGCGCCTGTTTCTCCACGGTAACGCTCTCGCACAGCGTAAAAAGCCGAAAGCTGGGCGCAGAAACACTCACCCGGTACCGCCCCCGATTCAACTCTGCAATGTAGATGTAGTCAAGGGTTGCTGTTGCAGGTGGGCGGTGGGTCAGGCTGCGCCACTCAGTCGAGCCGCAGCCATCTAACGTCAGTGTGAAGGACTGCGCCGCCAACTGGCAGTGAAAGCGAATTTGACGCCCGAACTGCGCAGTTTCGATCTCGCTGCTGGTAATCGCGCCGGGGGTGGGGTTTGCGGGCACACCCAGCAGCTTAAACACATGGTGGGTTCCCGTGCGCAGCCAAGTTTCTGCCGTGCCTTGCCCGTGCACGAGGTTGTTCTGGTCGATGGTGATGAGGTAGTCCGTGTAGCGGTTGGTGATGTGGTAGATTTCGCGGCGGTGGATGCGCTCGAAGATCACAATGAGCTGCCACGGCTTTTCCACCTCAAAGAGGGCGTTGTCCGGGTCATCGAAGAAGACAAAATACGGTCCTGGCACAAAGTCCGGTATCCAGCGCACGAAGTTTGGCTCGTACAACGTGACGTGCGGCGGTGCCTCCCATGTGGCAAGCAAGCGCACATCTGTAGTGAACTTCTCGGCGGCACTGGCGCGGATTTCCAGTTCGGTTTTGGTCTTGTGCTCTTTCGCCAGCGGTGACCCGCCCTCTCGTGAGCGCGAGGCGCGGAAGATTTCTCCTCGTGCAGAGTGGTCAACTTTGGGCATTGTTCCCCCAATCGTGGCGAGCGCACCGACCCGGCGGCGCGGCAGCGCCTATCTCGCTTGCTGGGATGTGCGAAGCTCCCGGTGGATGATTGCCGCCGCGAGCGGACTGCGGTAGACCATCGCACTGTAGTATTGTACGGCACGAACGTTAAGTTTGGTGAAATCATTGGCGGTTGAAGCATCCATCACGCCGCCACAGCCGACGACATCAACAGCAACGTTTTGTTCCCCCGCTGCCCGCACCAAGCTCCCTGCCGCCTGCACCGCGTATTTGTGCAAGCTGCCGCCGCCAAGCCCACCCTGTGCACTGCCATTCGGGATGGGGGCGGCGAGCGTGTTCGTCGCAATGACTGCCTTCACGCCCGTCTGCGCAAAGGCGTGCATCAGCCCCGCGTACTGCGCATCGCTCAGGCGCGGACTAACCTTCACCCACAGTGGCACATCACCTGCGGCGGGCACCAGCGCCGCGCACAGCGCTCGTGCTTTTGCCTCGGTCTGGTTGCCGTGTGGGTCGTCTTTGGTGTTGGGGCAGCTCAAGTTGAGTGTGAACCACGACGGACGTACGCCGCGCTGTGTGAATGCCGCCAGTGCTTCTAGCGCCTCTTGTTTCTCCTGGGCGGGGTCATCTATGCCGGGGCTAACCGCAATGTTGACCCCGAACACAGGCGGCAGGGCGTGGCGGTGCCAGTGCAGGAACTCTGCGGCGGCGTGGGCACCGGGGTTGCGCAGCCCCACCCGATTTTGTGTTGTGCGGGACAGTTTGTAGCGCCAGATGACCGTACCCGCGTTGCCCACACGCGGATAGCGTGTGTAACTGCCGAACTCCACGGCGCCGACGAGTGCAGGCATTACGCGCCAGCCCGGCATGATGTTATCGGCGCGGTGCACGGCACGCATAGCCGCGTCTTCGTCCGGGAAGCCGTCGCCTTTTACCAACCCTGCCGCCAGGATGAACGGATTTGGCAGGATTACGCCGCCGACCTGAACGGGGATGCAGCGCTGGGTCATTTGCCCGATGCCGGCGGCAAGCTGCACCGCCACCGGGTTGCCGTCTGCGATGCGCAGCGCCTCGATGAACTGGTCGTGTGCCCACTGCGGGTCGGTTCGCATGACCAGTGGGGAGAGCCATTTGTACAGTCGGTCAACGGCGGCAATCATGTGGGTGCGTGCCTTAAATGCGGGCGTTCCCTACAATTGTAGTGGGGTGGTGGTGCCCGCGCAACGTTGCCCGCGCAGATTTATGTGTTCGCAAGCTTGTGAGATTCCGCTAGTATAGAACGTCACAACACGACCAACGATTTTGTTTTGCTTTTACTGACTGAAAGGAACTTACACAATGGGCGTTATCTACCGCAAAACACAAGACGGACCCTACATGGAATGGGAAGGCATCGACAAGACGACGTATGAAGGCGACACGGTTGCCGCTGGTGCGACCAAGCAGGTGCTGGTGAACAAAGAAACCGGTGCGCCGTTCTTCGGGATGCGCTACTTCACCATTCCGCCGCACGGCAAGTCCAACCTGGATCATCATGTGCACGACCACGGCGTGATGATTTTGCACGGTGAGGGGCGCGTGCTGCTGGACGAGGAGCACCACGACATCAAGGCGGGCGATATTGTGTACATCCCCGGCTGGGAAGTGCACCAGTTCGAGAGCACCACGGACGAGCCGCTGACGTTCCTGTGCGTGGTACCGTCCCGCCCGGAGACGCAAGAAGAACTGCTAGCGGAGAAGCCGCACCTCCGCCTGGACACGAAGCTGCAAAGCTAAGCCGCAACAACACGGGCATGGCGTGACCATGCCCAAACACCCCCCGTGTGCCCCGCGATGCTATAATGACAGAAACCGCCCCGGAGGTACCCATGGTACTACCACAGCAGCAATCTCATGATGAAAATCCGCGCATGACCCCCGAAGATTATCTGGCATTTGAGCGCGACATGCCAGACCGTTACGAATATATCGGCGGGCGCGTTTACATGATGACTGGTACCAGCCGTAATCATAACCGCATTGAAGGCAACATCTATACCTCGCTGCGTAACCGGTTTGGCGACAGGCCCTGCGAGGTATTTGTAGAATCAATCCGGGTGCAGGTTCAATCTGCCGGAGCTTATGTTTACCCGGATCTCATCGCCATTTGTGGCGAGCAAAAAGTTGTGGACGGCGTTCTGGACACGCTCACCAACCCACAGGTGATTTTCGAGGTTCAGTCGCCCTCAACAAAATCCTACGATAGAAATGGCAAATTCGACCTGTACCGCCGCATTGACACACTACAGGAATACCTACTCATTTCACAGGACACGCCACACATCGCCCACTACGTCCGGCAGGCGAACGGCGCATGGCTCCCGCGCGATATTGTGGGGCTGGACGGTTCGCTGACGATTGCCGCGCTGGACGTGACGCTGGCACTGGCGGATGTGTACGAGAAGGTTGAATTTCCGGGGGATGAGGACGAGGCGTGAAAACGTAGCATAGCCTGGAGGTACCCATGGCACTACCACAGCAAGAAAATCCACGCATGACAGCCAACGAATACCTCGAATTCGAGCAGGGCAGCGATGAGCGCCACGAGTATATTTACGGGCGTGTGTATGCAATGGCTGGTGCAAGTGAAAATCATAACCTGATAACTGGCAACATCTTTGCAGCACTCCATCGCAGTTTTCGCAAGCGCCCCTGCAAGGCGTATCAGGAGTCGATGCGGGTGATGGCAGGCAAAAACTTCGTCTACCCGGATGTGGTCGCGCTGTGTGGTGAGCCACAGTTTGCCGAAAGTGTGTTTGATACGCTGACGAACCCACAGGTGGTGATTGAGGTGCTTTCGCCCTCCACGCAGCGGTATGACAAAGAACTCAAGGCGATGCTCTACCGTCAAACGGCAACCATACAGGAAATTTTGCTCGTTTCGCAGACCATGCCCGCGATTTCGCGGTTTGTGCGACAGGATAATGACGTGTGGACCGTGCAGGATACGATGGGGATAGACGCTGCTGTGAAACTTGCCGCGCTGGATGTGACACTCGCACTGGCGGACGTGTACGAGAAGGTCACGTTCCTGGATGAGGACGAGGCGTAACACAGTTGCGACCCGGCACCCCGTGGCGCATAATAGCTACAGATAAACATCTCAATTGGGTCAGCAGACAGATGAAGTTATTTATCAGCTATTCGCGGGATGATGGGCAGTGGGTGTTTGAGTTGTGGCGGGCGCTGCAAAACGACGGGCACCACGATGCCTGGATTGACCGCAAAATTGTACCGGCCACGGACTGGTGGGAAACCATCTGCCAGCACATCAAACAGGCCGATTGTTTTATTTACGTCATGTCACCGAAGTCCGTGAATTCGATTTACTGCGGCGGCGAACTGGAGTATGCGCTGGCGCTGAACAAACCGATTTTGCCGGTGATGCTCAAAAAGACGGATTTGCCGCCGAAGTTGCGCAAAAACCGCGTGCAATACCAGAGTGTGACGCCGGACATGAGCATGTACCAGGTGTTGTACAAGATTGGCCTGGGGCTGACGGAGGTGCGTGTGGGCCTGCTTGAGGGCAAATATCCGCCCAATGACCTGCCTTACCCGGACGTGCCCACGCCGGAGCGCAAACCGGAACACATTTTTGAGGTTTTTGCGCTGGCGGAAGAAGCCGCCCACGCCAATAACATCACCCTGGCGCAGGAGATGTTCGGGCAGGTGATAGCGACTGACCCGGATGGGCTGGGCGTGGCGGCGAAAGAGCGCATGGACGAGATTATGAGCGACCGCGACCGTGCCACCGCCTATGCCAATGTGAAGCGCATGGCAGAAAACCCGGTGTTGATTAAAGGGGCACGGGCAGCGTGGCGAGCGTTTGTGCGGCAATACCCTGGTTATGACCCGGACGGGCTGGCGGCGGAATTGGGCGCGGCCCCGAAACCTGCTGCACCGCCGGTGGTTGAGGTGGTGGATAAGGTGGTTGTGGCGGACAGAGCAGGCTCTGTCCCTACGAAATCGGGCGATGTAACCGCCGCCGAACTGACACGCCTGACACTGAAGATACTGCCGCCGCCCTTCGCGTGGATTGACATTCCGGGTGGGAAAGTGACTATCGAAGATCACGGTGAATATGATGTGAAGCCGTTCATGATAGCGAAATACCCGGTGACGAATGCGCAGTTTGGCGCGTTTATGGATGCCGGCGGCTACAACGACAAACGCTGGTGGGGCGATGGGCTGTGGGCAATACGGCAGGAAAAGGGCTGGACGGTGCCACGCTACTGGAATGACAGCAAATGGAACGGTGCCGATTACCCGGTGGTGGGCGTGAGTTGGTGCGAGGCGATAGCATTCACGCGCTGGTTAAACCATGCCCTCACCCCAAACCCCACTCCCACGGGGAGAGGGGCTTACCAGATAACCTTGCCGACC
>CAYVGI010000104.1:0-17882 GCA_964451095.1 uncultured Anaerolineaceae bacterium
TCAACACAACTGCCGTCCCCACGCCATCCCTGGCAGATGTGCCGCCAGTGCCCCAAAGTAGTAACACCGAAACACCCACAGACTGTGACACTATCACACACACTGTGATTGAGGGGGAGAACCTATTTCGCATTGCAATGCAGTATGGCACTACGGTGGACGCCATTGTGCTTGCCAACGAGATTCCGAACCGTGACCAAATCTCCCCAGGGCAGGTGTTAGGCATTCCCTGCGCAGATGAAATCCCACCACAACCGGATCTACCACCGCCTGTTGCTACAAACTGTACCTTCTTCTACGACGTTACTGCCACAGACCAGCTACAAGATCTCGCTGACCAGTTCAACACCTCCATCGAGAGCATCATCACAGCGAACAACGGCTCAATCACATCGCCGTTAGGCAGCGTGTACGGCTCCAAAAAGCGCCCACTGAGCGTATAATGCACCGCCGTCCAGTTGCCCTCCGTCACCGTGCGATCCCGGCTCAGGCTCAGCGACGGGAAAGACGTTTTCAGGGCACCCAGGTCGCCCAACTGCCCAGCGTAATCAAACGTGCCAAACATGTTTGTAGTCGTATACATGGGCGCAAATCCGCTTTCCGGCAATCCTCCTGCCTGGTACCCAGCGAGTAAACGATCCACCATTGAGGGGTTCGTTACGCCGTCCGGTTGCAGGGGCAACAGCGCTGGGGTGGCAACACCAGTCTGGGGGGGTGGCGTTAGCGCCCCGATGAGCACCAGGAAGCCGAGGTTATCAAACCCCACATCTTCGCGGATGATCTGCCCGTTGGCGTCCAGCGTAAATATGCTGTGGCTCGTCACCAGGAACGGTTCGCCAGTGGGTGCAATGGGGATCGAATTCGGGAAGATCATCTCCTGGGTGAAGTCCCCCAGCAGTTGATAGCGCACAGCAACCTTGTCCGCTTCCGCGAGAATCACGTCAATCGTGATCGTCATATTGGGCATAGCGGCTCGCAGCGCCAGCACCGTCTGCTCCAATCCTGTCCTGTCAACATCCCCCGGTTGGCGCACAAAGCTATCCGCAAAGCGCGTCCGGATCACATTGGTGTCCCCTTGCTCGTACACAGCCGCCAATATCGCTGCCACATCTGCCTTATTTTGCGCCGGGGATTGCGCCCCCGCTGCCACTGGTAGCAGCATCAACAACAGCACCCCCAAGACTGCCCATCGTACGTTTTGCATCCTGTCCTCCCATCACCTATGTGTTATGTCATCATAGCACATGTTTGCCCACAACGACACGTCACCGTAGGGCAAGCGCCGCCCAACCGAGTATGCGTATGCTGTAAAATAGGCACTGTGCAAGCAAGTAGGAGCGCAAACTGTGGCAGAGCAAATACGCAGCGGCATCACGATAGAAGACCTTATTGCACTGCAAGACGCCTGGGTCGAGATCGTCAACGGGGAAATTACAGAAATCACGGCGATGGACGGGCGATACAAATCTTCGACCTCAACACCTGGGAGCGCTACATCGTCGCCTACCACAGTGGTGCCCTTATCGGCTGGACGGACGCCGCCGCTGAGTAGCACCCGACTGGAAAATCCCGGCACGCCACACTACAATCTGGCGACTGTTTACCGAAAACTGACAACTCAAAATGGAATTCATCTGGGATTTTCTCGGAAATTATAATATCACGGAGACGGTGTTCCAGTTCATGCTGGTCAACGCCATTCTCGGTCTCAGCATTTACCTCACGCTCTACACGGGCATGTTCTCGCTGGCACAGGCGGGCTTTATGGGCATCGGCGCGTATGTGGGCGTGCTCACCACACAAGCGCTGCCCGGCGCACTCGTGGCAATGGGCGTGCTGCAAACCGAGATCGAAATCTCGCTATGGATTGGTGTGATAACCGGGGCACTTGCCGCCGGGCTGATTGCCATCCCGGTGGGGTTGCCTGCGCTGCGCCTACGCGATATTTACCTCGCCATTGCCACCATCGGCTTCGGCGAGATTGTGCGCGAACTCATCAAAAACTTCGACAACATCGTGCGCGGGTTCATCGTCACCTTCACAGAGGTAGAGCGCTCCCGGTTCACGCTGCTGGAGGGCGCACGCGGGCTAAAGGGCATTCCTAAGCTGACGGAAACGTGGCACCTAGTTCTGTTCATCGCCATAATGGGCTATTTCCTGGTGCGCTTGCGCCGCTCCCGGCTAGGACGCGCCATGTCTGCTATCCGGCAGGACGAGCAAGCGGCGGCGAACATGGGCATTGATGTGGTGTTCGTGAAAAACCTGGTTTTTGTGCTCAGCGCGATGGTGGCAGGCGCGGCAGGCGCATTTAGCGGGCACCTCACGCGCATCATCACACCGGATGCTTACGGGTTTACACAGGCAGTGGACATTCTCGCCTATGCGGTGCTAGGCGGCACCACAGCGTGGTTCGGTCCCATAATCGGCGGCATGATTATGGGGGCGCTGCCAGAGGTGATGCGTGTCGCCAACGAGTATCGTGGCTTCATGGTGGGCTTGGTGCTGTGGGCGGTAATCGTATTCTTGCCCGGTGGTATCATCGGCATCCCCGGCATGATCGCCCGCGTTTTCCAGCAGGAGCGCCCCGCGCCAGTGGATGACCCACTCACCGCACCGCCGGAAAGCGCCGGGGACTAGCCGGGCGTTGCATCTGCCAGGAACGGTGCCACAGTTGCTCTGAACTGCTCCCAGCGCTCCGTGTGGATTGGGTGCCCCGTGCCCTTGAACATAACCAGCTTGGCGTTGGGTGCCGCCTCCACAAAGCGCTGCCCAGATACTTGCGGGTTCAACGCGTCCTCGTCGCCCAGCATCATCAACACCGGGCACGTGATGTGCGGCGCATAGCGCAAACTCACATCACCGCCCTTGTCAATCATGTGCACAATCGCACGAATCCAGTCCCGCACAAATGCTTTGGCATTCGTGATGCCATGCCGCGCCATCAGCTCAGGGTTATCACTCAAGAACGTTGCGGGGGCGTTGCGCTGCGCAACCGGGCGCAGTTCCGGACCGAAATAGCCCACGCTGCCCCACGTCGTGACGGAGTAAAAGCGCTGTGCTTGCCGCCCAGCAGCAATGAGCGTCACCTCCCCACCATCAGAGTAACCGAGTATGTGCGCTCGGTCGATTTCCAGCGCATCCATTAGCGCTAGCACGTCGCCCGCATCACGCTCGTAGAAGTCATTGGGGAAGTCACGCTGCGGCGGACGAGACTGCCCATAGCCGCGCAGCGTCGGCGCGATGACGCGATACGTTCCCCCCAGCCAGTCGATCACGTCACCCAGGTCAATGCGGGCGGTGCCCAGCCAACCGTGGATAGCGATAACGGGCACACCTGTGCCCACGTCCTCGTAGTGCAAGCGTACACCCGTTGCGATGTCTGCAAATGGCATTATGTTTGCTCCACGCGCTTCTGGTTACGCCCATGTGCCCGCTTGTAGAACGCGGGCAGGTCGTCTGGCAGGTCAACATGCTTGCCCGCCCGCAACGCGGAGAGGTAGTCAATGTTGTGCCGAACGGTTTCGCGGGTGCCTACACCACCGTGCGCGAGCACAACCGTTTCTACCCGTGTGTCGTCCGCCCACCGTTCCAGGTGGTTTAGCCAGTCGTCAACCGGGCTGTTTTTGCTAACCAGCGGCAGCGGCGTTTCGATGGTATCCCCCGCAAGTAACACCCCCCACTTCGGGATAAACCCGACAACACAGTCCAGGGTGTGCCCCGGCAGGTGATGTAGTTCAAGCGTCACATCGCCCAGGTCAAACGACAGGGTATTGTCAAACGTGAGCGTCGGCGGCATCAACTCGACTGCCTCAAACCACGCCATCTTATCACGCTTGCGGCGCAGGGTGCCGGGAACCTCCTTCTGGAAGCGTTTCGCACATTTGTGGTGTGCGATGATCTCTCCACTGACGGCTGGCAGCCCGTTCGTGCCCCAGCAATGATCGTAGTCCGCGTGGCTGTACACGACATGAAAGGCACTGTCTCCAATTAATTCTCGCACGGGTTGCATGTCATCTGGATGAAACAGCGTGTCCCACACGACCGTGCGCTGACTGCCAACAACCACTGCGCCGCGCACATCCTCGTCTATGCCCTTCGGATTTGAGTACGTCAGCCACAGGTTGTCGCGCAGCTTGGTCACTTCTGCCATATGCTCATACCCCCAACAGCCAGCGGTACCCGAAGAAGAACACCAGCCCCAACCCAATCGTCAGCAGCAGGTTCTTCGTGCGCCAACTGACCAGCACCGCCACGACGCCGCCAACCAGATAGGCGTTCGTGTAGCTGAAGATAAACACCTCATCCCGGTACAGCATATACGGCACCGTAATTGCCGTCAGTACCGCCACCGGCACATAACGCAGCGCCCGCTGGATGCTCGGCGGCAGATCAAACCTGCCGATGAGTGCCAATGGTGGGTAACGCGACCCGAACGTAACCGCCGTCATGCCGAGGATGAGC
The DNA here is from genome assembly GCA_964451095.1 of uncultured Anaerolineaceae bacterium. Taxonomy (GTDB): domain Bacteria; phylum Chloroflexota; class Anaerolineae; order Aggregatilineales; family Phototrophicaceae; genus DAOTTY01. The sequence continues at coordinate 4,462 of CAYVGI010000104.1, forward strand.
CAGAACTCTTTGCCAAACATACGCTAATTGCCTCCTGCTTCGCTTTCCTGCGCAGATGTAACCCAGCCCAGCCCCACACGCTCCCGCGTTTGCACCGTCTCTAGCGCGTAGCCCGCCGCAATGCCCAGCACCGCCGCCAGGATAAGCCCCAGGTTGTGCGGCAGCCCGTTTGCTAGCACGCCTACGCTGCCTGCCACCACCGCTGCCGCCATCATCGGGCGGTTAACCAGCATGGGCACCACAATGCCAATAAACGTCACCACCATGGCAAAGTCCAGCCCCCACGCATCGGCATTTGGGAACAACGCCCCAAACTGAATGCCCATGAACGTCCAGAAGTTCCAGTTGGTGTACATCAGCACGCTGCTGCCCAGGTGATACCACGCCATATGCTCAGACTCAGGTTCTGCCTCCTGCCAACGACCAATCACGGTCGCGTAGGTTTCGTCCGTCAGCCAGAAGGCAAGCGGCACCATCCAGCGCTGTGGCAGGTGCTTCATGTACGGCGCGAGCGACGCGCTGTACAGCGCATGGCGCACGTTCACCACAAACGTCGTCAGCACAATGATGGCAATACTCGCATTTTGTGCCAGCAGTGTTGCCCCGATGAACTGCGCACTGCCCGCGAACACAAACAACGAGAAGCCCATTGCGCCCCAAAAGCTCAGGTTCGCTGTGGTGACTGCAAACGCGCCAAAGATCAGACCGAAGGGTGTTGCGCCAACGATCATCGGAATCGTATCGCGCATCCCGCGTAGGAAAGCTTGCTTTTTTGTCATCAATCGTCCTCAAGGTGAGGCATGGAAAAATTCTTGTACAAAATTGCGCTCTTTTGCTGTGGATGGTATGCCGTGGACAGGCAAAAGACTATGTCCATTCAAAGCGCAGGCATCTACAATAGCCCCATGACCCTTCATGACCTTTCAAGAAGCGCATATCAGGCAAATTGGAGTGCAGACCATGCTAATCGAACTCGCCATCGGTGACGCCTACGGTGCGGGCTTTGAATACGTCAATCATCAGCTTATCCGCCAATTCAACAACCTGGGCATCTACGTCCAGCACCCACGGCACAGCACGCGCCCCGGTCAATATACAGACGACACACAAATGTCGCTGGCAATCGCTGAGGCAATCGTCAGCGGAGAAACCTGGACGCCCATCAACCTGGCAAACCGCTTTGTCGATGTCTTCAAGCGCGACCCCCGTGAGGGCTACGCGGGGGGCTTCCATGCCTTCTTGCAGAGCGTGAACAACGGTGAGGAATTCCTCGCGAAAATCCGCCCCACCAGCGACAAGAGCGGTGCCGCCATGCGTGCCGCGCCCATCGTCCTGTTCAGCGATATACCAACGGTGATTGAACGAGCAACTGTGCAGGCAAAGCTCACGCACAACACCCCCGACGGCATCAATGCTGCAGTCGCAGCAGCACTCATGTCCCACTACTTCCTGTACGACTTGGGGCGGCGCGAAGACATCGGCACGTTCATTGAGCAGCACATCCCCGGAGAGTGGGCGGATACCTAGCGCGGCAAAGTGCGCTCCAAAGGCTGGATGAGTGTGAAGGCAGCAATCACGGCAGTGCACCAGCACGATAACTTGCAGGATATGCTGCTGGCGTGTGTGAACTATGGTGGCGATGTGGACACGGTTGCGGTCATTGCGCTGGGTGCCGCTGCTTGCAGCACACACATCGAGCAAAACCTACCGCAAAACCTGTACGACGACCTGGAAAATGGCACCTATGGACGTGACTACATCACAGCACTGGACGCGCAACTTATGGAAGTTGTCACCTCCTAGCCATCACCGACATTGCCTGTTCAGCACATATGCGGCACTGGCACGAATTAGAATATTCGTGCCAAATTTACCTCACAAATTGCCGCCGCCGGGTGTATAGTTGAGTCCACTCCACCAGACAGTCTGAAAAAACCAGAGGCAGCGCATCGCTATGCACCGCGACGAGAAGTTTGTCCATCTACACGTCCACACCGAGTTCTCCCTGCTAGACGGTCTGAGTCAGATCGACCGACTAATGAACCGCGCAACCGAGCTTGACATGCCCGCCATGGCGATTACCGACCACGGCGCAATGTTCGGCGTGGTGGACTTCTTCCGGGGTGCAATGGGGGCGGGTATCAAGCCCATCATTGGCATGGAGTCTTACCTTGCCAAGCGCGGCATGGAAGACCGCGACCCCAAGCAGGACATCAAGCCGTACCACATGCTGCTGCTGGCGAAAAACCAGACAGGCTACCAGAACCTGCTCAAGCTGGCGAGTGAGGCGCAATTGCGCGGCTTCTATCGCTTCCCCCGCATCGACCGCGCGCTGCTCGCGCAGCACAGCGAGGGACTCATTGCTACGTCCGGCTGCCTGGGTGCCCAGGTACCACAAACCATCATGAACGGGCATGACGACGACGCACGCGAACTCATCGGCTGGTACCAGGAGGTTTTCGGAGAAGAAAACTTCTACCTGGAACTGCAATACCACGACATTGACGTGCTGGAGGATGTAAACCGCTGGCTGGCGGAGTATCGCAAGAGCGGGCACACCCCCGTGCAGTTCCTCGCCACCAACGATGTGCACTACGTACTGGCAGAAGATCACGACCCGCACGACACGCTGCTTTGCATCCAAACGGGCAACCTGAAAAGCGACGGCAACCGCCTCAAGATGTCCGACGCCAGCTATCACCTCACCTCACACGAGGAAATGGAACACGTCTTGCAGACGAAGTACGCCTGGCTACCGGAGGAAATGCGCTTCGAGGCGCTGTACAACACAGCGAAGGTCGCCGCCATGTGCGATGTTGACCTGGAAACCGAAGGCTATCATCTGCCCCTGTTCCCTGTGCCAGAGGGTTACAACGAAGCACAGTACCTGCGCTATCTCGTCAACAAGGGGCGTCATTGGCGCTACGGCGACCGTGCCGACGACCCGGTTTACGTGCAGCGCATGGAACACGAGATGAATATCATCCATTCCATGGGCTTCGATACGTACTTTCTCATTGTGTGGGACTTGTGCGAGTACGCCCGCCATGCAGACATCTGGTTTAATGTGCGCGGGAGTGGTGCCGGTAGCCTGGTGGCGTATTGCCTGGGCATCACCAATATTGACCCCATCCAAAACAGCCTGATTTTCGAGCGCTTCTTGAACCCCGGTCGCCAAACGATGCCCGACATCGACCTGGACTACCCGGACGACCGCCGCGCGGACATGATCGAGTACACCGCACGCAAGTACGGCACAGACAAAGTGGCGGCAATTATCACGTTCGGGACGTTGGGTGCCAAGAACGCCATCAAGGACGTTGCACGCGCCATGGGTGTAGACGCCAACCACGCCGCCGACCTCATCCCGCAGGAGGCGCGGGTGAAGCCCATCGAAGAATACGTTGACAACAACCCGGAACTCAAGCAGCTATACAATGCAGACAGCAAACTACGCGAGGTCATCGACACAGCAAAGCTCGTTCAGGGGATCGCCCGGCACGCTTCCACGCACGCGGCGGGCGTCATCGTGGCGGACAAACCACTCGTGGACTATATTCCGCTGCATCGGCTCACACGCGGCGACGACCCGGACAGCGCCATGCAGCAGGTCACACAGTTCCCCATGGAAACGTGCGAGTCGCTGGGCTTGCTCAAGGTGGACTTTTTGGGGCTTTCCACGCTCACCTACATGCGCCGCGCCTCAGACCTTGTCTACAAACATCATGGCGTGCGCTGGACGTTGAGCAACATCCCCTACCGTCCGCACGAAGGCGATGACCTGACCGAACAGCAGCAGATCGAAAACGAAATGCTGCACCAAGCATTCGAGGTCTTTGCCGAAGGCGCGACCGTCGGCGTATTCCAGGTAGAGAGCGCGGGTATGCAGCAGATGCTGCGCGGCATGAAACCCTGGAAGTATGAGCACATCATCGCAGGCGTGTCACTCTACCGCCCCGGTCCGATGGAGTACATCCCAGAGTTCAACGACCGGATGCACGGCAGGCGTGAACCTGTGTACGCGCACCCCAAGCTCGAACCGATTTTGGGAGAGACCTACGGTATTTGCGTCAGCGGAGATTCATGGGTTTTCGATGTAAAAACGGGCAGACGATATCGAATCAATGAACTGGAGCATGTCGTTGGGGATTTCTATATCCAATCTGTCGATACTGATCTACAGACTGTCCAGTCGAGAGTTACACATTGGATAAGCAATGGCGTTAAAGAGGTTCATAAACTCACCCTCAAAAATGGCATGTCCATCAAGGCAACTGTTGATCATTTATTCCTCACAGAGGATGGCTGGATTGAGCTACAGGACTTGGCAGTCGGTGAGTATGTAGCGACCGCACCTCGTTTGCTCGAGCCAGAAAACCCGTTAACAATCGATCGGGATAGATTGCGGGTGCTGGCTTATTTGATTGCTGACGGTAGCCTTGCCAGCGGTGCATCTGTTGACTTCGTCAATAAACATCCAGCTCTCCTAGAGGAATATGTGCGCTGCTTGGGTACATTCGGGGATGTAGTGCCTTCATACACCGAACAATTGCGGGATGTGACCCGCATAGGTGTAAGAAGCAAGTATGCGGGCAAATCGGAACATTCACTGCTCCTGTGGATGCGCGATCTTGGGCTTAAAAAACCGAGTCATGTCCGCGAACATCCATGCGGCGTTCGGAGCCACGAGAAATCCATTCCCGATTTTGTGTTCCAGTTAAGCGATGAAGATATCGTCTTTTTTATTGCCTCCCTGTGGGACTGCGACGGTTACATCGGTGGCGAAATTGCGCACTACAAAACAATCTCGCCTCAACTCGCGCGAGACATCCAAGCGTTGCTGCTCAGGATTGGGTTCGCATCCATCACATACACAAATGCTTACGAAACAGCCTCTCGTGGTGAGCGCACCGCGCATCAAGTGAGCGTTTATGACATTGAGGATTTCATCACGACGATCAGCCCCTATCTCTTATCAGAAAAACGCCATGTCATCTGCGACAGACACAGTGATACCACCATTGACCGAGCAAAATTCGTCGCAGAGCTCGACTCAACCGTTCAGATGTCACGCCGGGCGCTAATGGACACATATGGCATCAGTCGTCAGCAATTCACAAAAAAGGCGATGCAGCGCCCACGCATCTCAGGGAAGGTCGTCCGCCCGCTGGTGACACAACTTGAGTTGCCGCAAACCGCCGCCGCCCTACGCTTAAACTGGGATCAAATCGTTGCAATAGAACCAGCAGGGCAGGAGGATGTTTACGATTTGACCGTTGAGGGTACTCACAACTTTGTGGCAAATCATTTCATCGTTCACAACTGCGTGTATCAAGAGCAAATTATGCAGATCGCCAGTGATCTGTTCAGCTACCCAATGAGTGAAGCTGACCTCATGCGTCGCGCCGTCTCCAAGAAAAAGCAGAAAGAGCTGATTAAGCACAAAGCAATCTTCCTGGAGCGCGGACCCCAAAACGGCATCGACGCTGCCGTTGCAGAAAAAATATTTGATGACATTGAATTTTTTGCTAATTACGGATTTAATAAAAGTCACGCCGCCGACTACGCCATGATCACCGTGCAGACCGCCTTCCTGAAGCGGCACTACCCGGCAGAGTACATGGCGGCGCTGCTCTCCGTCTACCGGGAAAAGTCCGAGAAAATCGCCACATTCCTGGAAGAGTGCGGGCGCTTGAACATCGATGTGCTACCCCCCAGCGTGAACTACAGCGACTTCGACTTCGACATCCAGGAGCGAACAGACGGCACCCGTGGCATTCGTTTCGGCATGGCAGCAGTCAAGAACGCCAGCGTCAACGATGTACGCCAGATCATCGAAACGCGCAAAGAGGGCGGCACATTTGCCGACCTTACCGAATTCTGCCAACGCGTTGACCTGCGTCACGTAGGCAAGCGCACACTAGAAAGCCTCATCAAGGTGGGGGCAATGGACGAGTTCGGGTTTAACCGGGCGCAGCTCCTCGGCGAGATGGATCGCATGGTCAGCTACAGTGCCGATCACCATCACGCTAAGGAAATCGGGCAGATGAGCATGTTCGGCGGCGGCACAGGCGACACAGGCTTCTCCGACGAACTGATACTTGCCGATTCCCGACCTATCCCCGACCGAACCAAGCTCAACTGGGAGAAAGAACTGCTCGGCTTCTACGTGACCGATCACCCGGTCGACGCCGTACGCCGCCAGATCGATACCTCACACACCCTGCACTCCGCGCAAATCCGCGCCCTGGGCGAGTTCGATGGTGAGCGCGGCGTTGTGTACATCGCGCTCATTGCCAACATCCGCGAAATCATGACCAAGAACAACGACATGATGGCGGTGCTTTCCCTGGAAGACCGCTTTGGCACAGTAGAGGGCGTGTTGTTCCCGCGCAGTTGGGAGCAGTTCAAGCAGTTTGCACGCGATATGCAAGGGCAGGTGGTATTGGTGCGCGGCAAGGCGGAAAATCGCCGTGGCTCTATGCAGATTGTTGTGGATGCACTGACCAAGGAATTCCCGACGTTTACGGCAGACCACAACGGACACGCTACGCCGCCAGCTAACGGGCACAATCACACCAATGGCGCCCACGACGACGACATGCCGCCACCCATCGACTTCAGCGGCTACGACGATGGCAGTGCCCCCACACCCGACCACAGCGTGAACAGCAGCGCCGCCTATGCCCAACCCGCACCAGCCGATGCACAAGCAGGCGTGCAAGCGCGTAAATACGCGCACGTTGACGACCCTGACTTCAAGCCTAGCCTGGACTGGGCACGCATCTGGGCGACCGACCCGCACCTCAACGGCGCAGACGAACCGCCATCACGTTACATGGTGTGTGTATACTACGAGTCGATCCCGGATGAGGAGGCGAACCTGCGCCGCCTGCGCCGTATTCACAACACATTTATCGCTTTCCCCGGCAGCGACGAGTTCATGATCGTGATCTCGCACACAGACGGGGAGCGCTACGCCATCGACTTCCCGGAGCAATACACGAACTTCTGCGAAGACCTACACCGCGAATTGGTGGAAATCGTGGGCGATGTCAACGTCGCCTGGGAAGAAATCACCGAAGACCTTTAACCAATCTGCGTTATGCTTATGCGTTAGCCAGGATGACCAAGGGGATTTCACGAAAGAACGGAACGGGCATATGACAATCAAGAAAATCGCTGTGATGACCAGCGGCGGCGACGCACCCGGCATGAACTCTGCATTGCGGGCGGTGGTGCGCAAAGCACTCCACCACGACATCGAAGTGGTAGGCGTACGGCAGGCATACGCGGGCTTGCTCTCAGGGGACTTCCGGCTGCTCACCAGCCGTGAGGTAAGCGGCATTTTGCAGCGCGGCGGCACCATCCTGCAAACCGCCCGCAACGAGGAGTTCAAAACACCACAGGGGCAGCGCCGCGCCATGCGCCGCCTCAACGAGCACAACATCGACGCAATGATCGTTATCGGCGGGGATGGCAGCCTGCGCGGTGCCACGGCGTTACATAAGCTGGGCGTGCCCGTCGTTGGGGTGCCCGCCAGCATAGACAACGACATCTGGGGGACAGACACCAGCATCGGCGTGGACACCGCACTCAATGTGATCCTCGATGCCATCGACCGCCTGCGAGACACCGCCACCAGCCACCAACGTGCCTTCCTCATCGAGGTAATGGGACGCAACTGCGGCTATCTCGCGTTAATGGGGTCGATTTTGGGCGGGGCGGAAATTGTTATCACGCCGGAGCGCCCGGTGACTATGGACGAAGTTGCGGACTCACTCGATGACGCCTACGTGCGTGGCAAAACCCACGCCATCGCCGTCATTGCGGAGGGGGCAGGCTACAAAACCACCGACTTGGCAGAGTACCTCAACAACGAGCACCCGGTCGGCTTTGAAATCCGCATTACGATATTGGGGCATGTGCAGCGCGGCGGCAGCCCCACCGCATTCGACCGCCTGCTAGCAACGCGGCTGGGCGTCACAGCAGTGGAATGGCTGTTAGAGGGCAAGTCCGGCGTGATGGTGGGGCTAAAAGGACGCGAGCTGATTCCGCGCGAGCTAGCAGAGGTGACAACCAAAACCCGTCCCATCTCGGATTGGTACTTTGAGATGGCACACACGCTTTCGCGCTAGGCAGGGTCAGTCGTGATGTCCACGACATGAGCATTCACCAGTTGCACGAAGGCATCGGTTGGTACGCGCAGTTGGGTGCCCCGCTGCCCGGCACTCATCACAATCTGCTCCAGGGCGCTCGCAGAGCTATCCAGGTACACAGCCCAGCCCTTGTGCAGCAGCGCCAACGCACTGATGCCACCCACTTGCAGCCCGGTGTTCGCCTCGGCGTCCTTGTGTGCTGCCATCTGAACCTTTTTCTCGCCTGCCGCTGACGCCGCCTTTTTCAGGTCAAGCTGCCGCTCGGATGGAATCACGGCGAGGAACGGTTTGGCATCATTCCGCTTGGCAGGTTCGACCACCAGCGTCTTAAACACCGCGTCGGCAGGCACCCCTACTGACGCCGCAACCGCCTCTGCATCTTTAATTTCCGGCGAGTATGTGAGCACATCGTAGGGGATGTCGTGCTGCTCCAGGATGCGCATACTGTTGAGCTTTTTGTTTTTCGCCACGGCAATCGCCTCCCGCTACTTGTACTGGCGCAGCGCCACCCGCCCGATAACCTCCGGCAGCAGCACATTCGCCAGCACCATCAACCGGTCGAACAGGCGCAGCGTGACGGTCTTTTTGTTCTTATTCACCGCATTCAAGATTGCCACGGCAACGGCATCTGGCGTCATGCTAGGGATGCTGCCGCCGCTGCGTCGCCCCCCCAGTCGGTTGCGATCAAAGTTGGTATCCGTCCTGCCCACAATCATATCCGTCACGCGGATGTTGTCCGCTTCCAGTTCCAGCCGCAGGGAACGGGCGATGCTGCTGGTGAATGCTTTGCTCGCCGCATAGTACGCAGCGTAGGGCACTGTCATGTTAAACACCACCGACGACACCATTACGATGTGCCCGCTGCCTTGCTTGCGCAGATGCGGCACCACAGCGCGTAACGTGTGCAGCACCCCGTCAATATTGGTGCGCAGCAGCGTGTCCACGTCTTCCCACTCCGCCTCTACGATGCTGCCACGGTGCCCGACGCCCGCATTTGCCACCACCACATCAATCCGCCCAAAGTGTGCAACCGTCTCATCCACAGCACGGCAAACGGCATCTGCGTCGCGCACATCCGCCGTCAGCGCGAGTAGCTCACTGCCCTCAATCGACGCTATTTCCGCACCCAGCGCGGACATCCTCGCGGCATCGCGGGCAGTCCCGGCGACACAATAGCCCTGCTGCGCAAACGCAAGCGCCGTCGCATAGCCGATGCCGCTGGACGCGCCCGTGACGAATACAACCTGTTTTGCTGGCATGGGTTGCTCTTTCCTGCAAAAACTTCGTTAAAGATTGCGGGTGTTTGCCGTTCGCTTTGCCGATGCTCACCTGCAAGGCATCGCACTTCGGGTTAAGATAATAACAGAAAGCATAGAGAAAGTTTGGGAATCGGCTGTGATTCGCATGAGAGAAAGATTCCAGCGCATGTGGCAAGCGGTGCTACCCAGCGCCAGTGCCCTTTCGGAGGCGGCGGCACCCGTGCTGCTCGCTGCCGGGTTTATCTACCTGATGGTGCTGCTGTTTCGCCAGGACTGGCTGGGGGTACTGTTTTTCCTGCCGGGCTGGGGGCTGCTGCTGGGGCTGGCAAACTACGAACCGTTACGGGCACGGCTTCTGGGGCGGCAGCTCACCTTACAACATGTGCTCCATGTGCTGTATTACTGGGCGTGGAGCGTCATATGGTTGTGGCTCGCCCGCCTACTGTTCGCCACGCCTGCTGCTGGCAAGGAAAGTGAGCTGTTCTATGTGGTGCTGCTGGCGTTCGTCGGCGTGACTTGGGCAGCGGTGCGCTCCCTGTTGATTGTGGTGCTGCCCCGCGCCTACGACACCTTCAGCACGAGCATCCCACTGTGGGAGCAAATCCTGCTCGTCATTAACGAGAGCATCGCTATCGGGCTGACCGCATATGTGTGGGCGAGTGTGCTGGTGCGTATCTTTCAACCGACGGTGTTCACTACGCGCCTCAATCTAGTCTACAGCCTAGGGTTGGGCACCGCCGCACTGCTTTACTACGCCATCACGCAGTTTATGTGGTTCCAGCGCTGGAACCGCTGGCTGGGGCAAACCGGGGTATGGGTGGTGCTGGCACGGGTGCTTAGCCCCTACATACTCTTTGTGATTACGCTGCTCATCGCCTCCCGCTTTACAGAGCGCACAGACCCCCGCACGGCGAGTTTGCTTGACAATGCAGACATTGACCTTGCAGTGCTGGCACTCGTCCCGGTGATATGGGTGGTCGTGCTCGTGCTGATGGTCATTGTATACACCAGCGGGCGCGGGCTGCGGCAGCGCCTCCTGCCAGATGCACTGCTGGAACGTCTGCCTGGCAGGGTGCAGCAGGTTCTACGTGCCGTCTCGGACATTGACCTGCTGCTGGTCATCGGTGTGCTTATCACATTTATCCCGGTGTATTTGCTGCTGCTGGGCGAGGGTGGCGGCATCGTCAGCCAGGCACGCCAGGTGATCTTACAGCGCGGCAGTGCCCTTATCGAAACATCGGAGCAGGCGTTGGCAATTCTGTTTGTGCTGCCATTTTACCTGTTCATCATCCTGATCTTGCTGCTGTACGCAGTTGTCATTAGTCGCCCGTCCATCTCCGCCCAAGACCGAGACGACCTGATGTCACGGCTTCCAGTCGGCTTTCTCATCACCATGATCCTCACGCTGTACCTATTCGCCGTGCCGTTCACGCAGGTGTTCAGCGAAGGGCGTTTGCCCACCCTGCCCCGCGACTTAGGGCGCATCTTGGCATTTTACGTGTTCGTCCCGCTGATCTTGCTATATACGCACTTTTTTGCACTCGTGCGCCTGCCCTACGGGCGCGGGCAGCGCTTGTGGCGAGAAAAGCACGCGGGCGAACTTGACCAGGATTTGCGCCGCATTGATCGACGCATCGGCAACCTGAACCAGGAACTCACACGCATGGACAGCAAGTGGGGCTTCTCCCGCTTGGAGGACACCAGCGAACTAAAGACACGGGTGGAAACACTGCACCGCTACATCCACCTCAACGGCGAGCGCGACAACCTGAACATGGAGCGATTGCAGATCGTTTCGGCTAAACAAGAACTCGCGGAAATTTCGGAAACACCGCTCTCGATTGCAGTGGCACGCTTGCCGCTGCGCATCATCAGCCTGGGCATCCCGCTGCTGCTGCTGTTCCAGCTTTACCAGTGGGCAGTGCTCAACGAAGGATTGCAAGAGGTGGTGAACAACCCTAACATCACTGTGGCAGACTTTATCCGCATCCTACTGGACAACATTGAATTTTAACGGAGGGAACTTGAACACGGCACACGCGGAACGCATTGCAACCCTGAGCGAAACACCCGTTCCGCCCATCCAACCGGACGACCACATTGCCGCAGCGGCACAAAAAGCAATCCTAACTGCGCTCCTACAACTGCTGCACCTGGAAGCAGAGTGCAAAGAAGACCGCAACATCGACGCGCTGCGTCAGTTCCGGGCAGGGGTGCGGCGGCTGCAAGCACTGCTGTGCCTGTTGGAACCCTATGTGCCGCAAAAGGTGTATCGGCGCTTTGGCAAACGGGCTGACAAGCTGCTGAAGCGCATTGACGATGTGCACAAACTTGACCTGATGATGCGCGACCTGCTCGTCCACGGTGAGGGGGCGGAAAATCGCATGGCAGTTGCTGGCATCATCGCCCATATGGATGCGCGACGCTTGCTGGCACGCGACCGCTTGTTTAGCTACCTGAGCAAGAAAAAATACCAGAAGTTCCTGGACGAACTGCAAAAGTATGCTGGTGGCACATTCGCGGATGTGCTTGACACTGAGGACGAGGCAGCAACGACACCCCGCAAAGTGCGCCATGTACTGCCGATCCTCCTTTACAGGCACGTTGCTGCACTGCGTGCGCAAAGCGATTGCCTGGCAAGCACTAACAGTGTTTCGCCTTCCGACCTGTGGGACGCGGTTTGTGATTTCCAATGCTTGGTAGAGACATTCTCAGACGTACTTGCCGCCCCTGCCCAAAATTACCGGGATGACCTGGAAACACTTCAGCTTCGCCTGGGCAAGCTTGCAGAGGTGGACCGCATCCTGGATTGGCTTATTCATCTGCCGCGCACCAACCTGAACACATCACAGTTTCTGTCCCTTAAAACGTACCGCCGTAACCTGCAAGCACGAAGAGAAACCCTCCGCCACGAACTGCCAGAGGTGTGGGCGACCTTCGATAAGCAAGACGTGCGGCGCCATCTTGCAGAGGCACTGCTGGTGCTGTAGGGGCGGGGGCTTCGCTTGCTTTGCGTTGATTTTGCGCAAAAACTTAGAACTTTTGAGCGCATTTTCCCCATTTTGTTGCCATTTTGTGGTATCCTAGAAGGTACTAAGCTCACGCATTTCATATTCATTCTCAAATACAGCCATCCACCATACCGCAAGTGTATTCAGGTGTGAAACAACATGTACAACGACGACGACGAACTCGAATACGAAGACATCGATGACGAGTACATCGAAGACGAAGATGACGATAGCGATGACGACGACGGTGGCAGCAGCAGGCTAGGCAGCCCCCGCAGCCCCTTCGGCAGCGGCAGTAGCAGCCCCTTCGGCAGCCGCCCGGCTAGCAGTTCGCCTTTCAGCGGGCGCTCAAGTGGCAGTTCGCCCTTTGGTGGGCGCACCAGCGGCAGCGCCTTTGGCAGCCGCCCAGCGTCCGGCTCCGGCGACAATAACAATGCGGACGACGAAGACGACGGTGGCAGCAGCAGACCTGCGGGTAGTTCCCCCTTCGGCAGTCGCCCTAGCAGCAGTTCGCCTTTTGGCAGCCGCCCCAGCGGCAGCTCGCCGTTCGGCAGTCGCCCGACTACAGGCAGTGGGCGTTCCATTGGCGCACGCCCCAGCGATGACGACGAAGATGACGACGACGACAAAGGCGGTCGTCCCGGCGGCAGTTCACCATTTAGCGGGCGTTCTGGCGGAAGCTCGCCGTTCGGCAGCCGCTCCGGCGGCGGTTCGTCCTTTGGCAGTCGCCCCAGCACAGGTGGGCGTCCCATTGGCGCACGCCCCAGCGATGACGACGACGAGGATGACGACGACGACGACAAGGGCGGTCGTCCCGGCGGCAGTTCGCCGTTTAGCGGGCGTTCCGGCGGAAGCTCGCCGTTCAGTAGCCGTTCTGGCACCGGGCGTCTGCCCGGTTCCCCTGGCAGGCAGTCCTCCGGCGGCGACAGTGGTTCCCCATCCAGCACATCTTCAACAGGCAGACTACCCGGGTCCCCTTGCACCCAGTCCGC
>CAYVGI010000105.1:0-17862 GCA_964451095.1 uncultured Anaerolineaceae bacterium
CCCCGGCACGCCGTATACCGGGCGGCCTTCCACATTAAACTTCTCGTCCAGCGTATGCGGGGCGTGGTCGCTTTCCACTACATCAACAACACCCGTTGCCAGCGCCCGCCACAGTGCGTTGACGTCACGGCGCGTTTTGAGTTCGGGTTTCATCATCCCTAACGGACCGAGCGTGCTAAGGTCATCCTGTGTGAGGTAGAGGTGGTGCGGGCAAACCCCGATGGTTACAGGCAGCCCCTCCTCTTTGGCGCTGCGCAGCATTTTAATTTCCGCCGCCGTGCTAATGTGCAAAAAGTGCACCGATTTGCGGCACCCACGTACAATTTCCAGCACCTGTGCGACCGTTTTGCCCTCAGCATGAACAGCAATCACGCGCCCGGTGTTCCACGCCTGGATGTGATACGCCTGTTCCTTCGCATCTTCGATGAGTAGGTCACCTGTCGTCGCGTTGCAGAAGATCTTCAGCCCACACACACGACGCAGGTTCGCGTACTCGGTGGTGTTATCTTGCTGGGCAGCACCAAAGTACACACCAAAATCACATAGGGTGCTGCTGTCCATGTAGCTGAGCTTGTGACGCAGTTTGTCTTTGGTGGTGGTTGTAGGCGGCGTGTTTGGCATGTCGAACACGGCAGTGTAGCCCCCGGCAAGCGCGGCGCGGGTTTCGCTCTCGAATGTTGCCTTGTGCGACCAGTCCAGGTCGCGCAGGTGGGTGTGCGGGTCAAGCATCCCGTAGATTTTGTGCAGGGTCATAGATCATTATCCAGGCTTACGTGCGGTGTACACCATACCCCAACCGTAGCGGTCAGCAATAGCTTTCTTGGCAGCATAGGGCAGCAGTTTGCCCAGGCGTATCCTTTTTAGCGGGAAGCCATCTAACATGCTGGGCGGCCCCCATGGTTGGAACGTGACATCCACAAAGCCCGCCTGCTCGAACATTGCGGTCGCTGCCTCCGGTGAGTAGACCTTGGTCAGGGCATTGCCACCCAGTATATTGCCATCAGTGTAACGGCTTACCAGGCGGATGGTGTCGCCGTTGTAAGTGCGCAGCTTGCCCAGCAGCACACCGCGCAGAAACCAAATGTGCCACCAGTAGGTGACAGAGCGCTTATTGTACATGTAGCCAGATGTCCAACCGCCGGGTTTGAGCACGCGATAAATTTCTGCAATGGCACCTTCTGTGTCTGGCATGTGCATCAGGCAGCCCCAGGCGTGCACAAAGTCAAAGGTGGCATCTGCAAAAGTCATCTGCTGCGCGTCCATCACCAGCACATCCGCACGGAGTTCACGGTAGGCGAAGTGCTTTTTCGCCATCTCGACCGCACGCGGTGTCAGGTCAATCGCGGTTACATCCGCGCCTGCCCGTGCCATCTCCACTGCCGCCCAACCCAATCCGGTAGCGATGTCCAGCGCCTTTTTGCCATCTAATCGGGCGTAATCAATGAAGCGGGCGGCGGTGGGTTCGTCGGGTTGCTGCGCATCGAAGAAGTGTTTGCGTGTTTTGCGCATGTACTCGTCGAAGAAGCGTCCGTCTACCCTGTCATCGTCAACATCACCCACATCCTGGAACGACCCATCGGACGCCAGCCCATATGTGTAGGGATGGTTGTTCCACCAGTCGCGCACTTTTTCGGTCAACTGCTGTTGATTGTCTGCCATGCTTAAACAGATTCCTTGTCTCTTTTCCTACTGCGACACCTGAATTCCCATGACAAGTGCCAGCAGTGCCATACGCACGAACATACCGTTTTCCATCTGTGTGAAGTACACCGCCCGGCTGTCCTCGTCCAGGCGGTCATGATCTTGCGGGGTGCCCATTTCGTGTTTGCGCGGCAGCGGGTGCATCAAAATGGCATCATCTTGTGCCTGTGCCAGCACGTCCGGCGTCATGATGAATGCATCGGCAATCGCGTCGTATTCTGTAGGGTCGTTGAAGCGCTCTTCCTGCACCCGCGTCCAATAGATCACGTCGCTTGTCGACAGCACATCCAGCAACCGATCTGTTTCTACCGTCGCTACATCGCGGATGTTGAGGTAGGCGACGATCTCGCGCGGCATTTGCAGCGATGGCGGCGACACAAGGTTGATACGGGTGCGCTCGTTCTCATAACGGGCGATGAGCTTGGCAAGGCTGTGCACGGTACGCCCGTGCTTCAGGTCACCCACCATAGTGATGTTCAGCCCATCTAACGACTGTTTCTTGTCCAGGATAGTGAACAGATCGAGCAGTGCTTGCGTCGGGTGCTCACCAATGCCATCCCCGCCGCTGATGACCACGGGTTGCCGCGTGATCTGCCCGCGCAGCAAGTCCATGTAGTACGCTGCCTCATAGGATGAGCCGCGCTCCGGGTGCCGGATGACAACCACATCCGCATAACAGCCAGCGGCACGCACGGTATCTGCCAGGTTTTCCCCTTTGTACACCGATGAAAACTGCACACCGCCGCTAGGTGCCACCACTTCCCCGCCCAGGCGCCGCATTGCCGCCTGGAACGAGATATCGGTGCGGGTGCTTGCCTCGAAGAACAGCGACGCCATCACGCGCCCGGCGGCGAGCGCCATAACACTGCGATCTTGGGAGGCAACCCGCCGCCTGAGCTGTGTTGCGACAGCAAACAACGCCTGCAAGTCCTGCCGCTCGAACTGCTCTACGGTGACAATGTGCTTGCCCGTATAGTCACCGTAGAGGCGGGGTGGGGTGTAACGATTGACGTAGTCTGCGGCGCGGCGCGTGAACTGTGCTGGTGATGGCATTGTGTCCTGTCTTGTGGCTGCGACCCTCGCGCAAACGATACCCAATTTACAAACAGTTTACCAGTTGCATGAACCCTGGTGACACCTCCCCGGCAGAATAGCAGCATAGAACACAAACAAACACAAGGAGTTCAACACATGAACATCAAGACGGTTATCCTAAACGTCGTTGGCGCGGTACTGCTGGTAAGCGCGGGGGTCGTCGGCGCACAGGACACCACTACAGACCCAGTGCAGGATAACGCCCAGGTAGAACCCGCACAGCAGGGACGTCCATTCGAGGGCGGTTTGTTTGATGGCGAGATGCGCGACCTCATCCAACAGTACACAGGGCTAGAACGGCAGGAAATCGCCCAGGCGCTACGCGGCGGTGAGACACTTGCCGACCTGATTACCGCCAATGGGGGCGACGTTGATGCCTTCGTCAACGAGGCTGTTGCACTGGCAGAAGCACGCATTGACGAGGCAGTTGACAACGGTCGCATTCCCCAGGAGCGTGCCGACGAGATGAAGGCAAACGTGCGCCAGGGCATTGAACAGCGCATCAACGGCGAGGTACCGCTGATGGAGCGCCGCCGGGGTGGTGCGGGTGCGGGCAACTTCCCGCTCGCAGGTGACGGTGAGTTTGCTGCGCTGGTGGAGCAGTACACGGGACTGACCCCGCCAGAGGTCGCTGAGGCAGTCCGCGGCGGCGAAACTATTGCAGACCTCATCGCTGCTAATGGCGGGGACGTGGAAGCGTTCATTGACGAGGCAACTGCCCTGGCAGAAGCACGCATCGACGAACGTGCTGCCCAGATGAAGGACAACGCCCGCGACGCCATCACCGGCTTTGTGAACGGCGAGCGCCCCCTGCGCCGTAACTAAATTCCGCGCGAAAACATCTCTCTCCCACCAATCCACACGACACAAGCGCCCCCATAAGCGCTTGTGTCGTTTCTGTTTTCTAACGGGCGTTACAGTTGCTTAATTAACCGTAATTTTTATTCAATTCACGGTTAACTTGGCATAAAATAACGGCGTAATGTCACGTAATTCTCAAGCTCATATGAGGTGAAATGATGGGCAACACCGTACAGTGGGACAATCCAGAACGAACTATCCTGCGGCGTACCCTCAGCGCCCCTTGGTCTTTTGACGATATACGAACGACCACGCCGGAATACGTCCGCATGGTGCAGGAGAACAATCGCCCGATTGGCGTAATCGTGCACCTGACCGAGCCGCTCTACATCC
The DNA here is from genome assembly GCA_964451095.1 of uncultured Anaerolineaceae bacterium. Classification (GTDB taxonomy): domain Bacteria; phylum Chloroflexota; class Anaerolineae; order Aggregatilineales; family Phototrophicaceae; genus DAOTTY01. The sequence continues at coordinate 3,991 of CAYVGI010000105.1, forward strand.
CAACAGACGCGCTTGTGCAGTATCAACGGCAAACACGCTCCAGACCGCGACAAGTTATCATCACCGTATTTGTCGTCAGGCAAACGCCCGCAGTTGCCACTCTGTTCAAGATGGTAGAGCGCATCGCCAACAGCCCCAAGCACAGAGTGCACCTGGTGGGTACGCTGGACGAAGCACGAGCGGTTATTCAGCAGCATCTGGCAACCTGCTAGCCGCCAATCTTGCGGGCGATCATGATCTGGTTCACGCCCAGGCTCAGTGGCGTGAACATGGACTGGCTGAGTACCTGCGCCAGCGCGGGTAGCCCGAACAACCCAAACTGCACCGTCTTCGGGAGCACGGGCAGGTAGGGCACATCCCACAGTCCATCGCCAAAGTGCCGAATCACCTCGAAGCCGCTTGCCTCCGTCCACCCGCGCCACTGCTGGGGCGTGTGCACGTTGATGTGTGTTTTGTCCTTGCCGATGGCGTCGGTCTCCGGGTCTTTAAAGCGGCGCAGCGTGTAGTTCGGCTGCGGCGTGGCATACAAGAACAGCCCGCCCGGTTTCAGCAGCGCGTGCACATCATGGATGGTCTGCTGCGGGTCGGGTAGATGTTCCACGAGGTGCAGCGCCACCACCGCGCTAAACGTGCCGTGCTCGAACACACGGGCAATCTCCCCGGCGTCAATCTTGAGCGCTTCTGCTTTCGGCGCGTGGATTTTCGTCTGTTCGATGCTGTAGTCAATCAGGTCGATGCCCACGCACTGGAAGTCATCTTGCAATAAGCCCAGCAAGTGCCCAAGCCCACAGCCCATCTCCAGCAGGCGACCGCCATCTGCCGGGGCGAAGCGCCGCACCAGCGCGGCGTAGTAGCGCCGTGCGAACCAGTACATGCTGTATTTGCCTAACCCACGGTCGGCATAGTTCCACTTCTCAAAGTATTCGCGGGTGTAGTGTTCTGTGGGGGCGTTTGCCATGCAAGTGACCTTCCGATTGTGTTTTTTTGTGAGGTTTTGGAGGGATTGTTGCAGATACCGGGCATGGGATGCCACACCCGGCGTGTTTGTTACTAGGTATAGGATTCTAGCTCGACCGGGTGCGCGTCTTTGGTCACGTCAAAGAGTGTGAATGCCATCTGCGGCACGCTGAGCACCCCATATGTGTGCGATGTCGAGCGCATACTGTCCATGGTGTACAGGGAGCCAGGGTTGATAACACAGCCCTGCTTCACCTGCAAAAACATCGGGACGTGTGTGTGCCCGGTCACCATCACATCCGCGCCCAACGAGCTAAGCATCATATTAAGCAGCGTCTCGCTGACGTGTGCCTCGTACAGCCCCCAGATGTTGTTACCCGGCTTGCCGTGGCACATGTAAACGGTTACGGTGCCCAGGGTCTCGTGCCGCTCTATGGGTAAATCCTTCAGATACTGCTTGTTCTCCTTGCTCAGTTCATATGCCCACTCGTCGTGGTTGCCACGCACCGTAGGGATTTCCCGCTCGCGGATCACATCGACGACAGCGTTGGGGTTAGGACCGCGCCCAACCAGGTCGCCTGCACACAGAATGTGCTCCACCTTGTGGTGATGATCCAGCCGTTCTAGTGCCGTTTGTAGCGCTTCGTAGTCGCCGTGGATGTCTGATATAATGCCAATTCTCATCCTTGTATCGATCCTAGTGTTCACGTAATTGAGACCATTATATGCCAATTCGCGCCGCAATCGCTACGGGCTGTCTCTTATTAGCAGTTGGGGTTGTATCTGCGCAAACGCTGCCCCCGTGCGGCTGGGAACGCCCGGCGTTTACCGATGAACCGTGGGCAGGTGAGGGCAATTTGTGGTGTGTGGAACGTGTTCTGGGCGATGGCAGCCTCGGTGCCATTGGTGTGGCGCACATCGCACCCGCACCAGACGGCAGCGTGTATGCAACCGTGCCCATGCACGGGCAGGTGCTGCACATGACGGACACCAACGGTGACACCCTGCCAGATACATCCCGTGTGCTGCTGGCAGACCTGACGCGTCTGGTGGGCATCGTCTATCACGAGGGTGGGCTGTTCATCGCGGGCAACCAGCACCTATACCGCTACGACATCGCCGCCGAGGTGGTCGACGTGCTGGCAAATGACCTGCCCTGGGGCTGGACGGGCTACCCGACTGGCGGCTTGACCATCCACGACGAGCACATCTACGTGGTAGTTGGCGGGGATGACGCCTGCACGCCAGGGCGGGGCACAATTCACCGCTTTGCGCTGGATGGCAGCGAGCGCGAGGTGTTTGCTACCGGGCTGCGCTCCCCGGCGGATATCGCCTATTACGGTGGGGCGCTGTGGGCAGTGGATACCGCGACAGATCGCCTCGTGCAGGTCCAAGCGGGCGCAGACTATGGCGCGTGCAGCGGTACCACTCCCCCCGATGTGCCCACTTACACATTCGCGCCGGGCAGCGAACCGGTTGCGCTAGCGCCGTACACGCACACGCTGCACACCCCGCTGACGGATACCCTACTTGTCGCGCTGCGCGGCACCGAGGGCACGGTCATCGTAGAGGGGTATGAGGTCGTCGCGGTAACATTTGACGACACGGGCACACCAGACGGCGAACGTCCTGTTTTGCCTGTTTTGCCGGGCAACCTCAACCTGAGCGAACAGAAAATGCACATCCAGGAGAGTGGCTTCTACCCACATCACGTCTATGGCGTGATGGCAGACGCCAACGGATGGATTTACATTGCGGCAGGGGCAGGGCAGGTCTACGCGCTGCGCGGGCTGTAACCACAAATCAACTCTGCGAATTGCCGCAGGGTCATGTAGAATGGCGGCGATTCTGACAGAAAACGAACGAGGTAAGCGGATTGCAAATCGAACGAGCGGTGCACCGCAAGCGGCGGCAAAGCATGATGGCTGGCGCGGCGACGTTTATGGCGTGTGTGTTCATTGCGGGCGTGGCGATGTGCGGCTTGCTGTTTCTCTTCCAGGACAACGTGATTACCCTGGGCTTGCAGGCAGCAGGCTTTGAGGCGGAAGGCGACACCGCCGATGTGTTCCCGGAAGAAAGCAGCGCCGAACCCGCACCCGTTATCGTGGAGCCGCAAGCACCAGAGCAGTTTGTGGTGAGTGCGGGCAGCTATGGGCAGGAAACACTGCCCAACAACGCGGGGGTTCAGTTGCAGGTTGGCGCAGACGACACAGGCAGCGAGCTTGCCACAATCACCACGGGCGAGGACGACATTTTCGCGCTGTGCCAGCAGTGGAGCAACATCTGTTCATCGGAGGGGCAGGTAGAGAACGGCTTTGACATCCGCAACACCACCGTAGATTTCAAGAACGGTGGTATGATCGTTTACGCTGAGGTCAAGCCGGAGGACACCAGCGCCTACCAGCGGGTCGGCATGGTGATGCAGCTAGACGGTACCACGCTCACTGTACGCGGCATCGACCTAAACGGCACGCTGTTCACAACCGCCCCACCAGACCTACAAGCACTGGTAGATGAGGCAGAACGCGTGGCAAACGATGCGATCCGCCAGCTTGCCGTGAGTGCGCAGGGTGAGCAGTACACCCTGCAAGACGTGATTATCGACGAAAACACACTCACGCTGCTGCTGCGATGACCCGACCAACCACGCTGTTCAACAAGGCACAGCTCCAAGCGCTGGAAAGCACCCTGCGCCAGCCCAATTTGTGGGCGACGCTGCAACACGAATTGGCAAATGCCAAAGCTCAGCACACCGAGAGCGGGCAGGTATGGCATACCACGCCCGTGGACATGGCGACCTTCGCCGGGCAGTTGCCGGGGGTCTTGCAATCTGCCCGCATCACCGTGTTCAGTCCCCACACGCGCACAAAAATCGAGCGGCACCCGAACGCAACACAGGTGGTGCGCCTGCTGGAAGGGCAGTGCATCATCCGCAAACGGGATAACGATGACGACGAATGGGACGCCGACCCGAAATACGACAGCGCGGGCAACCTCTACCAACGCTGGAGCATTGTGCCGCCCAATGTGTGGCACTGCCCTGTCCCGCTGAACGATAGCGGTTGGAGTGTGCTGGCGTTCCATACGGTGCTCATAGGTTTACTGCAAACGGAGACCCCCACATCATGAGCGACCGCACCAGCGGCATCGACAACTGGCAGGCGACCCGCGAGGACATGCTGCGCGTGCTGCGGCAGGTCGCCGCGCACGGCGACACCGTGAGCTACAGCGAGTTCGGGCGGATGCTGCAAGACCCGCTGCACCACCGCAACCCGGCACTCTACGACCTGCTGCGCGACATCTGCTATGACGAACGGCAGGCAGGGCGACCCAACCTGTGTGCGCTAGTCGTGCGCAAATCCGATGGCATACCGGGCAAGGGCTTCTTCGAGTACGCGGCAATGCACGGCGACGAGGTGCTCGACCCCGTTCAGTACTGGCAGGCACAGGCAGCGGAGTGCTGGGTGTACTACGGCGAAGCAGCATCCGACAGAAAGGACACTGCATGAGGGTACTGATTACCGGCGGCAAAGGTCGGCTTGGCAAGCGCCTGACGGAGCTATATCAGGCGGTGCCGGGCAGCGACGTTGTGAGCGTTGACCTGGATGAGATGGACATCACAGACTACGGCGCGACGTTCGAGCGAATCACACTGCACAACCCGCACCTCGTTTTGCACTGCGCCGCCTGGACGGATGTGGACGGCTGTGCCCGTGAACCCGAACGCGCCCTGGCAATTAACGGTTATGGTGCGGGCAATGTCGCCGCTGCTGCCTACGAAGTGGGCGCGATGATGGTGTACGTCAGCAGCAATGAGGTGTTCAACGGCGAGCAAAACACGCCCTACTACGAGTACGACCCAACCAATCCCGCCAACCCGTACGGTTACAGCAAGTACGTCGGGGAACAGGAAGTCGTTCGGCTGAACCCCAAGCACATCATTGCCCGCACATCGTGGCTGTTTGCACACGGGGGCAAGAACTTCCTCCAGACGATGATGAACGCGGCAGCGGCGGGCAAGTCCCTGCGGGTGGTGGTTGATGAAATCGCGCACCCCACCTACACCGACGACCTGGCAGCGGCGCTGGTGCGCCTGGCAGAGGTCAACCGCCCTGGTACCTATCACCTGGTGAACGAAGGCGCGGTCTCGCGCTGGACGTTCGCCCGCTATGTGCTGGATCAGTCCGGTTTTGCGCATGTTCCTCTTGCGAAAATCAGCAAAGCGGACTGGCACCGGGCGTCCACGCCGCCGCGCAGCACCTACCTCGCAAACACAGCGGCACGCGGGCTGGGCGTGACGTTGCGCCCGTGGCAGGAAGCGGTCGATGCCTTTTTGCAGCACGAAGGGGCACTCGCGCATGGCTAACGCCCCGCTGCCCGCAGACTACACCCCCGCGCTGCTCTCCGTTGTCATCCCAAACTGGAATGGGGCGCACTTCCTGCCCACCTGCCTGGATGCCCTCGCCGCGCAGACGTACACCCCCATGGAAGTCATCATTGCAGACAACGCCAGCGCGGACGGCTCTCGTGAGCTGGTTGAGGCGCGTTACCCGTGGGTGCGCTGGGTGCAACTACCACAAAACCAGGGGTTCACTGGCGCGTGCAACGCAGGGATGCGTGCCGCGTGCGGAGAGTTCATCTGCTTGTTGAACAACGATACGGAAGTAGAACCCACCTGGGCGGCAGCGGTGGTTACCGCGTTTTCACATGAGGAGCGCGTGGGCAGCGTAGCCAGCAAAATGCTGCTGTTCGACCAACGCGACCACATCCACACCGCTGGCGACCTGTTCACAACAGACGGGCGGGCGGTCAACCGGGGGGTGTGGCAGCGTGACGAAGGGCAGTACGACCGCGAAGAATATGTGTTCAGCGCGTGCGGCGGCTCATCAACCTACCGCCGGGACATGCTGCAAGATGTGGGGCTGCTGGACGACGACTTCTTCTTTAGCGGGGAGGATGTTGACCTGGGCTGGCGGGCGCAGTTGCGCGGCTGGCGGTGCCTGTACACACCGCACGCGGTTGTCTATCATCATCTGTCCGCAACGGGGGGCGGCGTCACGTCCAGCTACTATGATGGGCGCAATTCGATCTATATCCTGGTGAAGGATGTGCCCGCGTTTGTGTGGCAGGCGCATGGCGGCTCCATACTGCGGGCGCAGGCACAGCAAGCGTGGGAGGCAATCCGCGCGTGGCGCGGAGCGGCAGCGCGTGCCCGGCTGCGCGGCATGGCAGCGGGGGTGTTCGCACTGGGCAAGCTGCTGCGCAAACGCCAGCAAACACAGCAAACCCGCACGGTAGATGACGACAAAATCGCCCGTGTGCTCTCCCCGCCATAGGACAGATAGGGGATATAGCGTTAGGTTTTCCGAACCATAACGTTTTGCATTATATTCACGTTGCGCTAAACTCAAGCTAACATGGTCACTGGAGTTATTCTTATGGCTCACCGGATTGCCGTTTATCCTGCGTCGTTAGACCCGATTCACAATGGTCACATCGACGTAGCGACCCGCGCCGCCAAACTGTTTGATGAACTTATTGTCGCAGTGTACGACGTACCCAAGAAGAAACTGCTGTTCAACGTTAAAGAGCGCGTGGCGCTAGCAGAGGCGGCACTGCAAGGCGTGGATAACATAAAAGTTGCACGCTACTCCGGGCTGACAGTAGAATATGCGCGTGGCTTAGGGGCGGTTGCGCTAATCAGGGGGTTGCGTGTGTTCTCGGACTTTGAGTTCGAGTTCCGCAGCGGATTAGCCAACAAAACCCTGGCACCGGAGATCGAAACGGTGGCAATCCTGTCCGATATTCGGCACATTCACATTAGCTCCAGCACTGTGCGAGAGATTGCCGAACTCGGTGGTGATTTGAGCAGTATGGTACCGCCGCACGTCGAAGACGCGCTACAGGCTCGCTTCGCGGAGTTAAAGGCAAATCACAACAGCCCCGGCTACAACGTTAGCATCCGGGACTGAGCACACGCGAAGTTGTGTAAGCAACACCTGACGAGACTGAAACACAAGGAAAAGGGCAAAGGTATATGGATATTCAACACTTGGTAGACCGCCTGGAAGATCTGGTAGACGAGGGGCGTCACATGCCGATGAGCAAATACACGCTCATCGACGAGGAACGCGCCCTGGAAATCATTGACCAGATGCGCATCTCAATCCCCGAAGAAATCGAAAAAGCAGCACGCATCCTTGCCCAGCGCGACCGCATTCTGTCCCAGGCACACGAAGAGGCAGCACGCATAGTGCAAAACGCCCGCGAAAAGGGCGAAAAGCTCATCGAGAACGAGGTAGGGGTGCAGGCAGCACGCAGCCATGCCGCGAACATCATCGAGCAGGCAAAGCAGGACGCTGAGGACATCACCAAAGAGGCGGACGAATACGCGCTCAAGGTGTTTGCCACGCTAGAAGCACGCCTCGCCCGCCTGACCAGCGATGTACGACAGGGCATTGACGTAATGCGCAGCACCATCCCGCAGCCCAGCCAGCCCACCGCGTTCGCCCCGCCCATCAGCGAGCAGCAGCACGAAGAAGTGCCCGTCCGCCGCGACGAGGACGAAGCAAGCGCACAACAGGGCTTCTAGCCGTACACGGTCAAAGTGTGCCGCGTCCGGTTACGGCGCTAATTCGTCAGCAAGTGCTGCCAGCGGTATAGCGACTTCAAACGTGCCTTCGGCATACGCACCCATCTGGTACGGTTCAAAGAAGAACACCAACGCATCGTCCGTCAGGATGTAGTCCTCGTAGTTCGCCGCTGTGGGGTTTGTGCCCTGCTCCGGTGGCGGGGAACCCCGCTGCACGGTGACGTCCGCTATCACCAGATCCGCAATTGCGCCTAGCGGCGCACCACCGGGCGCAAACAGGTCATCCAAGGTGACAACGCGCTCGTTTTCCAGGTCGAATATGAACGTGTGGAACTGTGTAACCCTACACTAACAACATTCGTTATACTGGGGCAATCAGTCAACAGTGCTACGTCGGGGAGTCATCGGATATGCGTCTGGTTTACCTCACGCTCGGTTGGGCAGCGGGCATTATCCTCGTAGAAAATGGGCAGTCACGGTCGGTGTTGTTGTGGTTCGCCCTAACCGCACTCGCCTGCCTTGCCGCATGGCTCAATGCCCGCTCACACTGGCGCTGGCTCACATTTGCAGTGGTCGCATTTACGCTGGGCGGGCTGCGAGCAACATTCCTACCCACAACCAGCGCGGTTGCCAGCTTCAACGACACAGGCGGGCTAACCATCACAGGTGTGGTGATTGACGAACCCGACGTGCGCGACAACATCACCATGCTGCGCGTGCGGGCGGAAAGCGTCACGCAGGCAGGGCGTACAATGGCGACTCGTGGCAATGTGCTGGTACGCGCCCCCCGCCTCACGGATGTTGCCTACGGCGACACGGTGCGTGCCACCGGGCAACTGACCACCCCTGGCACGATTGATAACTTTAGCTACGCAGACTATCTCGCGCAGCAAGATGTGTTCAGCATCCTGCGCGAAACAGCGGTGGAAGTCATCGAGCGTGGCGGGGGCAACCCGGTCTATCGATGGCTGCTGCACCAAAAGACAAACGCCCAGGCGACCATCAACCGCGCGATGCCGGAGCCAATGGCAGGTCTGCTCGTGGGCATCCTGCTGGGCAACGAGCGCGGCATCTCCCCGGAGCTACGCGCAGACTTTGCTGCCACGGGCGCGGCACACATCGTCGCCATTAGCGGGTTTAACATGGTGATCCTGGCGGGGGTGGTGGAATCCCTGCTGAGCAAAACACCGCTGCGTGGCGTGTGGGCGGCAGTGATCTCCGTCACAGTCATTAGCGTATACACCGTGTTCGTCGGCGGGGATGCGGCAGTGGTGCGGGCAGCGGTGATGAGTGCGGTACTGGTGGTGGGGCGGGCACTCAACCGCAAAACGTACGTGCCCGCCTCGCTGGCATTTGTTGCGATGGTCATGAGCGCCATTAGCCCGCGTGTGCTGTGGAGCGTGAGTTTCCAGTTGAGCTTTTTTGCCACGCTGGGGCTGGCACTGTTCGCAGACCCGCTCACGCGGGGGTTTAGCACGCTGCTGCATACACTGTTCCCCCGCAGGCTCGCGGGCGGGCTGGTGGATTTCCTGTCCGAACCGATTATCGTCACGATTGCCGCGCTCATCCCCACGCTGCCGCTGACGGCACTGTACTTCAATCGTGTATCGCTGGTGCAGCTTCCCGTCAACCTGATTATCGTGCCCGTGCAGGCGGCGGTGCTCATCAGCGGCATTCTTGCCACGTTGGTGAACATCATCGCACCGCCCGTAGCACACGTCATCTACTGGTTCGGCATGGCGCTGCTGTGGTGGTCTGTCGCGGCGGTGCGCCTGTTTGCCGATGTGCCGTTTGCGGAAGTTGACCTGTACATCACCAGCAGACCCATCTGGGCGTTCTTCCTGCTGATGATCGTCGGTGCAGTGATCCACGCAACGCAACCCGCCTGGGCGCGGCGTGCCGGGCGTTTTGTGCGGGCACGGGCAGTATTCAGCACAGTAGCGTTGGTAGGCGTGGCAATGGTCGGGCTAAACACCGCAACACTGCTCAGCCGCCCAAGCGGAGACTTACACGTTTACCTGCTGGATGTAGGGCACAGCAACGGTGTGTTTGTGCAAACGCCGGGCGGTGCTCAGGTGCTCATTGATGGCGGGCGCTTCCCATCGCGGCTGCTCACGCAAATTGGCGACCGAATGCCGTACTATGACCGTCACATTGAACTGGTGGTCATCACACAGCCGGACGAAACGCAGTACGGTGCCCTCACCGCTGTGCTAAATCGCTACAGCATCGGCGCGGCACTGACGAATGGGCAGCCGAATTTATCTGATGCATTTGAGGAGTTGCAGACCGCCCTTGCACCCTATGATGTTGTCACAGGGACGGCGGGCTATCGTGTGCAGTTCGAGGATGGTGTGCTGCTGGAGGTGCTCTCCCCCGCGCAGACGCCCGAACTTACCGATAGCCTGGATGACAATGTGCTGTTACTGCGCCTAACCTACCGGGATACGGCGTTCCTGTTCACATCTGACCTCAGCCGGGAGGCACAAGCGGCGCTGGTGGAAGACGGGGCGCTACCCCGCGCCCAGGTATTGCAAATCCCGCAGCACGGCACCGCCCGCGCCCTGAATACAGATTTTGTCACCGCAGTGCAGCCCCAGGTACTGCTGCTGCAAAGCGACCGCGCCAACTTCCGAGGAGACCCAGACCCGGACACACTGGCGCTGCTGCCCGAGGATGTGCCGCTGTATCGTACTGATGAACCGGGAGGGGTGGTTCACCTGCGCACAGACGGCACCACCCTGTGGGTTTACGTACCGCGCTGAGCCAGAAACCAGAACGCGAAGAAGTACACCCCGCCGATTAGACCGGCGATCAACGTAATCGGCTTAGATTTTCCGGCCTTGCTCATCCCCGTCACCAGGAAGGGCACCACAAAAATCCCCACGTTAATGACCAGCGACAAAATATCGGTCGCGTCGATGATGCCCAGCTTGGCAATCACGATGAGCGCCAGTGTTAGCCCGCACAACAGCGTGGCGATCAACTGCTTTTCGTCCTGCATACCGAACGCGACCAGATTGAGGAAGAACACGATGTACAGCGCGATGTTCAGCAACAGCGCAACACCACCGAGGTTGTACGGGTCTGATCCCGGTCCGATCTGCGCCAGAACTTCTGTAAGTGAAACGTCCATGTTTGCTACTCCTTCGCTTGTTAGCCTGCGTATTTTTGAGGGAGAAATGACGGCAAAAGACGCGCCCCATGCTACCACAATCTACGATTATCCTGCGACCAGAGTTTGCTCCTCAGCGCAGCAGTACAAACACCAGCAGGTTATAAACCACCCCTGTAGCACCAGCAAGCAGCGTGAGCGGTCTCGCCCGCTTAGATCGGGACAGTGCAGTGACAAAAAGCGGCAGCACTGCCAGCGCCACAAACACGGGCACAATCAGCAGGTTGTCCGGGGCGATTAGGTTCAGCTTCGAAATCACAATCAGTATCAGCGTTAACCCCACCAGCAGCGTAGCGGAAAGCTGCTGGTCGTCCTGCATACCGAATGCCAGCAGATTGAGCACGAACATCACGTACAGCATTACGTTAAAAATCACGCCCGGTTGCGAATCCAGGCTGAGCCGCGCCAGCACATCACCAAATTCAATTGGCAGCATGGTCGAGTTCTCCCCAATGTTTTGATTAACGAGGCACTTTCATGCTACCACGGGTGCACTGCGCTATTTGCCAAGAAACTGTTGGAGTGTTGCCACCAAGTCCATGCCGTCGTGATAGTGCACGCCGTGGATACCCAGCACATTTGCTGCGAGCACGTTCTCCTGGCGGTCGTCAACGAACACGGTTTCGTCTGCCGCACGCCCCATGCGTGCCAGCACCGCTGTGTATGCTGCTTCGTCCGGCTTCATCACGCCGATTTCACTGGAAATCACTAACGGGTCAAACAAATCAGAAATGCCGAGTGCCTCAATACGCGGGCGCAGCAGCGGCGCACAGTCATTGCTTAGCAGTGCGACCGTGTGCCCGTTTGCCCGCAGCGCACGGATGACATCCACAATTGCCGCATCCATCACATCGCCGCTGTAGAAGTCGCGGGCAAGCTCCCCAGCGGCAGTCGCCGGGGCAATGCAGAGCTGCAACGCCACGTCTGCCCAGTAGTCCACCACGGGCATTTCCCCACGCTGTGCCGCCAACCAACTGGGACTACCGTGTACCACCTGCTCTACAGTGCCGTGCGGCTGATTCAGCCGTTCGTCCCAGCGATGGCGCGGGGTGTAGTCTCTTGTCTTGAAAATCACGCCGCCAAAGTCAAAAATAACAGCGCGTTTGCTCATGGTGTGCTATGCTCCTGCTCGTTAATGGAATCGGAAATATTTTAGCATGGATCCCCTCAAACTCCCCATCACTTTAGACCCAGAGCGCGTTGGCAAGAGCTTGCTGCGCTGGTGGGGGCACCGGAACCCATACATGCGCACGCTGCCCATTTACTGTTGGCGGGCGGTGCGCAACTTCCTGCACGATGGAATGCGTGGCAGCGCGGCGCTGGCGTTTTACTTCATTCTGTCCATCTTCCCGCTGACGCTGCTGTTGGCGGTGGGCATCGGGCAGATACTCGGTCCGGCGGTGGCACAGGAGCAAATCGCCAACGGTCTGTCGCTGTTCCTGCCGGGGGAAACGGTGAACCTGCTGCAAGCGAACCTCTCTGACGCGCTAGAACAGGGGCGGCAGTTCGGGCTGGTGGCGATTGCGGGTTTGGTGTGGGCGGCGACGGGGCTGTTCACGAACGTCACATGGTCGCTAGACGTGATCTTCCAGGTGCCATCCAGCCGCAGCCTGTGGCGGCAGCGTGCCATCGCCGCCGTGATCGCCATTATGCTGATCTTCCTGGTGGCGGCGTCATTTCTCACAGCAGGGATTTTGCGGCTGGTACATGCAGCGCTGCCGAACATCTGGGTGACGATTAGCTCGTACTTTTTGCCCATTGGGCTGAACATGGTCATCTTTGCGATGCTGTTCCGCTATGTGCCCGCCCGCCACGTTTACTGGGATGCAGTGTGGCCCGCTGCAATCTTCGGGGCGCTGGGCTGGGAGGTGGCACGCTGGCTGTTCGGGCTGTTCCTGACGAACATCGCCAACTACCAGTTTGTGTACGGCGGTATCGCCACGGTGATTGTGTTGCAGTTCTGGGCATATCTGATTGCGGCGGTGTTTTTGTTCAGTGCGGAACTGTGCGCCCGCCTCAACGAGTGGTTCCTTAGCAACACACAGGTGACCCGCGCCCAGCGCATGACCGACATCTACGCGGAAACGCCGCCCCCAGAGCGTGACCAACTGCCCCGTGCCAGCTAGGGTAGGGTTGTCATTTCTCATTTGTCAGTCCTCAGTGAACACCCATCCCCCCTACCCATTACAAACCTCACCACCGGATGGTGACACCCGTTACGGGCGCGGGCGCTAAACTTCCTTTAACATAAGGGCAAATAAAGTTACAGAACACAGTTAGCAGGAACGGAATTCAACGATGAAAGCCTTCAACTATCCCGTAAGAGAGTGGATGACCGCTCCGGTTGTGTCTACCACACCGTCTGCAACCATCATTGAGGCAGACCGCACGATGCAGGAGTACGGTGTGCGCCGCCTGCCCGTGGTGCGCAATGGTAAAGTCGTTGGCATCGTAACCAAAGGTGATGTGCGCGAGGCGCGTGCTTCTACTGCAAACAGCCTGAGCATTTGGGAACTGAACTACCTGGTGGCGCGGCTCAAGGTCGAGCAGATCATGAGCACCAACGTGTTTACCATCTCGCCAGACGCAGACATCGCGGAGGCGGCGGAGATCATGATGAACCAGAAGATCAGCGGCGTCCCGGTGGTCGCATCGGACGGCGACCTGATCGGCATCATCACTGAGTCCGACATTTTCCGTATGCTGATACAAAACCGAGAACCCCAACCCACATCATCGGGTTGATAACCTGACGTAAGACCATCTCTTGCTCCATCTCTGCTCCTGTGAGCCTTGCCTCGTTTATCTCCCTGAGGCGAGGCTCACACTTTTTATAGGGGTTTGCGTGCTATTCAGACGGTATTGGCGAAAAGCAGGTGTCTCCCCTTCTCCCAGCGCCAGCGTTGGGGAGAAGGGGTGGGGGATGAGGGCAAAACCCGGTTCAGTCGATTGACCAACGGTATCCGATTCATGTTAAACCCAATCCATTGATCCATAAAGCTACGCCCCTCCAAGGGGTGCATGTCAGATTATTGGCGACATCGCAATGCCCTCACCCCAACCCCTCTCCAACATACAAGGAGCTAAAACCGTCCCTACCGTGAGGGTTCCCCTTCTCCTAGCCGCAAAGCGGCGGTTGGGAGAAGGG
>CAYVGI010000106.1:0-17701 GCA_964451095.1 uncultured Anaerolineaceae bacterium
GCAATGGACGACCCCACCCCTGCGAGTGCGTTTTTGCACTCCGCAACGATGGTGAAGGCGGGCGTTTACCTGCTGGCACGCTTGCACCCGGTGCTCAGTGAGGGCGCGTTCTGGAGCAATGCGCTGCTGAGCGTGGGGTTGACCACGCTGCTGCTAAGTTCACTGCTGGCAATACGCCAACCAGACTTGAAGGGGTTGCTGGCGTTCACAACCACGGCGAAGCTCGGCGCTTTGGTCGCCATGCTCGGCATACCGGGTGGCTACGGTGTGAAGGCGGCACTGGTGGGCATCCTGGCGCACGCCCTGTACAAGTCAGCACTGTTCCTCAGCGTGGGCAGCATCGACCACGCGACGGGCACTCGCTTAGTGAGCAAGCTCGGCGGACTGTGGAAATACATGCCGATTACGGGCGTTGTGGTGATTATCTCCGGGCTTTCTATGGCAGGTATGCCGCCGCTGCTTGGGTTTGTCGCCAAGGAAACTAAGCTTGAAGCGTTCTTTGACTACCCCATCCTACTCACGATTGTGTTCATCAGCGCAGCGCTCACCTCAACGGCGGGCTACATCCTCATCTGGGATATTTTCTTCCGCAAACCCGACGAGGAGATCCACTTCCATGCACTCCCCCGCCCGCTAGAGGGCGGATTGCTGCTGCTAGCAGCGGGCACGCTTGGCATTGCGTTGTTCGTCACACAACTGCTGGTGCCGCTGTTTACCCCACTCATCCCAGTGGAGTTTAAGCTGGTGCTGTTCCCCGGCTTTAACAATGTGTTCTGGCTGAGTATGGCAGCGCTGGTCGGGGGCTTTGGGTTGTTCTTTGCGCGGAACTATTGGCGGCGCGTGCCGGACTTCCCGCTCACTGCAACGGAGGCGTACAACGCAGTCATTCGCAGTGCGGAGTGGATTGCAGACCAGGCACTCAAAACGCAGAACGGCAAGCTGCGCCACTACCTAATTGTGGTTATCAGCGTGGTCATGGCGATTCTGATCTACGGTGGGCTAGTAACTGACCTATCCGCGATAACCGATGTTGGATTCGGACAGTTTACCGTGCCGGATATTCTCAACATTATGCTGCTGGTGCTGGCAGTGGGTGCGGCGTGGGCATCCGTCGTTGTGGAACGTCACCTGCACGCCGCACTTGCCCTTGCCATCTTCGGCTACGCGATTGGCGGCGTCTTCCTGGTAGAACCCGCGCCGGATGTTGCGCTGGTTCAGCTATTGGTAGAAACGCTAGCGACGGTTGTCCTCGTCATCATGATTAGCCGCGTGGCAATTCACCAGCGCGAAGAGGCGATGGCGGTGCTCAAGCGCAGGCTTGATAACCGGGTTGACGCCTGGGCGCAGATACGTGACGTGGCGATTGCCGGAGCAACGGGTGTGTGCATGTTTGCGTTCGCACTGGTTGCGCTCGTCAACCGCGATAACCGTGATAGCATCGCCGCGTGGCACCTGGACAACGCCCTACCGGAAGTCGGGGTCACAGACGTGGTTTCTGCCATCCTGACGGACTTCAGAGGCACCGATACGCTAATCGAAATTGGCGTGTTCTCGGTTGCTGCCTTGGGTCTGTTCGCCCTGCTCACCATCAACCGGAGGGAGGGCGGCGAGCCTCACACCGTCAGCCGTGCGCTCAACCGTGACAGCCTCATTGCAACACCCATGATTCGTACAGTGGCGTCGTTCGTATTGCCCATCACATTTGTGATCGCGGCAGTGCACATTCTGTATGGGGCAATTGCTCCTGGCGATGGCTTCACTGCCGGTGTGGTAGCCGGGCTAGGTGTGTCGCTGTACTACGTTGTGTTTGGCTACGAGCGTGTGCGTGAGCGTCTCGGTTGGCTACATCCTGCCCGTATGGTGACATTTGGCTTATCGTTAGCACTCGCTAATGCCCTGCTTCCCATATTTGCACAGGGCGCATTCATGGGGCTAATCGACTTCGCCCCCACCTTCGACCTGGCAAACCTGAAGTTCACCACAACGGTCGTGTTTGAAATCGCCATCGCTATCACCGTGTTTGGTTCGGTGAGCCTGATTACGGAGACCATCGCCTACCCCGCAGGTGTTGGCTCCGCTAGCGCTACCGACTCGCAGACGACGCCTGCTGGTGAAGATGTACCTGCAGAATTGGAAACGACCGCCCCCGTAGCAGAAGGAAGTGCAGACTAATGAGCTTTGTATTCGCAGCAACAATTGGCTTGATTTTTGGGCTTGGGGTGTATCAACTCCTCCGGCGTGACCTCATCAAGGCGGCAATGGGCTTTGCGCTGCTGTTCACCGCAGTGAACCTACTGCTGCTGGCGGTGGGCGCTTACGACGGTACCAACCCCGCCTATACCGACCAGGGCGACAACCCCAGTGACCCACTGGTGCAGGCGCTCATCCTGACGGCAATCGTGGTGAGTTTCGGCTCCTATGCACTTTTGCTGGGTCTGGTAAACGTGGTATCTACCCGGTTTAACACCGTCCGAACCGACGATGTCGACCAGTTGCAACGCTAAAGGACGCTGACACAATGACGAACAACATCTTTATCCTGGCAACCGTCTTCGTGCCGTTCATCGGCGGTGTCATCAGCCTGATGCTGTGGGGCAGAGACCGTGCCCAGCGCTGGTTAGGCTTTGGCGCAGGCGTTATTGCGTGGCTAGCAAGCATCAATGTGCTGTGGGAGAACCTGCAAGTCGGTCCGCAAACGTACCGCCTTGGCGGGTGGCAGCCGCCGTTCGGTATCGTGCTGGTCGGTGACTTGCTCTCGTCCATGTTCGTGGTGATGTCCACGACAGTGCTGATGATGGGGCTGCTGTATGCCATCGGCTGCCACGACAAAGTGGTTAAGCACCCCACGTTTACTACGCTGTTCCTGGCGATGGAAACCGGGCTGCTGGGCGCGATTTACACGGGCGACATATTCACCATGTTTGTGTTCATGGAACTTATGGTGCTCAGTTCGGTCGCCCTGGTAGCAATCAGTGATAACAAGCTAGGGCTGGAAGCGGCGATCAAGTACCTGTTCATCAGCAGCATGGGCACGCTGTTCCTGCTGCTAGGTATTGCCGCCGTCTACGCGACGTTTGGCACCCTGAACTTTGCCGACATCGGGCAGCGGCTTGCCTCAGGCGAACGCCCGCTGCTTGCACGCGAGGCGTCGATCATGTTGGCGTCAGCATTTTTGCTAAAAAGCGCTGTGTTCCCATTCCACTTCTGGCAGCCAGACTTCCACACGACTGCCCCAACGCCCGTGCACGCGGTACTGTCCTCCGTAGTGGTGAAAATCGGCGTGTATGGACTCATCCGGCTGGTAACGCTGCTGTTCACCACAGACACCGAGCTTGCCACGATCCGAACCGTTCTGCTGGTGCTGGGCACCATTAGCATCTTCTTCGGTAGTTTGGGCGCATTCCGCACCTATGACGGAAAACGAATGCTCGCCTATTCCACGTTCGGGCAAATTGGCTTCATCCTGCTGGGGATTGGCTGGGGCACGCCGCTGGCACTGGCGGCAGCACTGGTGTACGCGTTCAACCACGCATTCATTAAGTCTGCACTGCTGATGCTGTTCGGCATCGTTTCCAGCCGCACACAGGTGAAATCGGCGCGGTTGACGGAGGTTGCGGGCGTGGGCAAGAGCCTGCCAGCGATTGTCGGGCTACTGTACCTGCTGGGCGGTATGGCGTTGGCAGGTGTGCCCCCGATGAACGGGTTCATCAGCAAGTTAGCGCTAGTGCAAAGCGGTGTGAACGCCCAGATGTGGGTCACAGTCGGGCTGGCAGTAGGCGCGGGCATCCTCACGATGATGTACATGTTCCGCACCTGGCAGCTTGTGTTCCAGCAGGCTCCCAACGATAACACCGTATCGCTGAAGTCCTACAACGATAGCCCGCTGGCACCGGCACTGCTCATTGCCATCTGTGTGGGGCTGGGTGTGTATGCCGCGCCACTGGCAGACCTCGCAACGACGGCTGCCGAGCAGATCATTGACGAGCAGATCTACATCGAAGCTGTGCTAGGCACAGAAGACCTCACTGTAGCAGAAAGGTAACGCGAGGATGTTAGTTGCTTTGTATGCAGTGCCGCTGGCGGTGCTGTTCCAAACTGTGAGCAACCAATGGAGTATTGCCGGATTTGTGTTGGGTTACATCGTGAGCATCGGCATATTGGTCATGCTGGGGATTACACCAGGGCGCATTGACTTACTGAAGCTGCCTGCTCAACTTTTCCAACTCGTTCGGTACATCCTTGGGCTAGGCTGGGATATTTTCCTGTCCGGGTTTGATGTTGCGCGACGAGTGCTTGACCCGCGCCTCCCCATTAACCCCGGCGAAGTGCTTGTTTCCACGCAGGATCCCAAACAGGGTGTAGTCGTGGCGGCGCTAAGCGCCCACGCGATCACCGTCACACCAGGAGAAATGGTGGAAGACTTTGAGATCGTGGACGGAGTAATGCACATGGTCGTCCACACACTAGATGTGGAAGGTTCCAGCGCGAAGATCGACGAGGAACAAGCTCGCCGCCTGAAGTTGATCCGCAGTATTGCCGGAGAAAACGCATCATGACGACGCTGTTCAATATTGTACTGGTGGGGCTGGTGTTGCTCATGCTGCCGACAAGTTGGCGGGCGTGGCGCGGTCCCACCACCGCAGACCGCCTGATGGCGATTGACCTCATCACGACGCTGCTTGCCGCAATGATGGTTGTGCTGGCGCTGATAAACCGTCAGGGCATGTTTGTGGACGTGGCGCTAGCGCTAAGTGCGCTTAGCTTCATCGGCACGCTTGGTATTGCCCGCTTCGTAGCAGAAGGAGATGTGTTCTAGATGATTTTACAGATTCTGGGCGGTGCGATTGTCTTGCTGGGGCTGTTCTTCTTTATCGTTGGCGTGGTGGGCATTATCCGCCTACCTGACGTTTACAGCCGTCTGCACGCCTCTGGTAAGGTGGCGACGCTGGGGCTGTTCGGGCTGTTGGTGGGTGGCGGTTTGGTGATGCCCAGCCTGATGCCACGACTGATTTTGCTGGGGCTGTTCTTCCTGCTGACGGCACCCGCAGCATCCCATGTGATCGCGCTGACCGATCGCAAACGGCACGAAGAGAGTGATACCACTACGTCCGTAGCCGTAAACGGACAAGAAGCACATATCGTACAGTAAGTAGCTACTTTACCAACTTTAGTGTAATCAGGAGACGATTTACCAACTATGAAGACGTCAAACATCGCTAAAACAACGCTGCTGCTGGGCGGGCTGACCGGGCTGTTCATGCTCATCGGTTCCGCATTGGGAGGCACAGGTGGCATGATAATCGCGCTGGTGATTGCTGTCGCCATGAACATGGGGGCGTGGTGGTTTAGCGGTTCCATGGCGCTGCGCATGAGCGGTGCCCAGGAAGTGACCGCAGAAGAAGCGCCCGAACTCTACAATATGGTAGCGGAGCTGGTTGAGCGTGCGAACATGCCCATGCCCAAGGTGTGCATTATCGACACGCCAATGCCAAACGCCTTTGCGACCGGACGCAACCCGCAGAACGGCGCTGTCGCCGTCACGACGGGCATTATGTCGATCCTGGATAGGGACGAACTGGCGGGCGTAGTCGCGCATGAACTCGCGCACATCAAAAACTACGACACGCTTATCAGCAGCATTGCCGCAAGCGTCGCGGGTGCCATCACGTTCATCGCAGACATGGCAATTTGGGCGATGATCTTCGGCGGTTTCGGCGGCGATGACGAGGAGGGCGACGGACTTGCCGATATGGTCGGTGGCGTGCTCATGCTGTTCCTGGCACCCATTGCCGCGCTCATCGTGCAGATGGCAATCAGCCGCACCCGCGAGTTTGGCGCGGATGCCGGCGGTGCAGACATCCTGGGCAACCCGGAGCCACTGGCAAGCGCCCTGGAGAAGCTAGAGGGCTGGAAGCACAGCGCGGCGCCCGATGCAATGGGCGATGTAAGCCCGGCAACGTCACACCTGTACATCACCCCGCCCACACTGGGCAACTTTGCGGCGCTGTTCAGCACCCATCCGCCGACAGAAAAGCGCATCGCTAAGCTGCGCGAGTACCAACCGCAACGTGAGCCAGTCGCCGTATAATTGACGTAATGGGGAGCAAATTACGCCTCCCCACTTTCACCGCTCGCGCTAAATTCCGCTGCGGTTACGTCGGGTGATCTCACCAGAGGTTTGTACGGTGGTAGCGGTGTGCCCCGGCAGTGGCAGCACACGCTCGTGGATAGAATCAACAATCCAAGCCACTGTCGGGAAGAACAAGTCCTCCATGTCCGCGGGCGGTGTAATCCAGTTACGTGACCCCAACACTGCCACGGGTGCGTCCAGGTAATCAAACGCAAGCTGCGTCAGGTTGGATGCCACGGTGTGCATAAACGAACCGCGTTCGCACGCATCCGACGCGACGATGACCTTGCCTGTCTTCTTCACAGACGCCACAAGCGGGTCGTAATTCAGCGGGTTGATAAAGCGCAGGTCGATGACCTCAGCGGAAAGACCGTATTGGTGCTGTAACGTCTCTGCTGCCTCAAGGGCGCGGTAGAGCACCGCTCCGCTGGTGATAATTGTGACGTCGTTACCCTCACGGCGGACGGCAGGCTCGCCTTCGGGCACTTCGTAGTAATCGACAGGCACACCGCTTTTCACCAGCACTTCCGGTTGGTTGTACAAACGCTGGCTTTCAAAGAACACAACCGGGTCTGTGCCGTGCAGCGCTGTGTTGAGCATCCCTTTGGCGTCATAGGGTGTCGCCGGGTAATACACTTTTAGCCCCGGAATGTGCGCTACGATTGATGTAAAGTCCTGTGAGTGTTGGGCACCGTACTTCATGCCGACGGAAACGCGCAGCACCATCGGCAGCGATAGCAGCCCGGCAGACATACCCTGCCATTTCGCCATCTGGTTAAATATCTCGTCGCCCGCCCGCCCCATGAAGTCTGCATACATAAGCTCCGCCACAACGCGCCCACCACTCAGCGCGTAGCCGACCGCAGTACCAACAATCGCCGCCTCAGAAATGGACGAATTAAACAGCCGATGATACGGCAGCGCTTCGGTCAGACCGCGATACGCGCCAAACGCGCCGCCCCAATCGCGGTTTTCCTCGCCATAGGCGATCATGGTGGGGTCTTCGTAGAAGCGGTGCAGCATCGCCTCGAAAATGGACTCTGCGTACGTCACGCACTTGAGCTTGGGGCGCGGTTTGCCTTCTTCGTCCAGCCCAAACCGGAACTTGGCACGGGTCGCGGCAAAGCGCGTATGGTCTTTGGGCACCAACACGTCGGGGATTGCGTCCCCGAATCGCTCTACTGCCTGATTACCGAACATCACACCCTCAATGAAGCGATCTCCCACGCGGGGCGAGAGCGCATCGTCGCTGGCAACTTCGAGCACGCGCCGCAGTCGTTCACAGATGCCCGTCTCAAAATCGACCAGCGTTGCCTCGTCCGCGTGGTTGTGCTCCAGCAGATACGCTCGGAACGCCGCTAATGAATCCTGTG
The DNA here is from genome assembly GCA_964451095.1 of uncultured Anaerolineaceae bacterium. GTDB lineage: Bacteria > Chloroflexota > Anaerolineae > Aggregatilineales > Phototrophicaceae > DAOTTY01. The sequence goes on from CAYVGI010000106.1 coordinate 7,504, forward strand.
CCTGCCACAGCTCGATCTCCTCACGCTCCCGGTACGTGGATGTATCCGACGGGGAGTGCCCGGCATAGCGATATGTAATGGTATCCAGCAGCACAGGACCGCCACCGGACTGCAAAATGCGCTTTTTGCGCTCAATAGCATCGGCAATTGCCAGCGGATTGTAGCCGTCCACCCGCTCAGCGTGCATTGCCTCCGGGTTAATGCCCGCACCGACCCGCGCCAACACCTCAAAGCTCATGGTCTCGCCAACGGGCTGCCCACCCATGCCATAGAAGTTGTTCATGAAGTTGAAGATGATAGGCAACCCGCCACCCAGCGACTCGTCCCACAGGTTGCGGTACTGATCCATCGCAGAGAAGACCATTGCCTCCCACACAGGTCCCGTGCCCATTGCCGCATCACCGATGTTGGCAATCACAATACCGCTCTGGCGGTTCACCCGCTTAAACAGCGCACTGCCCGCGGCAATAGGTGCGCTGCCGCCCACAATTGCGTTGTTGGGCATCACGCCGAACGGTGGGAAGAACGCGTGCATACTGCCACCCATGCCCTGGTTAATACCCGCTTCCCGCCCGAAGATCTCGGCAAGTGTGCTGTACAGGATATAGTTGATTGCCAGGTCTTTGGTATCGTCGCTGGCGATGTGCTGCTCTACCACCTGTAGCGGAACCCCACCAATGTACTGGCGCATCATCATGTACAGTTCGTCTTCGGTGCGCTTGTGAATCGCAACGAAGCTCTTGGCGAGGATTTCTCCGTGGCTGCGGTGGGAACCGAATATGTAGTCGTCTACGTCCAAGTGATACGCCTGCCCAACAACCGCTGCCTCCTGCCCGATGGACAAATGCGCCGGACCGCGATAGCTGTACTCAACACCCTCGTAAGCACCCTCCCGCTTGATCTTATCGAGCATGGTTTCAAACTCACGGATGAAGACCATATCCCGGTACATGCGTGTGAGGTTCTCGCTGCCGTACTTTTCTGCCTCTACAGCGGGGTCGGGTTGGTACGCATTAACGGGTATCTCTGGCAATTGCAGCTTACCAGCAGCACGCACCTCGTTTGGGTCAATCAGAATCGACTTCGGCATAGGTTGTTGGTTTCCCTGGTTATGTCACTTTAAGTGTGTGCAGTGCGTCTTTTAGCACTTCGCTCACCGTGGGGTGAGCAAATGCCATGCCCAGCACATCCTGCACACGGAACTCATCTTCAATCATGGCGGCGACCCCAAAAATCATATCGACTGCGCCTTCACCCAACAGGTGCACACCCAACAGTGCGTTGGTGTCCGCATCAATCACCATTTTGCACAGCCCTGCCGCACCGTCCGGGTAATCGACGCGATAGCGCCCGTTCGCATTGAGCGGCAAGCGCACCACACGTACATTGCGCCCGTGCTGTTGCGCGTCCTGCTCAGTTAGCCCAACTGCCGCGACTTCCGGCATGGTGTAGACGGGCACAGGGATGCTGTCGTAGCGCATCCTATCAGGATTGCCGAGCAGCGTGTTCACCGCGACCTCTGCGCCGCGCAGTGCAGTGTGCGCCCACATGCTGCGCCCGGTCACATCGCCCACCGCATACACGTTGGGGAGATTGGTTTTCATCTGCTCGTTGACGTTCACACGGTCGTCGTGCAAATCAAGCCCAAGGGCATCTAGCCCCGTGATGTTCGGCGCACGCCCGACGTTTACAAGCACCGCATCCGCTGGCATGGTGCCGCCCTCGGATAGCGTGACGCTCTGTGCGCCGATGTTGGTCATGGATTCGCCCAGCACGTAGCGGATACCTGTCGCGCTCTCACGCAGAAGCGCGGCAAGCTCCGGGTCAATCCCCGGCATAATCTCGTCGTCTGGTGTGATGACAGTGACGTTACTGCCCAGTCCGGCGAATATGGACGCAAAGCCCAATGAAATTGGATGCCCACCGTAGATCACGAACTGGCGCGGCAGGCTGTCTAGCGCGAGTGCTTGCTTGGTGGTGAGCACATGCTGCTGATTGACACCAGGAATGTCTGGTATGATCGGATGTGACCCCGTGGCGATGAGTATGTTCTGCGCCTGATAGGTGTCCTCACCCACTCGCACCGACCGCGCATCCGAACCGAACGTCGCCTCACCAGCAACAACCGTCACCTGCTGGCGTGCCATCATTGCCCGCACGCCCTCACGCAGCCCGTCCATCACCATGTTCTTGCGTGCCTGTGCCGACTCAAAGTTGACGGTCGGCACACCTCCAACCACAACACCAAACTCACTGGCAGATTTCACCTGCTTGAACGCCTTGGCGGTGCGCAGCAGTGCTTTGGTCGGAATGCAACCTGCATTCAGGCAGGTGCCGCCAAGCCGGTCTTTTTCGATCAGCGCTACACGCATCCCTGCCTTGCCTGCAAGGTACGCCGCGTGATACCCGCCCGGACCGCCCCCAACCACGATTAAGTCAAATGCGTCTGTCATTTACACCTCATCCACACCGATGTATTCATCCAGCGCCGCCAGTATCCCCGTCAGATGTTGCAGGAAGCGTGCTGCCGGGGCACCATCTACTGCTTGATGGTCAATCGTGAGCGATAGACTCATGTGCGGGATGAACTGCACCGCCTCGTCTGCCTCTACCGCCTTTAGCCCGATGCTGCCCACACCCAAGATTGCCACCTGCGGCGGGTTGATAATCGGCGTAAAGCGCTCAATGTTCAGCCCGCCCAGGTTCGTGACCGTGAAGGTGCCTCCCTGTAGCTCATCGGGCATGATCTTGCCATCGCCGACTGCTTTTGCTAGCCGCTTCGCCTCAGCAGACAACCCGCCTACCGTGAGGGTGTGGGCATTTTTGATGACCGGGACAAGCAAACCGCGCGGCGTATCGACAGCAAAGCCCAGGTTCACCCCACGGTACGTTGTGATGGTTTCGCCGTCGTAAACCGCGTTGAGTGCGGGGAATTCGAGCAGCGTTTGGCACACAGCAGACATGAGCAGGTCGTTTATGCTTACACGACTGTACTGTTCAGTGCTTTTGAATTGCTTTCGCAGGCGGCGCAGCGCACGCGCATCCGCTGATGTGTGCATCGTTAGCTGTGCAGTGGATTGCAACGAAGCGTACATTCGCTCTGCAATTACCTTGCGAATGCCACGCACCGGGATCACCTCCGCCACCTCGACATCCGTCGGCATGGGCTGCGCTGGCGGTTTTGCAGGTGCCGGAGTTTGTAGGTCGCTGCTGCGCACGCGCCCACCCACGCCCGTGCCCCCGTTCGATCCCTGTAATCCCTCTGTAGTGGCACGCTGTTGTGCCAGCCGCGTGAGGGGTGCTTTGCCTGCTACCGCTGCCTGAATATCGCGCTCAATAATGCGCCCGTTCGGTCCGCTGCCTGCGAGTACGCGGTAGTCCACGCCCTTGCGTGCCGCCAGATGGCGTGCGCGGGGGGAGATGAACACCTGTCCGTTTGGCGTGGTTGATACCGCTGGTTTCGGTGCAATTGGGGGTGATGGTGTACTGTTCTGTGGCGGCGCAGCCGCAGTGGTTGTTGGTGCCGGGGTTGGCATCGCCGGGCGCAGATCATCAACTGACTCGCCTGCCTCCCCAATAGCAGCAATGTTTGTCATCACGGGCACTTCTTCGCCTGCCCGGAAGAACTGTTCCAATAGCGTGCCGTCCGCCGGACTTTCGATCACGAACAGTGCCTTGTCTGTTTCCACCTCAACGAGCTCATCACCAACGGCAACGGCATCACCGGGTTGCTTGATCCACTTGGTGATGAGGCAGCTTTCAACAGAGTTGCCCTGCTTGGGCAAGATAACGGGTGTCGCCATTCCTAAAATCTCATATTGTTTACCAAGCGAACCGGGTTTTGCAGCGTGCCGATGGGGTCGGCCGTTACGGTAATCACATCCCCGGATTGCAGCGAAAAGTCCGTGGGCGGTTGCTCACCCGCACTGACGAACAGCAGCGCCCCGTATGGTAATGGCTGGCAGCGACCTAGGTAATCTCGCAAGACGGGCAGCGGGCACCCGATGTCCCGCGTTTGCGACTGACCTGTGTAAACGGTTTCATCGCCACGCCGCACGGTCATCTGAATGGTGATGTTCGGGTAATCCGCCGCGCCGGGTTGCAACCAGATGCGCTCGCCAAGTGCACACGCCCCATAGTAGACCTTTGCCTGCGGTAAGTACAGCGGGTCTGCGGCGGCAATATCCCGTGCGACAACATCAACCCCCAGCGCAAACCCGATAACCTCAGCTTTGCTGTTCAGCACAACCATCAGCCCTGCCTGCGCCACGCTGTTCGCCGCGTCAAAGCGAATTCCCACAGGCGCACCCTGCTCTACGACCTCAAAGCCCATTGCCTTGCGGAACAAGTATGGGCGCTCCCGGCGTGGTGACGCAGCATCCTGCTCGACTGACCACACCTGTACGCTGTCCGGCAGTTGTAACGCGGTGGGCGGCGCTGCCACCTGCTCCCCCACAGAGCGCATCACCTTGTCCATCAGTGATTTTACTTCGGTTTCCAGTATTGCCGCCAATGAGCCAATCGAGCCATTAAGCGCAAACACGCCGTCGTCGGTCTGCAACCCCATGCGAGCTTCGCCCGCATCGGTCACAACGCCAACGAGGAAGCGTGCGTTATGCTTCATCCGGCGGCACAACCCCAACAATCAACAAAATGTTCGCGTATACGCGCCGCTCACCCGTGGCAATGACGAGGGAGACATCCGGTTCGCGTGCCATATCGTAGAATGGGAAGCGATTATGCTTCTCAAACGCCAACCCCGGCAGCAACTCCCGGAACTCCGCGAAAATGGGCGGTTCACTGCCGTCGTCAGGGGTCATAACGTGTGCTGCCTCTACCGGAATCGCCGAAACGACTGCTTCTAGCGCCTGCGTTGCGGTAATCAGCCCCGGCATCACATTGAGGTATACCCGCGCTGCCAGCGGATTTGCCCGCGTGCTAAACGGATAGTTGCCGTCTGCAATCAGGATGCCGCTGCCATGCCCAGACCCACCAAGCACGCTCAACAGTTCCGGGTGTAATAGTTTTGACTTTAACATGTGTTTTCCTCAAATTCTTTTCAATTACGATTTAAGTGTTTTCCATGCGTTCTACCGCCGCCATCGTGGCGCGAATGCCATCTGCGAGCGGTGTTTCGTAAATTGTGAAGTGCTTGCGCAGTTCCGTGTCGTCGAATCCTTCCGGGAACGGCAGCTCCTTGTCACCGACTGTCACCGTCACGTCCGGTTTCACATCGGTAATGATTTTCGCCAACTCATCCACAGACGTAACCGCCCCGCCTAGTGTGAACCCATAGGCACCGTCCAGCGGCTTGTCCGCAGCGGCAATAAACTGCTGCGCCACATCCGAGGCGTAGTGGAACTGCATGTTGCCGCCAAACGAAATATCGTAGTTCTCACCTTTCGCAGCAGCGACCATTGCCTTGGTCGGCTCGCTGGTGAGTCCCTGGTCGCGCCCTAGCCCGTACACTGTGTAGGGGCGCAGTGCCGTGCTCGTTATGCCATGATCTTGATGGAAGATGCGGGCAGTTTCTTCGTTCGTCGCCTTGAATACACCGTAGAGCGTGCGCGGCAGCTTGGGGGCGTCGTGCGCAACCAGGCCCCCTGGGTAATCTTCACGGGCACCATACGCGGCGATAGATGATGCGAAGGTTACGTGGGCGATGCCCGCTTGCCGCGCCGCTTCAAAGATGATAGTGGTTCCAGTGACGTTCACACGCGCCCCCATGACCGGGTCTGCCTTTACGAAGGGCACCTGCAACGCGGCGAGGTGGATCATGTGCGTGATCTCGTGCTCGGCAATTGCCGTCTTGACCTGATCGAAGTCGGTCAGGTCGCCTTTGATGAATGTGATGGCGCTTTGCTCGTCTTTTGTCATGAGCAGGTCCAAGCGGTGACGCTTTTCGCTGATGTCAAAGCTGATGACGGTATCGCCGCGCTGCTGTAGGTGATACAGCGTCCATGCGCCGATGCAGCCCATTGCCCCTGTGATAAAATAGTTGCCCATGCTTATGCCTCGACCATCTTGTTCGTTAGCCGCCCCAAATTGCCAATCTCAACTGTGTATTCATCGCCGGGGCGCATGTAGACCTTTTCTTCCAGCCCCAGGATGACCCCCTCCGGCGTGCCCGTGGAAATAATGTCCCCTGGCGAGAGCGTAAAGTACTGGCTCGCATAGGCAATAATTTCACGAACGGAGAAGATCATGTCGGTGGTGTTGCTATCCTGGCGCAGTTCGCCGTTCATCCAACCCTTGATGGGCATAGCCGCTGGGTCGCCCGCTTCTTCCGGCGTGACCATGTACGGACCGATTGGCAAGAACTTATCTGGCGTTTTGCCGAGCAGCCACTGCCCGCTAGTGAACTGCAAGTTGCGCTCACTGATGTCGTTGCCATTGCAGTAACCCAGCACATAGTCCAGCGCGTCCGCCTCGCTGACGTTTTTCGCCTCGCGCCCGATGACCACAACCAACTCCGCCTCGTAGTCCACCGTAGACCAGTCCGTGGGCATAGGCACAGGTTCATCGGGCGCGGCGATGGCGTTGTTAAACTTGCTGAACAGCACGGGCTGCTTGGGTTCGTCCATGCCGCTCTCTGCCGCGTGCTTGCGATAGTTCAGCCCCACGCACAGGATTTTGCCGGGGTTGGGTACCGCCGGCCCAAGCATGAGTTCAGCTTCATCAAGTATACGATTTGTTTTCACGCCACCAGCAGTCCGTTCCACGAGTTCTTCCAGCGCATCGCTGCCACGATGGTAGAGTGCGTCCGGGGTCAGTGTGGCGTCCCCTAGGTGAGCCGCGAGATCGACCACGCCGAGATCCGTCACTAGCCCTAGCTTTAACGTATCGTTTTCGTAAAACGTCAATAGTTTCATCAACAATCCTTTTTGCAAGGTGCCCGCAAGAAACGCCCCATACTATGCCACAAAAGCGCATGAATTCACAATCGCACTTGGCGCGGCGTATCCCTGTCGGTACAGTTAAGCGCACCATTTATACACAAACGATTAGGTTTTAAAAATGAGCACATTACCGGAACGTGAATCGCCCGTGGGCAAGCGGGTGTCTTTATTTGTGACCTGTATGGTCGATATGCTTTACCCGCAGACGGGCATGTCTGTAGTGGAGGTGCTAGAGCACCTGGGTGTGGAGGTGGACTTCCCCGCCGCGCAGACGTGCTGCGGGCAGCCGGGTTTTAACTCCGGCTACTGGGACGATGCCCGTGAGGTTGCCAAGCAATTCCTACGCGCCTTCCATGAGAGCGACGTCATTGTCGCGCCGTCCGGCTCCTGTGTGGCGATGGTGCGCCACGAGTACCCGACGCTGTTCAAAGATGACCCCAAGTGGCACCCGCACGCGCTTGCCGCTGCTGCCAAAACATGGGAGATCACCGAGTTCATTGTGCAGGGGCTAGGAATTAGCGACCTGAATGCGGCATTGCCTCAAAAGCAGTCGGTCGCCGTTCATGATGCGTGCCACGGGATGCGAATCCTAGGTTTGGGTAACGATGCACGGACACTGCTGGCAAACGTGGATAACCTGGAACTAGAAGAACTGCCAGAACACGACAAGTGCTGCGGCTTCGGCGGGCTGTTTAGCGTGAAGATGCCCGGCGTGAGCAATGCCATGCTGCAAAAGAAGATGACGTGCATTAATGAATGCTCTGCGGAGAGGATACTGACAGGTGACGTGAGCTGCATGACGCACATGAACGGCGGGCTATCGCGCAATGCGTCCGCGAAGCGTGTAGACCATGTAGTGGATGTGCTGGCGGAGGGCGTGCGCAACAGCAAAACTACCCCAGAAACCTAGTCTGTGACTACTAGCGGGATGGTCACTGCGTCGGTGCCCTGCTGCGTGAACAGACGCGCCCCGGTTGCCCGGTCGTATAGCCCGACGGACACCACGTAGTCACCAGCGGGTACATCGGCAGGCAGCAGCACCTGGAAATGGCCCGCTTGCAGCACTTCACCCGCTTGGTTCCATGTCGATGTTGGGCGGTACGGGTTTCCCGTGGGTGGCGCATCCCCCTGCGCGATGATGGTTTCGCGCTCACCCGGCGGTGTGATGTGGATATACACCTGATAATCTGCGCTCGGTACCGTAATCGGCTGCCAGTACAGCCACAGGTTGAGTACATCACCGACGGATGCGTCGGGGTTCAGGTTGTAGCCCACCATTCGGATTTGTTCGCCAAACACGGCGTCCGTTTCATGTGCAATCGGCAGCAGATGCACTACGCTCAGGCGATGTTCGGGCAGCCCGCGCCGCCATGTGCGCCAGCGGTTTTCCTCTCCCGGTGGTGGGAACTGCGCCAAGAGTGTGGTTTCTCCGGCGGGTACGCTCTGCAAGTCGGGGGTATCTACCTGGGCGAAGTAAACGCCCTGCTCGCGCCAAACCTCGATAGGTTGCTGTTCTAGCTCGCCCGGTTGCACTGCCGGGAAGTACGAGAAACGCTCACATGACCACGGATATGTGAACGGGCGATCGTCCAGTGTGAGCAGCGTTGCCTGCCCGGTGTTGTAGTCAATTGGCAGTGTATTTACAGACCAGCTTGCAAACGCCGCGTAAGACACAGGCAGCCGCCGATGCTGGATGTGCTGCCAACCACCCCAAACCAGCGTCGTTAGCCAGGCAGCGAACAGAACTACCGCGAGTATGTTGCCCAGGCGACCCAACCGAGCGCGGAATGCACCGATCATCAGCACGATGAGCACCACCAGCAGTCCCGTTGCCGGGATGTTCTGGCGCAGGCCGTCAAAGTTTGCCTCCAGTGTGAGAACCACATTGAGCAGTTGGAAGGCAATCATGCCAATCAGCGCCAGCAGCGCGAGGCGGCGCGATATATCTGCATTGCGCCAGTAGATGGACGTCCCCACACCAATCAGCGCGAGTGCTGCCAGCAGTGGCATCCCGATTTGCGCGGTCAGGTTACGGGCACGCAGCAGCATAAGCGACGGGTCAAAGACATTTGTGAGCGTTTGCCCCTGCACCACATTGAGCGTTTCCTCGTGACCCGCGCCGATGAGTTGGGTTGCGCCATAGCCAAAGAACAACCACACCGCACAAGCCGCAATCAGCGATGCCTGCACACCCAACACCATGCCCCAGCGCCGGGGGTGCTTGCGTAGCTGCCACAGCGCAACGCCAACCCCTAATCCGAGCACAGGGAACGCGGTGTACTTGAAGATCACGGCGACCAACCCGGCAACCACGCTCAGCACTGCCCAGGTGGGTTTATCTGCTTGCAATGCCCGCAGCGCCAGCCAGAATGCCAACAAATATGCGATGTGCTCGTACGTCTGTGGGAAGGCGTACTGCGTTTGATCCAGCACACCTGCGCTGAACAACCACGCCACTGCCGCTAGTATTCCTGCCGCACCGCCACCCAGGTTACGCGCAACCAGCGCGATGAGTAGTGCACTGAGCAAGTGAAATGGAATGCCCATCAAGCGCACGTTTCGGATGACATCACATGCCACCCGTGTCGCAGGTAATCCGCTGCCCCACTCCGTCACCACCTGCGCCACGTGGTTTACCCACAGGATGCCAGGGGGATAACCGGGCTTCCACAGTTCATCATCGCTAATGCCCCGCAGCGCGTACACCTCGTGCAGGTTGCGGCGCTCGTCACGGCTCTCATACAGCGGCAGCCCACGGTCGTAGCCCGTGAGGTAGAAACCCGCGCCCAAAATCAGCACGATTCCTAGCAATCCCCACCACAGCGCATTTATGTTGTTTTTCAGGCGGCTCATAGTGCTGTCACTTCTCAAATGGGCAAGCACGGGTGATAGTATGGGGCACCGATGCACATTGTCAATGGAGTTGCAGCATATGTCCGAACCCACCCGGCAGGATAACGCCCAAAAGCACGATGTTTGGGGGATTGATGGTTATGAAGTGGACGCCAAAAACCACCCCTGCCCGGTGTGCGCAGGCACGGTGTTCGAGTGGGGTGTGGTGAGCCGCTTTACGCCCATGACGTATCGGCGCGGGTTCCGGTTCTTGCGGGATGACCCATCGCTAGGCGTGAAGGCACGGCACTGCCTGACGTGCGACCACCTGCAACTGTTCGTGGACGAGGAGCTTTCTACGGAGCAGCGCCGCGCCGCTGCGTACGTGTGGCTGGCGGCGTTCGCAGCAACGGTTATCATCACATCCATTGTGGTTTCTACCCTTGTTTAATGCTGGAGCAAAAAAA
>CAYVGI010000107.1:0-17611 GCA_964451095.1 uncultured Anaerolineaceae bacterium
ACTCCCTTTTGTTATGTTTGTTCGGATCATCCGTTCAAGTGTCCGGTGGCTAGAACACGGGTAACGCTACTATAATGAGAATAACGTTAATGTGAGTATTAGTGAGAGCGACCTAACCCGTGAACGCGACTGTCAGTTGGTACAACGAAGACAAGACCATTCTGCTGCAAACGTACTGGGAAGACTGGGGCATGGCGGAGGGTATTTACGTCATCGACACAACATACGAGCTAGCGTCCTCTGTTGACCACGACATTTTCATTATTGTGGACTTCACCCAGCAGAAAAGCATCCACCCCCACTTGCTCGGTAACCTCAGCCACGCCGCCCAGAAGATGCCCAGCAACCTGCTAAAAATGTACCTCGTCCGCCCCGGTATACACCTCACATCGCTGGTGAACGTGGCGCGTGTAGTTGCGCCGCGCTACGTGGAACCCATGCAAATTGTAACCAGCATGGATGAGGCGCTGGAACAGATTGAGCAGCACCGCGCCGGAAGCACCCTGCCATCTGCATCGCAAAAAGGCTAACATCCACGACCTATGCGCAGATAAAACCATAAGGACGGTGCCCAGTGGCAGAGCTATCCGTTGCAATTGTGGGCTTGGGACGCCTCGGCGCGTCTGTGGGGTTGGCGCTGCGGCGCTACGCCAAGCAACCTAACGCGGAAAATCAATTTTCGGTGGTCGGTGCCGACCGGCTGGCGAGTGTGGAGCAAGAGGCGGTCAGTTTAGGCGCGGTAGAACGCACCGCCTCCAGTACCCGTGCCGCAGTGCAAGACAAAGACCTGATTGTGCTTGCTGTGCCCTATGCGGATGTTCGGGCGACCCTACGCGACATTGCCGATTCGCTGCGCGAGAACGCCGTTGTGCTGGACTTTTCCCCGTTGAAGCTGCCGTCTATGCAGTGGGCAGCGGAGATTTTGCCGCAGGGGGTGCACCTAGTGGGGGCAACGGCGGTGGTGAACCCGGCTTACCTGTGGGACGGGCTAGACGATACCGAACACGCCTGCGCCGATTACTTCGATAACGGGGCGCTGCTGCTGGCACCCGCTGCGACCACCAACCGTGACGCCATCGCCCTGGTGAGCACGTTAGCCGCCATCCTGGGGGCGGGTGTGCACTACATTGACCCGGCAGAGCACGATGGGCTGGCAGGGGCAGCAGAAGGCATTCCCGCGCTGCTGAGTGTGGCAGCATTCCGGGCGCTGAGCAGCAGCGACGGCTGGGACGAGATGCAGCGGCTCACCAATCCGGCGTTTGGCAGGCTCACGCACCACCTGATGGACACCCACCCGGATGACCTGCGCGACCTGTTGCTAAACAATGCGGACAACACTGTGCGCTACCTGGATGCGGTCATGGCGGCGCTGGGCGAGCTGCGCGATGTGCTCGCCGATGGCGACCGGGACGCGATTGAGGCGGCGACTGTGGATGCAGAAACACGCTATGCCAACTGGATTCGGCGGCGCTCCCAGGGCAAATGGGATGATATGCTCGACCAAGCACGCCCGGAGGGAACGAGCATCCTCACAGGGATGCTGGGTGGGTTCCTCACAGATCGGTTGTTTGGCAACAAGCGCGACGACGATAAGAAGTAGGTGTGTGATGTCGCCGCGCCATTGACCTGCTGAGCGGCGAAAATAGAATGGCGGCACGGTCGTTACCCTGGCAGCTACACACGCCAGGGCACCGCGCCGAACATTAACCCATGGCTGTCGCAGCACCAGCCTTAACAAAACAAAGGACAACTGCATGACCACCCGAACCTTGCAGACGATTGTCATCGTCAGCGTGTGTTACGTTGCCGCGCAAATCTTCGCGGATGTCGCCAGCCTGCGTATTTTGCTGGTGGGCGGCTTCAGCATAGACGGCGGCACATTCATTTATCCGTTTACCTTCACCCTACGCGACATGGTGCACAAGCTGGCAGGTGCGAAGATCGCCCGCACGCTGATCTTCGTTGCCGCGCCGCTGAACCTGCTGATGGCGGGGCTGTTCTACTTGGTGGCGTCCCTGCCGCCAGACCTGCTGGTGGGCGAGCAGGCAGAATTTGCCGCCGTGTTCGCCGCAGAGGGACTGCTGCGCATCGTGATTGCGTCCATTACGGCGGAAGTCGTTTCCGAACTGCTGGACACGGAAATCTACAAGGCGTGGGTAGCGCGCTTCCAGCAGCGCTACCAGTGGGGGCGTGTGCTGGCGAGTAACGCCGTTAGTGTGCCCGTAGACAGCGCCATTTTCGTGGCGATTGCATTCAGTGGGCTCGTCCCCGCGAGCGTGGCATTTGGCATTTTCCTCACCAACTTGTTGGTAAAGGGGCTGGTCACGCTGGTTTCTATTCCGGGTATTTACCTGGTGAAGGAACAGCCCACGCCGCTGACCGACGGTTAGCCCACAAAGTACACCATCACCGCCAGCACCACCGCTGTCACCAGCATCACGATCCCGGCGAGGCGGTGGTTGCGATCCCACTCCGGTGTGCGGATGGGCACCCCGTTCTCGTCGCGCTCGAATTCATCGCTCTTGCTGTCAATCGACCACACCCAATCCAGCGCGAAGACCAGTACCAGCCCGCCGCCGAAGACCAATAGAATTGGAAGATAAAGCCACATAAAACGCCTCCTGCTATTGCCGCTTGCACCGTGCCAATTTATAGCGTATTGATAGGTCAAATGCACACGAGTTAATAAAAAGAGAGCGCTTCGGCGCGGAAGGAGTAATGCAAAAACGTAAAAACCGCAGCATCCCCACCCCACACCAAAAACTCCCACGCACAACAGCGTTTTATCCCAACGGCAAACATCCGCCCATACGCCCGCCACCGCACAACCGTGTGTCCACTGCTGCGAAGCGATTTGCTTGTCTATTCAATTCAAGGTCACCGTCAATCTATCTATATGTAGACCTGCCGGGAATTAAGCCGTCTCGTGCGGGAACTCACAATCGGCTGAAAGGAGTTATGTACACATGTCAACACTGCAACAGGACTGCACCCCCTAGAACACCCGCAACGCGCGTTGTGGTCAAAACCCGTCGCCGCCTCTACCCGGAGAAAATGCCCATCAAGGTTCGGCGTAACGGCAAAGTCAAAATCATGAAACGCAATGCTGGCGTCGGCACGGAAATCGTGCGCGAGATTGTCGTCTGCCCCGGCTGCGCCGCCACCCTGCCGCCGCCGTATGGCTAGCGGCGCCTAACCGTCACATCTAGTTAATGCACACGGGGCGCCCCTGCTGGGGGCGCCCCACTCGTGCTTGCACGCAAGTGCAGTTAGTAGCTCCCCGCGTACCCGCGCCACGCACCTTCCTCTGCGAACGCCAGCACATCGCCGCGCTGCGGCGCGTACAGCAGCACGCCGCGCTCATAGGGCGTGAACGTCGCATCGGCACCGCGTTCGCCGCCCGTTGCCCAGCCCAGTTGATCGCGCACGGAGGCGTTCTCTCGCCACACCTTGCCAAAGCCACGGATGGGTTCGGTCAGGTCACTGGACGGCGGGGTTTCGCCGCCGCGTTCCGGGTCAGTGCTGGGGTCCCAGGTATCCGGGTAGCTGCTGTAAGTGCCATCGCTGCGCACCGCATAGATGGTGCCGCGCCCGCCGGGGTTTTCCACCCACAGCATAAAGCCGTTCTCAAACTCTTGGTACGCGCTGGCAACGGTGTTTGCTGGCGGCGGCGACCCAAGCGGGCAGCCGAGGTTGCCGCGCACGGTGGCATCCACGCTTTCCAGGTCACCAAAGCCGCCGGGAGCCTGGTTTTCGCAGTTCGCCACAGACGAGAAGCCTGCGGGTACCGGGCTGGGCACCCCGCTGAGGATGTTCTCTGCGCCGGGGATGCTGGCAATGAACTCCGCGATGGAAGGCAAGCTGCTGGGCGTGCCCTGCACGGGCACATCGGTTGCGTTGCCGCCCACGGGCGTACCGTCAATGGCGAAGTCCGGCGGCAGGATGGTGCTTTGCACCGCAAGTTCGGCGAGTGCCTCTAGCCCGCTGACCACACGCGGTGTGGCGCTGGGCGTAAATGTGTTCGATGGCGTGAACGTGGGGGTGTCAGTAATGGTCGCGCTGGGCGTGACCGTTGCGGCGGGCGTTGCTGTGTCGGTAGGCGTTTGGGAGGGCGTGGGTGTGTTCGGCGCGGTGGCAATAGCGACGTCGGTTGCTTCTCCGGGCGTGGCGCTGGGCGTAGCGCCGCCGGGCAGCGGCGTCTGCGTGATCGTTGGGGTGACGCTGGGCAGGTCGCCGTCGGTCATGGTGGGCAAAAATGCTACGGTGGGCACCTCGGATGAGGTGTTGCCGCCGCACGCCGCCAACAACAGGGCACACAGCCCCGCGCAAACATATCCGAATCGCTGCCGCATGGTGCCCGTCCCCCCAGGACTATCGTGTTCAGTGCCCCGGCAGGATGCGGGGCGGCGCTGCAATTTAGCGTGTTGTGCTCATCGGCATGATGACGTGGATGAAGTCCTCGCGCCCCTCCGGGCGGATGACGCCGGGGTTGGCGGTGCCGTTGCTCTCGATCACCACGCGATCTTCCGAAATCACGTTGAGCACATCAATAAGGTACTTGATGTTGAAGGAAATTTGCAACTCCTCGCCCTCGATGGTCGCTTGCAGCACACCCTCGTTGTCGCCGCGCTCTGCACTGCGCCCGATGACCAGCATTTCGCCGGCGTCGCCGGGTGTGCGCGGTGGGGAGATCTCGATGCGGGCGCTGTTGGCGTTGTCGCGGGCGAAGATCTCTGCGCGTTTTGCTGCCCGCAGCAGGTCTGGCGTTTCAATCGTGGTGAGCGTTTGGTAGCTGCGCGGGATGATGGCGGTAAAGTCTGGGAAGCGCCCCTCCAGCAACTGCGACGAGATTTCTGTGTGCTGTGTTTGGAACATGACCAGGTCGCGCTCGCCGGGGAGTTGCACAAACACGAACTCATCCTCGTCTGTGATAACGCGGGACACCTCACTGAGCGTGCGTGCCGGGATGACTAGCGTCACTTCCGGGGAGAAGGCGGTTTCCAGTTCGGTGGTACGTACCGCCAGCCGATAGCCATCTGCGGCGGCGAACGTCATGGTGTTGCCGTCCAACGACACGTAAATGCCCGTAAGGATCGGGCGGGACTCGTCCTTGGCGGCGGCGAACTCCGTGTGCTTAATCATCTCCTTCAGCGCCTTGGACGGCACCTGGAAGTCTGGCTCTCCGCCGACGGGCACCAGTGGGAACTCATCGGCGTCGATGCCCTTAATGTTGGAGTTGGTGGCACCGCAGCGCACGTTCACCGTTTGCGTCACCGGGTCGAGCGTCATGTCCACCCGCTCCGGGGAGAGGTTGTTGACCAGTTCTGAGAGCGTTTTGGCGGGCAGGGTGATGGCACCCGGCTCGTGGATTTTGGCACCAATCCAGGTGGTGATGCTCATTTCCAGGTTGGTAGCGCTAATGCGCAGGCGCGAGTCTTCCGTTGCGAGCAGTACGTTTGCCAGCACGGGCAGCGTCGGGCGGTTGTCCACGGCACGCGCTGCCGCTGCCAGCGCCTTCTGTAGGTTCTCTTGCAACACACTGATTTTCATGGCGAAAGGCTCCTGCGCCCAATATATCCCAAATATATCCCAAATTACGCCACATTATACAACACATGCGCTTTTTTGAATAGCAAGTTTGGTGGATTGTTACGCTGTGAATGTATTGCAACAGCCCCACGCCATGTTACCCGCAGACGTGCAGAAGCACGTCCCTACGCGGTGTGCGGGTGTAGGGACATGTTGCTGGATGTCCGCCGAACTATTCGTAAAATGTGTCTTGCTGCCATAGTGCCGGATTCTGCGTTACATACTGGCGAATTTGATTCAGTCCGGCTTCGTCGCGGATGATATGGTCGTGGTAGCGGGATTGCCACACGATCTGTTCGGCGTTCTCGTTTGCCTGCCGGATGTGGCGCGTTGTGCCACCCTTATACCCATTCACGATTTTACCCAATGTCACGGCATCCGGGGTAGCAATCGCAAGGATGACGTGAACGTGATTGGGCATGACCACACCACAGTCTACCGTCACACGACCCCGCCAGTAGTCCGGGATGCGAAACAATTCACGGTGGGCGATTTCTCCGGCAGCAGACAGCACCATCTCGCCATCATGCACCGCCCCGAACAGGTGTTGGCGTTGGTGCGTGCAGATGGTGACGAAATACATCCCGGCGGCGGCATAATCATACCCCGGTAGGCGCGGTGATTTGCGTTGGGGTAGAGACACAGCATTCCCTCCGGTTATACGCGTTGTGCGGGTGTCCGCGTTTTTACGCCGAATGTTACGGGTTGACGCGGACGTGCAGAAGCACGTCCCTACGCGGTGTACAGTTGTAGGGACATCCTTCTGGATGTCCGCCGAACAGAAACCAGATGCGCCTTGCGACTGCACACCCCATTAAGAGCGGGAGAGGCGAAATCCGTGGTCGCTGCTCCAGCCGTGCGGACCCCAGCTGTAGCGGTAATCGCAGCGAACGTAGACGGGATCAGCATAGTACCACGACCCGCCGCGCAAAATGCGTCTATTAGCAGCAATATTAACGTTATTACTTTTGTTCTCATAATCGGTCAAGCACCACTCCCATACATTGCCTCCCATATCCACCACCCCGAACGGACTATCCCCTTTCCCTTCGTATTTTGTTACTAAACTGGTAACATCCGCATTGTTCTGACAACGAGATTTGTCCCACTCATTTCCCCATGGGTATGTGCGCCTATCGTCACCCTGCGCCGCATACTGCCACTGGTCTTCTGTCGGCAGCATGATGTTCTCGCCTGTTGTTTCGCTCAGCCACAGGCAGAACGCTACCGCCTCATACCATGATACGCCGACAACGGGTTGGTCTGCACCATTCCATGTGCTATCGCTCCAGTAGCGCGGCTCTGTCCAACCATCACTTTCACGCTGCTTCCATCCGGCATCTGTCCACCATTTCTGCGTTTTATAGCCACCTGCTTCGATGAACTTGGCGAACTGCGCGTTCGTCACCGGATACTTGCCGATGCTGTAGCCCTTGCCGGGTATTTCGATCCACCCAAACGGGGCGGGCATCAGCTTCTCAGAGGGCGTGAGCACCGTTCGGGATGGCGTTTCGACAGTCGGGGTTCGGGGCGCGGACGCCGAGAACGGCGTCCCTACAGATTCATTCGTAGGGACACGCTTTTGCGTGTCCGCCGCTTTCCCTCCCAATGCTGCTGCTATCTCATCCGGGTCATAATCGGGGTAATCCTGTGTGAAGGTTCGCCATGCCGTCCGCGCCGCCCGTTTAGAGCGCAGCATCAGACGCTTGACATCACCATAGGCGAGCGTCCGCGCTTGATCTGACTGAAATTCGACACGCATTTCCTGTGCCGTTTTTCCATAGATGCCATCCCCGTCGGCGTCAATCACGCGACCTAGCAAACCGTCTGCCGTCTTGTAGTCGCCCCGCTCTGCGGCAGCATCCGCCTGTTCAATCAGGGCGGCAAGTTGATCCCGCATACGATCATTAGGGTCGATGGGGCTGCGCACGATAAGCAGCTCACCGTCTGCATGGGGCGCTTTCTTGAGCGGCGTTTGCTTGAGCGACTGCGCCCGCATCGCATCCCGGATGTAGTCGTACAGTTCATCCACACCAATCCAGCCGTCGTGGTCGCGGTCTGCCGCGCCGCTGCGAATGCCCTCTACCATATGATGCGTGAAAAACGAGTGCTCTATGCTGGTGTCTATTGTGTCCCCCTCCCATGAGCGTTGCAGCGCCTCACTTGCCGTGAGGATATAGCGCCCATAACCGCTGGCGTCGAATGTTTCTACGGTCGGTACATCACTACCCTTGGCAAACGACCCGCTGTAGCAGCTATCCAGCAAAATCAACTGGCGGCGGGAGCGAGCGTTGTTCATCGCATCCGTGACATAAGTGGCGCTAAATCCCGTGGCGGCGATCAGTGTCTTATCGCGGCGCGTATCCGTGCCGACGAAGTAAAGACGATCATTTTCGTCCAGTGCGCCGTGCCCGGAGAAGTAAAACACCAGCAGGTCATCCGGCTTGTGGGTGGAGCGATGAAACAATTGTGCGGTCGCAATTCGCATCTCGGCGACGGTGGCATTCACCAGCTTGACAACTTGGTCAAATCCACCAATCGCTCCGTCCTCCAGCACCGCCGCCACCGATGCCGCGTCCTGTTCCGGGGTTTTCAGGTCATTCCAGTCCGGGTCATCGTGCAGGTTGTTGCCGATGACCAGTGCGAGCTTCTTACTCATCCGGCTGTTCCCCGCCCGTGCTGTGCTTCTTCAGCAGGGTTGCAAAACGGTTGGTCAGCACCTCAAGCTCCTCCGGCGAAGCAGATGCCGCCGTGGTGAACTCAATCTCGTCGTCACCCAGCTTGATTTTCAGGCTCACGCTGTTGCTCTGGCGGCGACCCAACCAACTCCCGATAATCTTCACGATGTCCGGCGCAGCAGCGGCTCCCAGTGCTAACGCAACCGCGCCCAGCGTGATGGGGTCACCCTTCGCGCCTTCCGCCAGTTCATCGCTCTGCACTTTTTCCACCGTCTCCGCATCGGAGTTCTGCAACTCACGGATGAGTTGGGTGGTGGCACTGTTGACCTCATCCGGCGTAGCATCTTCACCCAGTTCCACCACAACCGTGACCTGCTGAATATCTTCGCTCACCTGGCGCTCCCCATTGTGTTAGTGACTGTACGTAAGCCTAGTTTAGTGCAAACAAAAGCGCGGCACAACACTGGCACATTCCCCTGCCCCACTTTGCACACGCGCCACAAATGCGGCATGATTGTGCTTAACCACAAAATGACGGTTTAAAAACGGTTAAATTATGATGTTACGACGGTTTAGTAGGGTGGTAATCATCGGGGCGGCGTGCTTTTGGGCGCTCATCAGCGGGGGGCAGTACCTTGCTGCCCAGCAAACATCGGATGTCGTCGCGTTCGTCGGCGAGCAGTCCGGGCAGGCAAACCTCTACCTGCTCGACATCAGCACGGGCATCCAACATCGGCTCACCTACGAGCAAACACCCAACCTCATGCCCGCCTGGGCACCCGACGGCGAGTGGCTGGCGTTTGAGTCCTGGCGGGACGGCGGGCGCAACATCCACGCGATGCACGCCTTCACAGGGGAGATGCGGCGTATCTCTCCGCCCAGCGCCTACAATGCGTACCCCGCGTGGTCACCGGATGGCGAACATATTCTGTACGTCTCCTGGAAGCGGGAAAGCCCGCACCGCGATCTGTACGCGGTGCATGTCGCCAGCGGTGAGGAGACGCTGGCGTTCACCAACCGCAGCCACGACGCCGCGCCCGCATGGTCACCGGATGGCACGCAGCTCGCCTTCCAGATTGTGAACATGAACGGGTACAGCCACATCTACGTGCTGGATGTAGCCACGGGCGAGGAGAAACCGCTGCTCGCCCGCATCGTGGACGACCAAAGCCCGGCGTTTAGCCCAGATGGGGTGTGGCTGGCGTTTGCCACCGTCCAGGAGCGCAGTCGGCGTGATTTGTATCGAATACGGTTGGCGGACGGCAAGCTAGAGCCGCTGGTGGTGGAAAACGGCTACAACAACTTCCCGTCGTTCTCACCAGATGGCAAACGCATTGTCTACTCGGCTAGCCGGGGGCGCGGTGAGGATGTGTACGTGCTGGATATTGCCACAGGCAAGGAGCGGCAGCTCACACGCGGGGCACATGCCTATGCCCCAGCATGGAAGCCCTAGCACAGCTACGCCTGCCCGCTGGTCACAAGGTCGAGCTTTTCCTCGTCCGTGATGGTAACGGGAATGGTAAAGTGGAACTCTGCGCCCTTGCCCAGTTCGCTTTCCACCCAAATGCGCCCGCCATGTGCCTGCACCGCCAGCCGACAGAACGCCAGCCCCAGCCCCACACCGTGCGGCGCGTCGTCGTACTTCAGGCGGCTGAACTTGTCGAAAATGCGCTCGCGCATCTCCGGCGGGATGCCCGGACCGTTGTCGGCGACGACGAAGTGAATTTGCCCGATTTCCTTCTGCGCACGCAGCGTCACCTGCCCGCCCTCTGGGGCATATTTGGTCGCGTTCTCGATGAGGTTGGTCATCACCCGGCGGATCATGTCCGCGTCAACTTCCACTGTGGGCAGGCTGCCTTCGATCTGCACGCGCATTTTCAGTCCGGCTGCCTCCACAATGCCGCCCGTTTGCTCCACCGCGCCCTTGATGACCTTAATCATGGGCGTGATCTTCGGGTTCAGGATGGTGCTGCCGCCCTCTAGCCGCTGGATGTCCAGCAGGCTGGCGATCATGCGGCTAAGCTGGGTGGTGCTGCTTTGCGCGCTGGCGAACGCCTGCTGCGCACGCGGGTCTTCGGGGATGAGGCGCTGCATGGCGGCAAGGCTGAACTTGATGTTTTGCAGCGGTGCCCGCAGGTCATGGAAGACCATCGCCGTCAGGTCCTGGCGCAGTTGTTCCAGTTCCACTTCCGTGCGGATGTCTTGCATGACGTACTCAATCACGCTCTCCTCTTTGAACATGCGCTTGCGCACCTTCAGGCGCACGGGCAGTTCTTCGCCCTTGGCAGACTTCATGTGGGTGCTAAACGCGGAGAGGTGGTTGGTCTTGAGTGAGGTTTCTTTGTCCGTTGACGAGGACGCCCGCTTGCGCGAGACGTGAATGTCTTTGATGGACATGCCCACCAGGTCGCCCGTGCTGTAGGAGAGGAAACGGCACGCCTCGCGGTTTGCCTTCAGGATAGTGCCGCTGCGGTCTGTCAAAATCACAGGCGTAATCAGGTCGTCGAACAGCCACTGGAAGTGCTCGTTGGTGTCGCGCTCTGTGCGGAAGGTGCGCGATGTGCTCAGGGTTTGTGCCACCAGCATGGCAATTTCTTCCAGCATGGCAGTCACCTTCGCGTCGAAGCCGTCTACCTGCGGGTGCACGAACATCATCACACCCATGGCGACCCGCCCCGCCTTCAGCGGCACGCCGATGGCACTGCCCTCACGTGGGGCACGCACGTTCGGCGGCGGCGCAGACCAGCGCGGGTCTTTGTTGATGTTGCGGATGATGATCGTACGCTGGCTGTGGTGCACAAAGCCCAAAAGCCCCCGGTCGTAGAGGTGCTCCCACAACCCGGTGCCGATGGAGTCCATATCCAGTGTGAGCGCGTCCTCCACGTGGTCTTCTGTGTCGAACGTGACAATGCAGCCGCTGCGCAGGCGGGTGTGCTGCCCGATGCGCTCCAGCACGCCCTGGAGCAGGCTCTCTGCATTGAGCAGGTCTTGTTGGTGTAAGAAGCGCGAAATCTCGTAGAGGGTGCGCCAACGCTGTCCGTCGTTTCCGATAATCATGCCGGTTGCCTGTTATACACGTCATCTGATGGCGGGTCTGCATTCAGTATAGTCAAAAAGCAAACTGTTGTAAGCACAATTGAGAAATATTTACTATATTTCTGACCGTTTGTGTTACAGAGATTCAGTTTTCATTAACGAAAAGTGTCGTGAGGTAGTAGAAATCGCCCATGGGCTGTGCATCGCTGCTGAACACCGCCAGCGATTCGCCTGCGCCTGGCGCGTACACGCTCATCACCAGTGGGTACTCGCCGGGGGGCAGGTCGCACGGCACGCGCACCGCACGGGAGTCTATGTGGTACATGCCGGGCACCCACACGCCCGTCGGCAGCAGGGAGAGGTCGTAGTTCGCGGCGGCAACACCTGCGCCCGCGCTGTCTACCAGGGCAAGCTGCATACTGTAGTTGTCCGGCAGTGTGTCCTCCGCCAGCCACCAGCTTTCCACGCGGGCGCTGCCACACGGGGCAACATCCACGCTGCCCATCAGCGACCAGTGCTGTAAAGTGAGCGAATCGCCAAAAGTGACCCTCGTCGCCGCGTCTGCGGGCACGGTGCGGCGCTCGGCGCTGCCCAGGTGGAACAGGTGCGCGGTGGTATTTTCCGGGGTGAGTGTGTTGGGTGCCAGCAGCAGCCCGTTTGTGTCGTCCGGGGGTAGATAAACCGGGTGCGCGTAGTGGGTAGGCAGGCGGCTGAGCGCGTAATCTGCTACGGAGACGGGGGCGATGAAGTGCTCGCTGAGGTAAAAGCCCAGCACATAGCAGAAGTCATCGTCAATCACGCAGCGCCCATCACTCACGTTGATGTGTACATTGCGCCCGGTGCCCTCAATGCGCTGCGCGATGCGATTGTAGTCCTCGGTGAAGACGGCGCGGTTGGTTACCCGATTGCTTAGCTCTGCGCGGACGCTGGCATGGCTAACCCCCAGCGCAACAAAGGCAGTTAGCAACAGCACACCCGTCAGCAGACGATTGCCCGGCAGCAGGCTCGCCACGGCGATGTAGAACACCAGCGGCAGCCCGATCCCGTACATCACCACGTACTCGTGCCCGTGTGCCAGGTTAATCATAAACGCCAACCACGCCACGCCCCAAAACGCGGTCATCAGCACCAGTCCACGCCGGGCACCGCGCTGCCGCCACGCATACATCAGCACCGTTATCAGCATCACCGCACCGAACAGCCACCCGAAGGCATTCAGGTTGTCCACGCGGGGGGGCAGCGTCCAGCGGATAAGCCGCTCGGACTCCACGACGGCGAACTCGCCCCAGGGCAGCACGTCTTTGCCGACGGTACGCCCCGCTTCTTTCTCTCCGAACACAGGCAGGCGTCGTATTGCGCTGTCCACGATGCTGGTTTGCGCCAGCGGCACACCGCGCCGGGCGGATTCCACCACGAGGTTATACCCCAGGAAGGCAGCGCCCCACACGATGGCGATGACAAACACACGCGTTGATGTCATTACAGATACCGACCGTAGGGGCGAGATGAATCTCGCCCCTACACCCATGGATGATGACTGCGCCACCGCTGCGCCCACTTCCCACAGCAGCCACAATCCCAAAATCATGTACGACGCGTAGCCGCGCCCCAGCCCCACAGCGATGAGCGCTGCCGCGTACACACCCCAGCGCACACCGTCCAGCTTGTAGCGGGCAAGCGCGTAAAGCAGCAGGAAGTTGCCGAACAGCGCGGGCTGGTCGTAGTGCACCATGTCTTTATAGAAGACCAGCCACCACCCACTGAAAGCCAGCATCACCGCCGCCAGCGCCCGCCACCGATCCCCCAGCAGCACATGTGCCAGCAAACCCGCCACGCCCAGCGTCGCCACATAGACCGCCGTCATCACATAGCGGGCAAGCTGCACTTGCACGGGCAGGCTATCCGTTAACGAAAGCAGCGCCCCCACCCCCGCACTAAAGAAGAACGGGTAGCGGTCGAAGTAGTCATACGCCACGGAACCGTCGTCGCCCCGGAACTGCATCGCGTGCCCCACAAAGCCGTTCGCGGGCGTGGCATGGCGCATAATCGCCAGCCCATGTGACGACGTCCAGCCGTGGTTAGGACCGTAAAAGCCGATGTTGGGTGCTTGCAGCGCGAACACCAGCACCACTACCAACCCGCTCACGCCGTAAAAGAACCAGTCTGTGCGGGTGCGGGCGGCAAACCACGCCCGCCAGCGGGATGGCTGGGTGGCAGGTGGCGCGTCGGTTTGGGTGGTGGGCAGCGTCGTCATGGGGATGCCTGTGGGAATTTACGTCACAAGTCGGCACGGAAGTCTAGCAGGTTCCCGGCAAATGTGCAGCCCCGGCACGCACCTGTTGCGTCCTTGCGCCTTTGCGATAAAAATAGCGCCCATATCTGCCATTTACTGGACGCACCACCATGACCGACCCCATCCGCCTGCTGCACTTTGCCGACACCCACATCGGCGTGGAAAGCTACGGCAAAACCGATCCCGAAACCGGGTTAAGCAGCCGCGTGCGCGACTTTTTGCGCCGTATAGACGACATGCACGACTACGTCAAAGAGCGCGGCGTTGACCTCATCATCTTTGCCGGGGATGCGTTCAAGACGCGCAGCCCCAACCCTACTTACCAGCGTGAGTTCTCCTACCGGATTAGCGACCTGGCGGCGCTCGCCCCGGTGGTGATGCTGGTGGGCAACCACGATGTGCCGCCGAACTTCCTGCGTGCCAGCAGCATCGAAATCTACGATACGCTGCGGGTACCTAACGTGCACGTCGCCAACGACTTTGAGGTGCAGGTGATCGACACAGCACGCGGTAAAGTCGCTGTGGGCGCGGCACCCTACCCCATGCGCTCCTGGCTTTTGCAGGGCATCCCCACGGCGGGCATGTCCATCGGGGAGACGGACCTGCTGCTGCAAGATGCGGTTACCGACAGCATCGCTAAGCTGGCGGAGGAAGTAGAAACGCTGGATATGCCGCGTGTGCTCACCGGGCACTTCACCGTGAGCGGCGCAACCGTCGGCAGTGAGCGCGGCATTATGCTGGGGCGCGACGTGACCGTGAGCAAACCGTCTGTGGCGGATGACCGCTGGGACTACGTGGCGCTGGGGCACATCCACAAGCACCAAAACCTGACCGCCAACCGGGACGATGTGCCGCCAGTGGTTTACAGCGGCAGCCTGGAGCGCATCGACTTTGGTGAGGAGGCGGACGAGAAGGGGTTCTGTTACGTGGAACTGCGCCGGGGCGATACCTCCTGGGCGTTTGTGCCAGTGGCGGCACGCCCGTTCGTCACGCTGCGGGCAGACCTGCGCGAGAGCGCCAACCCGACCCAGGACGTGGTCAACCTCATCCGGGGGCGCAAGCTGGACGAGGCAGTGGTGCGGGTGGTGCTGCAACTGACGCCGGAAACGCAGGCGAAGCTCAACGAGCAGGCGGTGCGCAGTACGCTGCACGCGGCGGGTGTGTTCTACATCGCAGCAGTGAAAAAAGATGTGGACGAACCCGCCCGGATGCGGTTGGGTGCCAGCCCGGAGGGACTGACCCACGCGGAACTGCTGGAACGCTACCTGAAGGCAAAGGGCGTCAGTGCGGCGCGGCGCGAACAGCTCCTGCAAGCAGCAGAGACGATCTTCAAAGCCGGGGGCTAGGCGCGGGTATCACCACAGGGGCACGCCACGCCCCTGTGAACCGCAATGCCGCACCCTCTATTCCGCAGTGGCGAGCTGGCAGTTCTCCGCTGGCGTGAACCCACCCAAAATCGCGTCCGCGCCGAGCAGGTCACACACCTCGTCTTCGATTTCTGTCATGGTTGCCAACACATCGTCGCTGCGCTCCAGTGCCCGCCCCCAGCGCCGCAACTGCCGCGTGACGATCTGCTTGTCGTTCAAGTCAGGGTCAGACGCCCACTCGTAGCCAATGGTGCGCCCAGCAGCCCACAGGCGGTTGCGTACCACGCCCTGCTGCTCCTCTGGCACCTGCACCACAATGTCCTCCGTCACATCGAACCACGCCGGGTCCCCGGGCAGGCAGAACCCCGGCACGCCCTCACAGCTTCCCGTCCAAAAGCGCCCGTACCACCGCTCGTGCGCGTCGTGGTCGTAGGTCAGGTCAGCGCCGGGGTCAAATTCGGTTGGGCAACCGGTGTCATCGGTGCCCGTCGCGCCAGGGATGGCACCGTCGCACAGGTCGTCCTCGTTGGGCACGCCGTCCCCGTCGATGTCGTCCGGGTCGGTGGGGGTTTCGGTCGCTTCTTCGGTGGGGGTGGGCGGTTCGTCCTGCGCATACGCCGTGCCGATCATCAACAGCGGCAGCAGCAACACAATGCAAAATCGCATGGGGGTGCTTTTCCTTTTGTATCGAATATCGAATCAAATTCTGCACCACTATACGCAGCATAATCGCCATGCGATGTAAACCCGCCCACAAAACGGGCAAATTGCCCCCTACAGCAGTGTCAGTTGCTCCGGCGGTTCGGGGGGCGTGTCGTCCTGGGGTGTTTCTCCGGTGGCACGCAGGCGCTTCACCTCTTCGATCACGTCGAGCAGGCGCTGGAAGTCGATTTCCATGTCGCGCTTAAGGCGTGGCGTGCGCAGTGCCGCCGCCGGGTGGTAGATGGGATAGTAAGCACGCCCATCCCGGTAGAGCGGCTGCCCGTGGATTTCGCTGATTTTCGCCCTGGGGAAGTAGCGTGCCATGCTGTAGCGCCCCACGGTGACGATCACTTTCGGGTCAATCGTGGCGATTTGCCGCTCCAGGTATGCCTTACATGCGTTGATCTCGTCGCTTTGCGGGTCGCGGTTGCCGGGCGGGCGGCACTTCACCACGTTGGTGATGAACACATCAGGGCGGGATAGACCGATTTTGTCCAGCAGGTAGTTGAGGTACTGCCCGCTGCGCCCCACAAATGGGAGGCCCTGCTCGTCCTCGTACTGCCCTGGTGCCTCGCCAATAAACATGATGTCTGCGTTGGCGTTGCCGGAGCCAGGCACGGTTTGGGTGCGTCCTTCGTGTAGGGCACACAGCGTGCAGGTGCTAATTTCGGTGGCGATCTTTTCTACGGTGTCGTCTGGGTTCGATGTGGCGGACATAATCAATTCTCTTTGGTGTTCTGTTAACTGAGAGGCACCAGTTTAGCAAATTTATTCTGGCGATGCCCCCACATTTTTAAGAACTTCGTGAGCAGGCGTAAGCAGCAAGCGCTTGTGCGGGCGCGGCGTCGCAGCGGGCGGAATTTACGTTCCGCATATGCTTGCAGGTATACAATAGGGGTAAGTCGTTAAACGAGTGTTTGAAAGGTGGTTATCAAAATGATGAATGACTATGTTGCCACCATTTTGGCGAAGCAGCACCAGCATGAGCTAGAGGCGGAAGCGCAGCGGCAGCGCGAGGCTGCAAAAACACGCAAGCGCCGCCGTGGTGCCCGCAAGCGCGTACAGCAAACGGGTCAGCGCAGGCGAACGTTCCGGCGGCGTGCTGCCTAGCAACAGGTTGTAACTGTGGGTGGGCGAGGTTAGCCCCACCCTCTATTCGTCGTCCATCCCCATCACCTGCGTGAGCACGCGCACCTGCAAGACAAACCCCGCCAGGAAACACACGATGAGCAGCAACGCGGATAGGTCGTGTAGCCAGTTCACCCAACCAGACATAGTGCCCGTGCGCATCATCGTCGCGCTAATTTGCATCGTGGCAAAAAACAGAGCACCCAACGCAAACAGAATCGCGCTCGGTCCCAACAGTCCCTGGCGGATGAGCAGATAGGTGCGCACCCCTACGGCGACGGTAGCTACCGCCAACACAATGTTGATTATCGGAATGACAATGCCGGTTCCCATCATCATTGGCATTCTTCTACCCCTACTATCTCACATACAATCTGTTCGATGTCGTTCACGCTCGTGCGGTCTACGAACAGGCGCGTCATACGCTGACACTCATCAATCACGGCGTGCCAGGGTTCGTTGCGACGGCGCATGAGGATGAGTGTGCTTTCTATGATCGCAGACCGCTTGCCATAGCGCGTTTGCAACGCCTTACGCATGGCGACAATTTGCTCAATCTCGCTGACCATCACACCGCTTTCAGTGCTTGTTACCTTACACACTAGCATAGCGACGTAGTTATTAAATTGGTACGTTGGCTGTGTTAAATATTTACGGAAAGCCAATAAATTGGGGCGTATTTAGCCGTATATAAAAAGTGTGAGGTGATGCGTGAAGCGGGCAGGGACGGGCATGTCCCCGTTCCACGTCGCAAAGTGCATGAATAGGACTTTCGCTTGAGAGCGTGAAATAGGCGGTTTGTTATGATAGAGGCATGG
>CAYVGI010000108.1:0-17536 GCA_964451095.1 uncultured Anaerolineaceae bacterium
CCGCGCACGAACGCCACATGGTTTTCACAGATGACCGTGAAAAACGTGAGATTAAATAAAGATTCTGTTGACAAAACAGCATAATTGCCGCTACCATCAACAATAGAAGTGCCAGTGAAAGCTAAGGTTGCGGTGTGGGCAAGCGCAAGCAAATCCGAATTATCGTGCTGGTGTTAGCAAATCTCGTGCTGTTGGCGCGTATCGTGTACTCCGGGTTTAACCGCGATGTACAGGTACGTGTGCCCCCGCTGGATGAGCGTCAGATTGTCCTGCGAGATACACTGAACGCCAACACCTGCGAGCGGGCGATTTGGCTGGCGCACCAACCCTATGCCACGCGAGCCGACGCTGCTGAGGGCACAATATCCGCCTACCATGCCATGCTGATCACCACGGCGGTGCTCACCAATCATTACGGGACGGACATCACCACGGGGGCAACCACTACTGCACCCATACTGCTCCAGGCGGATGTGTTCAACCAGCAGCGAACCATCTGGGGGCAGTTGTGGCTCCCGGCGGATGGCGATGCCGACCGAGGCACGGTTGTTTATATTGATGCTCACGCCGCAGTACCACTGCTGGTCTTCACGGATGTGGGCGTGCGAGACACTGCCCACCTGAGTTGCCAGCAACCCACGCCCCCGACCCCCGTTGCCACCCACTATCGCGAGTTTGCACCGTTTGTGTGGGGCACCGCGGTTATGCTCATCTCGTTTGGCATCGTGCTGGACTACCGCGACCGCATTAGCAGATTGACGTTGCGCAAACGCCGCTGAATTTGTAACATCTGGGCACTTTTGCTCCTGTGTAAAGGCGGTGCCGCGTGGAATACGATGACGTAATTATTGCTCCCTCTATTCTCGCGGCGGATTTCACTCGCCTGGGTGAGCAGGTGCGCGAGGCAGAAGCAGCGGGCGCAGGCTGGATTCACATTGATGTGATGGACGGTCGCTTTGTGCCGAACCTGTCGATGGGTCCGCTGGTGGTTGATGCGGTGCGCCATGTGACCGCACTGCCGCTAGACGTGCACCTGATGATGATCGAGCCAGACCACCTCATCCCCGCGTTTGCAGATGCCGGCGCTGACCACATTACGGTGCACTACGAGGCGTGCGTGGATGTGTACCGCACGGTCAACCTCATCAAAGCGCAGGGGTGCAAAGCTGGCGTTGCCATCAACCCGCATACCCGTGCCGCCGCGCTGTATGAGGTCATCCCTGTCATTGATGAAATCCTTGTGATGACGGTTAGCCCCGGCTTTGGCGGACAGTCACTCATTGGGGAGACACTGCCCAAGATTGCGCGGCTGCGGGCGATGGTGGCGGACAAGCACAACCCACACATGCCCATCGTTACCGATGGCGGCATCAACGTGAACACCGCGTCCTCGGTGGTGCAGGCGGGGTCTAACGTGATTGTAGTCGGCTCTGCCGTGTTCAACGAAAACCCCGTACGAGAAAATATCCTGAATATCCGGGAAGCACTGCGCACCAAAGAGGAGTCATCTTAAAAACGCAAATTTTACACTCGTCAGCGCCACTCTCGCTGTGGATGCGTGTTATAGAAACTAGCGCGTTACTTGAAAAACTCCCGCCTGTGCACCAAAACACACAGGCGAAAGCAACGAAGGTAATATTATTATGCAAACAACAGACGTGAGTACCCACCGCCAGTTGTGTGACGGCTACCTGCTGAAGTGGCTGATTGCCGCCGGGCAAGCCTGGCTGGAGCGCAACATGGACCGTGTGAACCAGCTTAATGTGTTCCCCGTGCCAGACGGCGACACCGGTACCAATATGCACCTTACCATGCGCAAGGCGTATGAAGAGGTGGACAAGCTACAAAACGAACCTAGCGTCGGTAAGGTGGCAGAGGCAGTCTCGCGTGGTGCGCTGATGGGCGCACGCGGTAACTCTGGTGTTATCCTGTCGCAACTGCTTGCGGGCTTTGCAGAAGGCGTCAAGTCGCTGGACAGCTTCAATGCGGAGCAGTTTTCAGATGCGTGTGAAACTGCGGTTGAGTACGCTTACAACGCGGTTGTGAACCCAGTAGAGGGCACGCTGCTCACTGTATCCCGTGAGGCAACCGAGGCGGTGGTCAGCATGGTTAAGCAAGACCCACAAACCCCGCTGCGCAATGTGCTGGAAACCATGGTTGCCGCCGCTAAAACCTCCCTAGAGCACACACCAGAGAAATTACCCGTCCTCAAAGATGCAGGCGTGGTCGACAGTGGCGGCGCGGGCTTCGTCTATGTGATGGAAGGGATGTTGCGCTTCCTGGAGGGCAAGCCTGTGAAAGAGCAGGATGCGGTAGACACCCAGCAAACCGGGGCGGTTGGCTGGCAGGATGCACTCGTGCCAGAGGACGAAGAGGGCTACGGCTACGATGTACAGTTCCTCATCCATGGGCAAAACCTGGATGTAGCCCAAGTCCGCGCCGATATTGACGCCATGGGTTGGTCAACGCTAGTCGTGGGCGATCCATCGCTGATTAAGGTGCATGTGCATGTGCACAACCCGGCAGAGCCAATCAACTATGCGATTGCCACGCTCGGCGCGGAGATTGACGATATAGTTGTGGAAAACATGCAGCTTCAGTACAAAGATTACGTCACTGCCCGCGAGGCGCGTGAATCCGGGTTGGTGAACGAGGTTGAAGGGGCGGCAGTTGTGACCGTCGTCGCCGGAGACGGCCTGCACGATCTGTTCCAGCAGGACTTCCGCGCTGCGTACATCATCCACGGTGGGCAAACCATGAACCCCAGCACCGAGGATTTTGTCGCGGCGGTCAATGCCGTGCCCAACCGCGATGTCATCTTGCTGCCGAACAACAAGAACATCGTCATGGCGGCGAACCAGGCGGCGAAGATCACCGCTGTGAACAAAAATGTGCAAGTCGTGCCCTCGCGCACCGTGCCGCAGGGCATTGCCGCGATGCTGGGATACCTTAACGCGGGGGACGACATCGAACTGGATGAGCTTGCCGAGGCAATGCGCGAGGCAATGAACGAAGTCGTCACGGCGGAAATTACCCAGGCAACGCGCACCGTTACGCTTGACGGCGTTCAGGTCAACGAGGGGCAGTACATCGGCATTGTTGACGGGCGCTTGACCGCTGCTGGCGATGAGCTGACTGCGATCATTGCGGAAACACTCAAGCACGCCGTGCCACCGGACAGCGAACTTGTCACGCTTTACTACGGTGAGGGTGAGTCCGCAGAGAGCGCAACTGCCATGTGCGAAGTGCTGGCGGATGAGTACGACGACCTGGAATTCGAGGCAGTTCACGGCGGGCAGGCGCTTTACCCCTACCTCATTAGCATTGAATAGGCGAACTCGTGCGCGTCCACATCGTAACCGACAGCAGCGCCCAATTTAACCACCCGCAAGTCGCCGCCCAATACCCGATCACCATTGTGCCCAACACACTGGTGATCGCCGGGCAGCACCACAAAGAGTACGACATCCCAGCGGAAAAGGTGTTGGAGTTGATTACGCGCCAGGACGTGCCGCCCCGCGTTATCGCCCCGACGGTTGAAGATTATGCCGCTGTGTACACCCGTTTGGCATATCACCACGGTGGCATTATCTCCATACACGCCTCACGAGAGCTATCCGACAGTTACGCGCACGCGCAAACAGCAGCAAAGCAGCTTGACGGGCACGTTCAGGTGCATGTGATCGACTCTCGTACGCTGGACGCTGCCCAGGGCATGATCGTGCGTGCCGCCGCCCGCGCCGCCGAGAACGACATTAGCGACATGGACGACATGGTACGCCAGGTGCGTGCCACCGCAGACCGTGCCTATGCGCTGTATGTGACCCCGACGACAGACTACCTCGTGCACGCAGGGGTGCTCACTGCGGAGCACGCCGTGCTAAATGCGATGCACAAAACCATGCCGCTGCTGGCGCTTGAGGACGGCGTCATCGTGCCGACGGAGAAGGTACGCAGCTATACCCAGGCGGTTGACCGCTTCCTGGAATTCGTGACGGAGTTTGAGGCAATTGAGGACGGTCTGATCTTACAACCGCGTGCCTTCATGAACGAACACACCCGCAATCTGCAAGATCGGCTGACACAGGAGTTCCCCGGCAAGCACTTCCCGCATACGATTTACGGCGCGTCTTTGGCGTGTCTCATCGGCGCAGATGCCACCGGGCTAGCCGTGCTGGAATGCGACCCGGACGGGACTGATGCGGATGTAGACGCGGAGTTTGACGACAACGACGTTGACTAGCCGCACGCCCAAGGGACGCCTGTGAACATCCGCTTTGTGATAGACAGTGCGTGTGATGTGCCACCGGACGTTGCACAGAACCACCAGATGACGGTGCTGCCCGCGTTTGTGAACTATGGTGGGCACAGCCACGAAGATTCGCCAGATTTTGACCGCGCCGCCTACTACGACCAACTGCCCACGCTAAACCCGCTGCCCACCACTGCCGCCCCTTCGCCCGGCATCGCTGCCGAGTCCATCGAAGCCGCGGCGGCAAATGCCGACCACCTTATCCTACTGAGCATTGCTTCCTCACTTAGCGGAATGCACAACATCATGCGGCTGGGCAGCGCAAACCTGCCACCCGGCAGCTACACTCTTGTGGACTCGCAAAGTATCAGCCTGGGCGCGGGCTTCCAAGCGATTGTCGGCGCGGAGGTTGCCGCACAAACGGGCGACCTGACCGCCGTGCTGGCAGCAATAGAGCACACACGCCAACATGCGATGGTTTATGCGGGGATGCGCGGGCTGGAATATGTGCGGCGCGGCGGGCGTGTGAACTGGGCGGTCGGTGCGGTGGGGGGGCTGTTGCGCATTCGCCCGGTGGTTGCCGTCAGTGGTGGGCAAGTGACATCTGTGGCGCGGGTGCGTAAGCCCGGTGCTTGGCTCAATACAGTGAGCGAACTTGCGCTGCGGCACGCGCCATTGGCACGGTTGGCACTGCTGCACACCAACAACACCACAGACCTAGACGTACTCCGGCAGCACTTGCAACCGCACTTGCCAGCAAGCACATTCACGGTGCTGGCAACGCCCGCCATCGGCACCCACACAGGCCCCGGTGCGATTGGTGTGGCACTGGTGGGGCACAAGGATGCGAACTGAGCGCGTCCTCAAACGAGAAAACGACCAAGAACCCTTTGCGCTGTGGTTGCTTCCCGTTTAGATTTGGAGCACAGGTGACGAGTACCCACGGAGAACCCATGCGTACAATTTGGATTGTGTTTTTGTTGCTGTCAGTCGGTGTGCCAGCACTCGCACAGGATAGCACGGAGCAGGCTGCTGCGAGTGATTTTGTGTTCGGGATGGTGCTGGTCGGTCCGAAGGACGACGGCGGCTGGAGCCAGGGGCACTATGAGGGTGGTTTGTTTTTGGAAGAGATGTTTGGCGCACGAATGCTGCTGCAAGAGAGCTTCGCCACAGCGGATGTGCCTATGGCGCAGGTGATTGACCGAATGGCGAACCAAGGCGCAAGAGTTATCTTCATGACCTCGGTCGATTTTGAGCAGGCAACGAACACCGCTGCGCAGCAGCACCCCGATGTGGTTTTTATCCAGGTTGCTGGGGATGATGTGCTTACCAACGTTGCGCCCGCCAATGTGGGAAACATCATGGGGCAGATGGAGTATGCGAAGTTCGTAATGGGCTGTGCTGCGGCGTTGGTCACGAGCACAGGCAACATCGGCTACCTGGGCCCGCTCATTGACCACGAAACCCGCCGTCTCGCTGCTTCTGCCTACCTGGGGGCACGCCACTGCTGGCAAACCTACCGTTTCAGCAATCCAGCGGAGCTACGCTTCCGTGTGGAGTGGGTCGGCTACTGGTTCTTCATTCCAGAACAAACCAACAACCCCCGGCGGCAGGTGTTTTCCATGTACAACGACGATATTGATGTGGTGATTGCCGGCATAGACACCCCCACCCCCATCGAAGTTGCGGCAGAGTTTAACCAGCGCGGAGAGCGCGTCTACGCAACTGCATACGATTCTATTGTGCCCTGCGAGCAAAATCCTGACGTGTGCATCGGCGCGGCATTTTACAACTGGGGAATTCCCTATGCGCAGACGGTGCAGTCAATCTTGGATGGGGAGTGGCAAGCAGCATGGGACTGGGTACCGCCAAACTGGGACGGCTTCAATCAGTTTGAGGAAACGCCCGTTGGCTACACGACTGGCGGCGCGTTCCCGGTGGGGCGGTTGGGCAATCTACAAGATTTTGTGCTGGACATAGAAAATTACGCCAGTAACCAGTTCGTGCCCGTGAGTTTTCCATTGTGGCAGGGACCGCTGCGCTACAACGACGAAAATAGCACGCTGCTGGTAGAGCAGGACGAGTTGGTTAATGTGCTGGATGTGTGGTACCTGCCGCGATTGCTAGAGGGCATGGACGGCGAAAGCCTGCAACGCGAACTCAACCTGGAATAGCCTGCTGAACCCGATACAGGAGACAAAACAAATGGCATCACCGAACCCGGTTATCATCGTCAGTGCCCTGCAAGAGGAACTGCGCATCTTCACTCAGCACATCCAGGTGACCAAAACGACAACCCACTGGAACATCCCGGTGCACGAGGGTGAATATAACGGTATCCCGGTGGTGATGACGCTTTCTGGCGTGGGCAAGGTGAATGCCGCTGGTACCACGCAGTGGCTCATCAGCACCTACAACCCGCGCCTGCTGGTCTTCTCCGGTGTGGCTGGCTCGCTGAACCCGTCGCTCAACATCGGGGACATCGTCATCGGGGAGCGCCTGATGCAGCATGATCTCTCGGCAGAGTCTTTGGGCTTTCCACGCGGCAAAGTGCCCTATTCCGACCTGCATGTGTTGCGCAGTACCCCGGCAATGGTGGAAGTCGCGTCTGGGACGCAGCTAGCGGACACACAGGTGCGGCGCGGGCTGATCCTTACTGGCGACGAGTTCATCCACGGTGGCAACCGTGACCGCTACACCTACCTGGAAGCACTCAAGGGGGATGCCATCGAAATGGAAGGTGCCGCTTTCGCGCAGATTTGCACGTTGAACGAGAAACCGTTTTTGGTGGTGCGTGCTCTGTCGGACAATGCCGACGGCGACGCACCGGAGAACTTCGTCGCGTTTGTAGACCGCGTTGCGGAGAAGAACTGGCACATCATTGAGGATGTGCTCAAGTCCGCTACCCTTGCCGACCTGTAGCGCTAGCGGGCGCGTGCCGTGGCGGTGATGTCCGCCTGCTGTTGTAGCAGCCCGTCCCGCGCTGCGCCGATGTTGTCCATTGTTTGTGTGACGAGTTCATCTGGTGCGCCCACAAGCTGGTCAAGCGTCAGCACACGCTCGTACTCCACGATGGCGGCGGCGTAGTTCTCTTGCGCCGCGTAGATTTCGCCCAGTAAAAAGCGACGGCGCGGCGTCTCCCCGGCGGCAACTGCCTCCTGCGCAAAGTTCAAGGCAACTTGGGGGTTCGGGTCGGTGCGTCGTAGGTATGCCTCTGCTCGCAGGGTGTTCGCCAGCGGGCGCATCTCCTCCGGTATAGATGTGAAGTTGCCGTCTATGAGGGTGGCAACCTCTGTGTAAACCTCCGGCGAGGGTTCTTCCGCCTGGGCAAGCTGTATTCGCGCCAGCATCAGGTCTTGCTCACCGGGGGTGATCGTGTCGTCTTCGCCCAGCGCACCTGCGAGCCGTCGTGCAGCGGTGTAGTCCTCGGCGGCAAACGCGAGCATCATCTCGCGGCGGCGCAGTTGCGGGTCATCGGTGGCGTCGGCAGCAGCGGCGACATCAGCATAGGCGAGCATAAGCTGCCCCCGCTCCTCGTAGATCGCCGCACGCGCCAGGTAGGCATCCACGGCGGGCGGTTGCTCTGTGTTTTCCCCCACGATGATTGCTTGCGTGTACGCCTCCAGTGCGAGGTTGGTGCTGCCTTCCGTTTGCCGCGCCATGCCTAGCATTTCCCAGCCGCGCACCACCAGCGGATGGTAGTAGAGGTATGTTTGCGCGTACAGCGAGGCTAGGCTCGGTTGCCCCTGCGCCAGGGCGATGCGCGTTTGCAGGTCGTGTGCCTGTGCGCTCACCGGGTCGACGTACAGCGCCACAAACGCCTGATACTCCGCGTTGATGTAGTCCTCTTGCAGGTAGTAGATTTCGCCACGCTGCACGATAAAGCGCACATCGTCTTCTAGCCCGTCAACGGTTTGTGCCGCGTCGATTGCCGCCAGGGCAGCGGTGTAGTTCTCGCGGCGTTTGTGAGATTCAATCAGCAGCAGGTGGGGCACCGCCCACTCTGGTTCTGCCGCGACTGCCTCCTCTGCGTTGATCTGTGCTTGGTTGTACGCCCCCGGCGCGACGCCTGGGTTCCCGGCTGCCTGTGCCTGGATGCCCTGTTCCAGGTAGACGGTAGCAAAACCCGCCCGGATCGCTGCCAGCGGCGTCGAGTCCTCCTCGCGGGTTCGCTCTATGCGTAGCTGTTCACCCTCTTGCAGCAGTTCCAGTGCCTCGTCAATCTCGCCCAGGCGTGCTTTAGCGATTGCCTCCGTGTAGTACACCAGCCCGTCGAACGTGGTCACGTTCGCCTCGCGTTCCACCTCCATCGTTGGGATGACCTGTGCGTAGTTGCCCTCGTTAATCAGCCGGATGCCCTCAATCACGACACGCTCTTGCACACCGGGCACAGAAATTTGGGTTGGCTGCACGAAGTTGATGTCCGGGTTGCCTGCCCGCAGGATGCCAAGCACGGTTGGCGTGGGCGTGATAGTGGGAATGCCCGCGTTTTCCGGTATGGGCGTGGGGGTGATGGACGGCGTGGGCGTGAAGCCGGGTGTATTAGTGGGTGTGGTTGGGGGCGTGGGCGTCGGTGTGAGCGTACGCACCAGAATATTCGGTCCGTCATCCCGGATGATGCTCTGCACAAGCGGGGTGTTCCAGGCGATCACACTCAGCACAATCAACGGCACACCGATGAACGTAAACAGGCTGGTTGCCACCGCCGCCCGCACCAGCAGGATCTCGTTCTCGCCAGCGCGGTTCCTCTCTTTTTTCACCCACTCGATGCCGTCCGGGTTTGGGGGGGGCGTCAGGTACGCTGTGATAACCTGCTGTGCTTCCTGTGCGGACTGCGTGACCCGCTCCTCGAACGATTCCGGGCGTGGTGCAGGGCGCGGGGGCTCATCGCCGACCATCGCGTCATCCTGTGCAGTGTCTGGTAGCGACTCAAACACAGGTTCGCCGCCTGCGCTATCGGTTCCCTCGGCATCCTGGGCGAGTTCTGGCGGCGGGGCGACCGCCTCCTCTGTGAACGTCAGGAATGGTGCGGCGTCCTCCTCAGCTTCTTCGGGTGTGTCCTCGTCCCGCTGGAAGGAAAACAGACTGGGCTGCGGCGCGGCAGTCGATGGCGCAGGTTCGGGGGTGCTATCTGGTTCGGGTTCTTGCGGCGGTTGCTGCGGCGATACGGCGGGGTGCGTCCCGGTTAGCTGCCCTGGGTTCACGCCCATTTGTGTGACCATCTTCAGAGCCTGTGTGTTGTCTGGATCAAGCTCCAGCGTCTTTTTGAGGCACAGCAGCTTTTCGCGTTTTGTCTCCGCGATGCTGGCATACACCAGCCAAGCTGTGGCGTTGTTGGCGTCCTTGCGGATGGACGCCTGGATGAGCTTACGAGCGGCAGGGAGGTTCTTCTGCCGGGTTGCCTGTATTGCCTGCTTGAGCAACGCTTCTGCGGAGTGTTCTGCCACGGGTCACGCCTTTTTATACAACCGATGATGAATTGCATGGAATGAGTACCACCTGTTGTTGATTGTAGCTGCACTTGGCGGGGGCGCAAAGGCGACGCCCTGGTGAGGTGGGCAAGGCGCTGCGCTCACGTTACAATCATCGCCAGATAAGAAAAATTTGTTTGTTTTGAAAACACAAGGAAATTTAGACATGATTTACCGCCGCTTAGGGAACACAGGGCTCATCGTGAGTGCGCTGTCTTTGGGCACCATGCAGTTTGGCGAAGCGATGAACATGGGCAGGCTGGGGCAGCAAGAGACCAACGAAATGGTCAAGTTCGCGCTAGACCGGGGCATCAACTTTATTGACACCGCCGATGTGTACAGCCGGGGCGAGAGTGAAACACTGCTGGGCAATGCGCTAAAGGGCATCCGTGAGGAAATTGTGCTGGCGACAAAAGTGCGCCTGCCGATGAGCGGCGACAACTTCAACCGCAGCGGCTCCACCCGCGTGAACATTCTGCGCGGCGTGGAGAGCAGCCTCAAGCGCCTGCAAACCGACTACATCGACCTGTATCAACTGCACGGCTGGGACAGCAACACACCGTTGGAAGAAACGCTGCGCACGCTGGACGACATCGTGCGGCAGGGCAAGGTGCGCCACATTGGGCTGAGCAACTACATGGCATGGCAGGCGGCAACCGCGCTAGGGATGCAAAAGCAAATGAACCTGGAGCCGTTTGTCTCCGCGCAGATGTACTACAGCCTCGTCGGGCGCGACCTGGAGCACGAGTTCATGGCGTTTGCAGAGTACAGCGGCATGGGTATCCTCGTGTGGAGCCCGCTGGCAGGCGGCTTCCTCAGCGGCAAGTACACCCGAGATAACTCCCCACAAAATGGCACCCGCTTTGCGGAGGCAGGGCAGTTTGTGCCGTTCGATCATGCTCACGCACACAACGTGGTTGATGTGCTGCGCAGCGTCGCAGAGCGGCACGGTTGCAGCCCCGCCCGCGTTGCCATTGCCTGGACGATGGCACAACCCGCTATCAGCAGCGTGATTATCGCTGCCCGTAAGCTGGAGCACCTGGAAGACAACATCGCCGCCGCCGAGCTTGAGCTAACCGAGCAAGATCTGGAAGACATCAACGCGGTTTCCCACCCTGGCACGCCCTACCCCAAGTGGATGGTGCTGCAACTCGACCAAGCAGAAGACCCACGCCCGAAGATCCTGGAGCCGGAGCGCTTTGCGGATGGCGGTCCGTGGGAGGACTTACGCAAGGGTCCGCAGTCTTAGGGCAAGCGATGCGTACTGTGCCGCGCCTGCCCCTTACCATTGTGCTGGACAACGTGCGTTCCGCGTACAACGTGGGGGCAGTATTGCGAACGGCAGACGCGGCATGGATTGAGCAGGTGGTGACGTGTGGTTACACGCCACCTGCCGCCCACCCCAAGGTGAAGAAAACCGCGCTCGGCTCAGAGGTGATCATGCGCAGCACGCATTACCCGGCGCTGAGAACAGGCATTGATGCGCTGCAAACAGAGGGTACCGCACTCTATGCTATGGAACTCACGGATGCGGCACAGTCTGTGTGGGCGCTGCCGCCGGAGGCATTTGCGGGGCGGGCAGCGCTGATCTTCGGCAGTGAGGTGGGAGGTGTGCAGCTCACCGTAACCCGTGCCCACAACATCCCGGAGCTAAAGCTGCCGCAGTTCGGTGTCAAGCAGTCGCTCAATGTGGCGATTGCCGCCGCCGTCGCCATCTACCACTGGCGTTACATGGCGACAACCACTGGGGCAATTTAGCTCTCGAAGAGTTTTGCTACGGGTATGCTCAGCTCTGACATAACTGGTGGCATCTTCGGTATTCTCTCCCCGTGGATCAGTTCGAACGGCGCACGCCCGTACTCGTATACGAAGTCATCCAGCGAAAGGTGCTCGGTCTGTTCAAGCATTGAATTGCCTCCTGAGTTCAGCGTGCTACTTCTCGTCGTCTGCGAGTGAACCGAGGGCATCTTCCAGGGTGTGCCATGCCAGTGTTGCGCAGCGGATGCGGTTCGGGAACTGGCGTACCCCTTGCAGCGCTTCTAGCTCTTCCATGTCCTCGTTTTCGAACACGAACTCCGCGTCTCGATCCATCATCTTCGCCTGGAAGTCGCGCAGGGCGTTGTGCGCTTCGTCTAGCGTTTTGCCCTGCATAATATCCGTCATCATAGACGCACTTGCCTGGCTGATGGCGCAGCCGCGCCCGCTGAATGTAACCCTGCCGATGCGCCCATCTGCCCCAACGGTCAGGTACACATCAACCGTATCACCGCAGGTTGGGTTAAGGCGGTGGGCGTGTGCGTCGTGTGGGTCAAGCTCACCGTAGTTATGCGGGTGCTTGGCATGGTCAAGAATCACCTCCTGGTACAGGCTGTTCAGGTTCATACGCCGAAGATCTCCTTTGCTTTGTTCAGTGCTGTGACGAGCGCGTCAATGTCTTCTGGGGTGTTGTAGAAGTACAGGCTGGCGCGGGCAGTCGCGGCGATGTCGTAGCGGCGCATAAGCGGCTGTGCACAGTGGTGCCCGGCGCGGATGGCAACGCCTTCGCTATCCAAAATGGTTGATAAATCGTGTGGGTGCACGCCCGCCAGCGTGAACGAAATCGCACCTACGCGCTCGTCCGCTTCGCCATAGATGCGCAGCCCATCAATGTCGCGCAGCTTTTCCAGCGCGATTTGCGTGAGGTCGTGTTCGTAGGCGGCGATTTTGTCCATGCCAATCTCGCCGAGGTAGTCCACTGCCGCGCCCAGTCCGATACCTTCTGCAATGCTGGGCGTGCCCGCCTCGAACTTGTGCGGTAGGTCGGCATAGTTTGAGCGATCCAGGTACACCTCGTAGATCATGTCGCCGCCGCCCATGAACGGGTCCATCGCGTCCAGTAGCTCTGCTTTGCCCCACAGCACACCTAGCCCGGTCGGACCGCACATCTTGTGGCTGCTGAATGCGAGGAAGTCCACACCCAGGTCTTGCACGTCAACGGGCATGTTCGGCACAGATTGTGCTGCGTCTACGAGCACGACAGCGCCCCCATTGTGAGCTGCCTGCGTGAGCTGTTTGATAGGGTTGATGGTGCCGAGCACATTGCTAACGTGCATGAACGTGACCAGCTTCACGCCGTCTAGCAGCGCATCAAGGTTTGTCAGGTCAAGTGTGCCCTGCTCTGTGACCGGGATGAAGCGCAGTTCGACGCCGTGCTGCTGCTTGAGGATGTGCCACGGCACCAGATTGCTGTGGTGCTCCATCTCTGTCGTGAGCACAACATCGCCGGGTTGCATGAACTTACGTGCCCAACCGTAAGCAACCAGGTTGATGGATTCAGTAGTGTTGCGTGTGAAAATGACCTCTTTGCTGTCCGGTGCGTTGATGAACTGCGCCACCTTTACCCGCGCTTCCTCATAGACGGCGGTTGCCTTTTCGCTGAGTGTGTGGATGCCCCGGTGTACGTTGCTATTGTATTCGCGGTAGTAGTTGTCCAGCGCGTCGATGACGTGCAGCGGCTTTTGTGATGTCGCTGCGTTGTCCAGGTACACCAGCGGTTTGCCGTTTACCTGCTGCTGGAGAATCGGAAAGTCTTTGCGGTATGTTTGCATTCCAGTAAATCCCTTTTGATGACGAAACTGAGCTTTATTATACAGGGCTTGCCCGTGCTAGCGCGGGGTAACTGCCAGCACAGCAGGCACCGGGTCAAACGAGGTAAACGTGCTGCGCGTCTCGCCCGCCTGCACATCCAGCAGCGAGGAACCGCCCCCATCCAGGTTGAGCGCATCAACGATGTTCATGTCGGTGGTCGGCAGGTACGTCGCCAGTTCGAGCAGCGTCATACCGCCGAACGTGGTCACGAGTACGATCACGCGTCCCTGTGTATCCACCGCAATTACGGTGCGACGCGAGGCGCGGTCTGCGCGGGAGTCAAAGTAAGATTGCGCACCGCTGGTCATCAGCATGGGGAACGCCTGTGCCGCCTGGTCATACTGCTCACCTGCGTAGGACTGCACGAGGTTGCTTTGAATGCCAACTGCACCACCATCCACGTAAAAGGTGCCCCCCCGCCGACGGTACGGTTCGCCGTGCTGCACGCCATCGGCAAACAGCATCCCCGTGATGAAGTCGTTGCTGTCAAAAAAGTTTGTGTTGAGGATCACGGCGGCGTCGGGCAGTTGTTCGCGCCAGCCAGCAACCGGCAGCGGTGCACCCGGGCGATAGTGTACACGCAAGTTCATCTGCGCCGGGTCGATGCGCAGCGCAGTTAGCCGCGTCACCAGGGTGTCCGTCGGGCGGTAGATGCGACGCTCCAAACCCGGCAGCAGTGGCTCCCAGGCGCTGCTAACCGGGGCAGGCGTCAGCGTGGGCGGCACCGTTGTGGGCAACTGTCCACTTGCCGGGGCGATGCACCCCGCCAAAGACAGGAACAACCCGGTGAACCACGCTGGGCGCAGCACGCGCCGCCGTGCCAGCACCACCATACGGCGCGGTCCCGTGTGACGTGCTCGCCACATCAGCTTGCGCCAGCGAAAGTAGCGGTCGGTATCGGGTGGGTGTTTGCTCATGCACAACTCGTGCTTGTCTCGGTTTGTCGATCATGCTACTATGTTGCTCCCGCAAAAAGTAGTGCAAACGGGCAATTAGCTCAGCTGGTTAGAGCGCACGGTTCACATCCGTGAGGTCGGGAGTTCGAGTCTCTCATTGCCCACAGTGCACACACGAGCAGTCACCCGTTTTCCCGTTCTGTTTCCCTACGGATAACGTTCGCTTGCCCTTTGCCGTTGAAAAACACGTTACAATCAACATGAACTGAACACGGTATCTCACAAGCGAGGAGAGTGAATAGATGCATCGTTTCATGTTGATGTGCGTTTGCGTGCTGGCGGCAGCAGTGACGAGCACCGTCGCTGCCCAACAAAGTAACGAGGAATCTTTCTTGCCAGAGGATCGGCAGGTGATTACACCGGAGACCGTCCCTGACCTCAAACCTATTGGACAACTCGGTCCGGGATTGCTGTACGATGGCATGTTCCTGGATGATGGCACGTTGGCGGTGATCACGTCTCGTGGGTTGTACCTGTACCCGGAGGGAGACCTGAACGACAAACCCGAACTCATCGAGTATGATCCGAACCCGTTTGCAGAACGCTACCCCACCAGGCAACGGGCACAGATCAGCAGAGACGGTGACGTGATTACGGTCAGCAACAGTTTTGGCACCGTGCAGGTTAATCTGGTCACAGATGGTAGCCAGTTAGTAGATGCCGCCACATCCCCCGAGCAGGACACCATCACCAGTCCCGATGGCAGCTTA
The DNA here is from genome assembly GCA_964451095.1 of uncultured Anaerolineaceae bacterium. Taxonomy (GTDB): domain Bacteria; phylum Chloroflexota; class Anaerolineae; order Aggregatilineales; family Phototrophicaceae; genus DAOTTY01. Next base: position 15,017 of record CAYVGI010000108.1, read on the forward strand.
CAAGCGATCAACAACCCAATGGACGCCATAATCACACTGGTGGACACAGCAACCGATGAAACCCTGGCGCAGTTAGAACTGGGCGAGCGTGTCCTGACCGACAGCATCTTCTTCTCTCCAATGGGTGACCAACTGGTGATCGCTGGTCAGGATGAAACGCAAATCTACGACACCACAACAGCCGAACAGGTCGCTACTGTGCAGGGCACTGTGCTTGCCGTAACCGCCGATGCCTACGTGTTGCTGGCGGAACAGGAAGAAGGCAGCGCTATTGATGTGGTGTTGCAGGATGTTGCCAGCGGCGATGTCAACACACGAATCCCGAACGTGCTGTGTGGCACAGATTCAGCGCGTGTGATGTACAGCGCACAGGCGGAAACACTTTACCTATTGAATAGCTCCGTTGCTAGCGGCACACTGCGTGCCTGGGACATCAGCAGGGAAGAACCGCAGCTCGCAGGGGAAGTGCCCAACTTCCGTACTTTTTCTACCGAATTTGCGTTTAGCCCCGATGGGAATTCGCTATATGTCGCATATAACAGTCTTTTCCCTGGATGCTCCGGGGAAATTGTGGGCGAGGGCGTTGTACGCTACGACATGACGACTGGACGAGCGGTGGAACGGCTAAATTTTTCCCCGGAATTCTCTCCGGTCTCGGTCGCCACGAACGCCAATGGTGATGTGCTCGCGGGCGGGTTAAGTGCGCTTGCCCTGCAACGCAACACGGTATTCAGTACCTATACTGCCGACGGCTGGGGTTTCGTGAACAGTGTCGCACTGGCAGATGACGGCACCCAGTATGCCCACCGCGAGCGCAACATCGTGCAGTTGGACGGTCCGGATGTGATACGCATATTTGCAGAGGATGTGGGCGGCGGCAACGCGTTTACGTCGGGCTGGGGTAATGCGGTGCGCGTGTACGGCGACCTGTTCTTTTACATCAGCGACGCAAACACCGTGACGATCCACGATCGTGCCAGCGATACAACGCTGGACACACTCACGTTTGAGCGGCAGGTCAACAGCGTAGAATATGACCCAGACGGGCAAATCCTGGCGGTGCACACTGGGTTTGGCAGGGTGGAAGAGATGCTGAACGAGGTGTTTTTGTTCCGTGTGGGAGAAACTGTAGAAGGGCTTGCCGTGGCGGAGGTCAACACTGCAATGCACGCTATGGACTTATCGCCGGGCGGTGCGTTGCTGGCAGTCACCCACACCGGGGGCGATATTGCCGCTGGCTCACTGGATATCGGCGAATCATTTGTGCACTTTTATGACACAAGCACCGGGCAGCGTGTGGGGGGACTGTCTGAGGAGATAGTGCAGCTACCCATCGCGTTCAGTCCTGACGGCACCTACTTGATAGTTACGGGCGGGGGCGGCAATCTGCTGCTCTACGGCGTCCCGAACGGGTAGCTAAACCCGTCACTCGCAGATGCGCACATGCTCCAGGGAGAACAGCGCGGGTTGGTCGTTTGTGCTGCCAAAGAACGCCAGTCGCCCTGTGCTCCAGGTGTTGTCCGTAATGCGAGTGACAAACCGCCCGTTGATGTAGTAGTCAAATGTATTGCCCTGAATGTCCACAGACACGACATTGACCGCGTCCTCGCCAACGTTGATCGCACTGCTGCTCGTCCAGCTCACGATGTCGGTGTAACCGTCCTGGAAGCGCCCGATGTAATAGCGTCCGTTGGTGTTAATCATAAACGCGAGGAAGTTCTCTTCATCTTGGTAGCGCAGCCAAATGCCCGTGCGTGATGTGTCTTCTTCCCTGAACTTGTTGGCGTAGATGATCGCATCCACACGCCCGTCGGTAAAGCTCACCTGCTGCAAACTGCCCCAGGAGACAGGCTGTGCCGCGCCGGGTAGGTCTGGCACGGTTTGCATGTTGATCTGGTAGGCACCGTTTTGCACCTGAATGCTGTAGTTGTTGCTGGAGGTAAGCTGGAACCACTCGCGGTTGGTGCCGCCCTCGAATGATTCTTCCACGCGCACCTGCGCACACACTGGGAACAACGTCAGCGCGGCGTTGACGCGCTCGTCTACACCGTCAATGCCGCTGAGTTGCACAATTTGCTGCTGGCTAGCTGGTTCCACAAAATACTGTGACCCCTGCCCCTCTGCAATCCAGCCGCTGGCACCGTCGTATTCCACGAAGTACCACACAATACCGTTCGCGCACTCTGGGCCGTCCACCACGTCAACAAAGGTACGCACAGGGATCTGCGTGACGCGCGTGCCCTGCAATGACGGCGCACTGCGCATGTTCACCGGGCGCGGGTCGCCCTCGTCGCTGATGTAGATCTGCTCTCCCACGATCACACGGGTGGGCAGCGCGTTCGGGCACACAAACGGCGCTGCTGCGACTTCGGTTGCGGGTTCTTCAGTCGCCGTCGGGAGTGGCGTATTGGTCAGCTTGGGCATTGGGGTAGAGGTGTTTGTGTTTGTCGCGGTGGGCGTGTCCGTAGGTGTAGGTGTGTGAGTGGGCGTGTCTGTGGGAGTTGCGGTGTTGGTGGGGGT
>CAYVGI010000109.1:0-17507 GCA_964451095.1 uncultured Anaerolineaceae bacterium
AATAATAAGGCATTACCACACAGTTGTGCGTTGAACATACCTCCACTATGATATGCTTGTTTTTATTACACCCGCGGTCAATTGTCCCCAGCACCAAATGGCAACGATGACCCCCAACCACACCTAAATCACATACCCGGACTTATGCCAAAAACAGTCAACAAAGTTCTGTACGTCGTTTCCAAATTTCCCAGCGTCAGCGCAACCTTCACCGCCTACGAAATGGCGGCGATCCAAGCGTTGGGCACAGATGTACACGTTGCGTCTGTATGGAACTCCGACGACCCCGACCGTCCTCACGACGTCGAGAAGCCTTTCCTAGACAAGATTTTCCACCTCCGCCTGAGCAACCCCGCCGTGTGGGGGCGTGCCATCCAGCAGCTTGCGCAAAAGCCCGCGCTGTTTGGTGTACTGTATCAGTTATTCGTGGGGCATCTCGTTTCGATCTACGCGCTGCTTAAACTGCTGGCGGGCATTCCCAAGGGGTTGTACCTGGGCTATCTGATCAAGCAGCACGGGTTTGACTTTATCCATGCACACTTCCTTACATCACCAACCACGGTGGCGCTCATTGCCTCCAAGGTGAGCGGCGTGCCCTACAGCGTCACCATCCACGCAATCGACATCTTCGGCACCGACCCGAAGGTGGTGAATGGCGGTGTGGAGGTAAAATGCGAGAATGCCGCCGCTAACGTCGTCATCTCCGACTTCAACCGCCGTTATATCCTGGAGCGCTGGCCCGGTGTAGAAGCACGCTTCGAGATCATCTACAACGGCGTTGACTTGTCTCTGTACGACAACACCGTCCCGAAAAAGACATTTGACGACACGACCTACCGTATCTTGTCTAATGGAAGGTTGATCGAGAAAAAGGGACACGACTACCTCATCCGCGCATTCGCCAAACTGTTGCAAGACGGCCTAGACGCCCAACTCAGCATTATTGGCAACGGTCCGCTGATGGATAACCTACAGGCGCTGACCAAGGAACTTGGTGTTACTGATCGTGTGCACTTCTTAGGCAGGATGTCCCAGGCAGAGGTAGTGGAAAACTACCGTTCCTGCGATCTGTTCGCGTTGGCGTGTGCGGTTGCCCCTAATGGGGACATGGACGGCTTACCCACCGTCTTGATTGAGTCACTGGCGCTAGAAGTACCCTCGATTTCCACTCAAGTCACTGGCGTTCCAGAAATAATCATTGATAATGAAACAGGGCTTTGCGTCCCCCCCCATGACGTTGATGCGTTCCACGGCGCACTCAAGCAGATGATTGACAACCCAGCAGACGCAGAACGCATGGCACAGGCGGGCAGAAAGCTTGTCGTAGAGAAGTTTGATCGTTACAAAAATGCGGAAACACTGCTCAGCCTGTGGAACGAACTGGTAGAAAGTCGGTGAGTGGTTTTGATATGTGTGGTGTATTTTGACTTGAGTGGCACTTCGATGTACCAAGGATAAGACTATGAACTTCGAAATTAGCGTTGAACAATATGTTCAAATGTTCAGGAAGTGGCTGTGGTTTATCATCCCGGTTGCCATATTCTTTGGCTTCCTGGGCTACCTTTACAGCAGCAGCCGCCCGGTGACGTACCGGACTAGCGCACTCATCAACGTTGGCGTCAGCGTTATCCAAAATCCAGACCCAAACGCTGCACGTGTGACGGGTGTTATTGACCTTGCACCGACATATTCAGAGCTAATGCAGACTTACAATGTCCGCCTAGCGACCGTAGATGCACTGGACACAGATGTCTCCGCCTTCGAACTCGAAAGAAAAGCTAGGGTTCGGGTTGTACCAGATACATCCCTGCTCACATTGGAAATTAGTGACGGTGACCCTGTCGTCGCGGCAGACCTGGCAAACATGATGGCGCAGCAGTTCATCATCAACCAGACCAGAACCGGAACTTTTACCGCCGCAGAGCGTGCCTACATGGATGAGGTGAATACCGTCATTATTGACTTACGCGGGCAGCTTGACGAGCAACGGGAGAGCCTAAGAGAGCTGGAAACACAGCTCGATGGTGAACTGCCCGAAGAAGAAGGACAGGCACTTCGCGACGAATACCGCGAAAGCATCCAGCTGATCAATAGCCTACAGACCAACATACACAATCAGGTTAACCTGATTGCAGATATGGATCAGGAACAAAACGCCCTACAGATTGTGGAAACCGCACTGATACCCTCAACCCCGGTCGACCACAATGTGCCAGAAACCGCGATTGTCACAACGGTCATTGGTGGCATTCTCGCCGCCGGGTTTGTGCTAGTGTTCGAGTTCTTCAACAACACTGTCAACACCTCACAGGAAGTACAAAATGTGCTGATGCTGCCAGTACTCGGTGTCATCTCACGCTTTGGCGGTCCGCTCCGTCACATGCCAATCGTTGGCAATGTCGTGCGGGCTACAGTAAGGCTTGATCAAGCAGACAACCTGATTCTGAAGGACGGCATTTCCCCGGGCGTCGTTGAAGAGTACCGTACCCTGCGCACCAACTTAATCACGAAGAGCATCCACAGCGGTGAGAAGATCTTCCTCGTCACAAGTCCCACCTCAGGCAATGGCAAAAGCATCACAGCAGCAAATGTCGCCATCTCCCTGGCAGACACCAAACGTAAAGTGCTGCTTATCGACGCTGACATGCGTCACCCACAGATGCACGCTCTCTTTGGATTAGAGAGACAACCAGGGCTAACCTCTCTGCTTTCCATGAGAGATCAAAACAGCTACTCCGCTGACATGCTCAATGAGTACATTCAGGAAACCGAAATCCCCGGGCTGCATGTGATTAGCGCTGGCGAAAGCTTCCGCAGCCCGAATGAACTGTTGGACTCCGAAAACGCAAAGCAGTTCATGCAGATGCTAGAGACCAAAACAGATTTCGACATTATCCTGCTGGACACACCACCTTGCCTAGTCGTGAGCGACAGCGTCGCACTCACGACATACTTTGACATTCAAGTGCTTATGGTTGTGCGCTCTGGTGTCACACTCGTGAAGGAAGTGATCCGCGCAAGAGAGCGCTTCGATCATCTACCATCGGACAACGTCAGTGTGGTGCTCAACGGCGTGAACCTCGCATACGACGACTACTACAGCGGCGTACGTTCCCACTACAGCATGGCACGCACTACCAAACTGGAAAAAGTACGACCTGCATAGTACCTTCACATCCCCATATTTTTCCTGCTGCGGCTCATCCATAGTAAAGCGATGAGCCGTTTTGCTTTCTTTACGACCTATGACACCGCTTTAACAAAAAAAGAATTATCCTGATGCCCGTGATTACAAACTGCCTCAATTATCTTGATGACGAAAAACAAACACGGAATAAACAAAAACGTGACTTTCATATGATTTTTTGTAAACATCTTGTCGAATTCAACTGGTACTTTTGTGTAACCTAAACTTTAGTCCTATTCCTATGTCATTTTTCATGATCAAAAATGAAAAACGTAAATCTAATTCATCCATTATCAATCATGGGGAGATGGAGAATGAAGAAAACAACACAGCTACTGACTGGGCTCGCCTTAATGCTTGTGGCAATGTTATTGGTGCCCAACGTGAGCTACGGTCAGTCCAACGGACAGATCAAAGCATTTCCAGGTGCAGAGGGATTCGGCACCAACACCACACACGGGCGTGGTGGTCAGGTCATTGAGGTAACCAACCTGAATGACAACGGACCCGGTAGCCTGCGTGCAGCGGTGGAAACTTCCGGTCCGCGCATTATCGTTTTCCGCACTGGCGGCATCATCGAACTGCGCGAGCACATCCGCATTAGAGAGCCGTTCGTATACATCGCCGGGCAAACTGCCCCGGGCGATGGTATTACGCTTTCCGGTGGTGGTTTTATCGTTGACGCACACGATGTGGTTATCCGTTACATGCGCGTTCGCCCCGGCGACGACCGAAACGGACCGAACCCGCAATCGCGTGATGGTATCGCCGTGGCAAGCGACGACATCTACAACGTTGTCATCGACCACTCTTCGTTTAGCTGGGGCATTGACGAAAATGTCTCCACATATGGCAAGTTGCGCGACGTAACCTTCTCCTGGAACATCATCTCGGAGTCGCTGCGCTTTAGCATCCACCCCAAGGGGCGGCACGGCATGGCGCTGTTGGTTGGCAACAACTCCAAGAACATTTCGATTCACCACAACTTGCTCGCGCACAACGACCAGCGCAACCCCATCATCACAGAGGGTGCAACAGCAGACATCGTCAATAATGTGATTTATAATTGGGGTATCGCCGCGATTCACACCAATAATGTCGACGACACATCCGAGCCGCCCTTCTACATCAATGTAGTAGGCAATTACTTCAAGCCGGGCATCGACAGCAAGAACGTCGCAGAGCTCGACCTGCGCGATGCAGAAAATATTGACAATGGCGATTCCTACTCCGACTCTCGCGCGTACGTGGCAGGCAACATCGCCCCTAACCGCCCCAACGACAGCATTGATGACTGGGCAATCACTAGCGACCCATCTGGGCGCTTCCGTAGCAGCACGCCGTTCGATGCCGAGCCAGTGACCACTTGGCCCGCAGAAGTTGCCTACGAGCGTGTACTAGAAGGCGCAGGGGCAACACTGCCTACGCGTGACCCAATCGACACCCGCGTCGTGAATGATGTCATCAACGGCACCGGACGCCTGATTGACGCCGTTTCCGACACACCAGGTTTGCCCGCAATGCGCCCCGGTACACCACCAGTGGACAGTGACAGCGATGGTATGCCAGACGCATGGGAGACCGAGCGCGGTCTGAACCCGAACAACGCAGACGACAATGTGGAAGACCGCGACGGTGACGGTTACACCAACATTGAGGAATATATCAACGGTCTGGTCGATTCTCCCGTTTCCGATCTTGGCGTGGAACCGCCCGCCGTTGTGGAAGTTCCTGCTCCCGTGGAGCCCGTCGTTGCACCGGAAGTCAATAGGGTAATGCTAGTTAACGCGGACACGAACCAGGACATCCAGACACTAGCCGACGGTGATGTGCTCGATATGACAAGCCTACCAGCGAACCTCGGTGTTCGTGTGGATGTTACTGAGAACATCGGTAGTGTCATGTTCGACATGAACGGCGTGAGCAGCTATCGGCTGGAAAACAGCGCCCCCTACAGCTTGAATGGCGACACCAACGGTATACCGAACGCAGTTGCGTTCAATGAGGGTGAGAACACCATCTCTGCGACGCCATATAGCAATCCCGGTGGTAGTGGTGTCGCTGGCGATACCATGACTGTCCGCGTCATGGTAGAGGCACCTGTTAGCGCCCAACCAGCGGAGCCGCCGCAGGTTGTTGAACAACCTCAAGACATCGTAGAGGCACCGGAGGCAGCACCAGAGATCGCCAGCTTTACCCTGGTGGATGCCCGCACCGACGAAGACATTCGCACCCTGAACAATGGCGATACGCTCACCCTCGCAGACCTACCCAGTGAGCTTGCTATCCGTGCCAACACTGCACCGCAGCAGGTCGGTAGCGTAGTCTTCGACTTCAATGGCGATGATAACTTTCGCACTGAGAATATTGCCCCCTACACCGTCACTGGAGACGATAGCGGCAACTACTATAAAATTGACTTGAGCATCGGCGAAAACACGCTCACGGCAACCCCCTACACCCAACGCAGCGGCAGTGGCGACGCCGGGCAAAGCGTCACTGTGCGCTTCACCGTTCGTGAAGCGGCACCTGCACCCGTTCAACCGCCGCCTGTACAGGTAGTAACACCGGAAATTGCTAGCTTCACACTGGTGGATGCCCGCACCAACGAAGACATTCGTGCCCTGAACAATGGCGATACGCTCACCCTCGCAGACCTACCCAGTGAGCTTGCTATCCGTGCCAACACTGCACCGCAGCAGGTCGGTAGCGTAGTCTTCGACTTCAATGGCGATGATAACTTTCGCACTGAGAACATTGCGCCTTACACCGTCGCTGGTGACGATAACCCGCTTGATCTACGCATCGGCGAAAACACACTCACGGCAACCCCCTACACCCAACGCAGCGGCGGTGGCGACGCCGGGCAAAGCGTCACTGTACGCTTCACCGTTCGTGAAGCGGCACCTGCACCCGTTCAGCAGCCCGTCCAGGCAGTTGAGCCGGAAATCGCCAGCTTCACACTGGTGAATGCCCGCACCAACCGCGACATCGGGACATTAAGCGATGGTGACACGCTTATCCTGTCCGACTTGCCAAACCGCCTGGCAATCCGCGCCAACACTGCACCGCAGCAGGTTGGCAGCGTGGTCTTTGCCTTCAACGGTGACGATGACCTCCGCACGGAAAACACCGCCCCCTATGCACTGGCAGGTGATAGAAGCGGCAGGTACAACCGCCTGACCCTGGGTGAAGGTGAGCACCTGCTCACGGCAACCCCCTACACCCAGCGTGACGGTAACGGCGACGCTGGCAAGGCACTGACGATCCGTTTCACGGTGATGCAGGACGCACCAGCAACACCGCAGGAAGAAACAAACCCGATTGCCAGCAACGATAACCTGCCGCAGGTTGTGGGCTTCACGCTAGTGGACGCAGACACGAACCAGGACATCCGCCCGCTGAACAACGGCGACGCACTGATCCTGTCTCAACTGCCCTCCCACCTCAGCATCCGCGCGAACACCGTGGGCACGGTAGGCAGCGTGACCTTTAGCTACCACGATTTGCCGAACTTCCAGAACGAGGACACGGCACCTTACTCAATCGCTGGGGACGACCGAGGCGACTACCGCCCGGCGGACATCCGTCTGGGTCAGAACATCCTAACGGCAATGCCCTACACCGAACCGAACAGTGGCGGGCAAAGCGGGCAGAAACTGACCATCGGCTTCACTGTGCTGCAAACTCCACAGGTAATACAGCGCCCGCCAGCACCCCAGCAGCAACAACCACCGCAGCAACAGCAGGTGAGCAACCCGGCACCACAAGAACCCGCACCAGCAATGCAGGTAGAGACGGTCGGCGCACCGGACCAGCAGCAGCAACAGGAACCAGCGCAGCAACAGCAGGGAAACAACCCTGCACCGCAGCAGCCCGCGCCACAACAGCCTGCGCCTCAGCAACCCGCACCACAACAGCCTGCGCCGCAGCAGCCTGCACCGCAGCAGCCTGCACCGCAGCAGCCAAGCGGTGGCGACCTACGCGTGGTTAGCTTCACGCTCATCAACGCAGACAACGGTCAGGACATTCGCACGCTGAACAACGGCGACACGCTTGATCTATCAGAACTGCCGGAGAAGCTGAACGTCCGCGCCAACGTATCGGGCAATGTAGGTAGTGTGATATTCGAGTTCACGGGCGACCCAGGCAACCGCAGTGAGGACAGCGCACCGTACATGCTTGCCGGTGACCGTGACGGCAAGTACAACCGCATCGAGGACATGGATCCAGGCACGCACACCGCAAAGGCAACGCCTTACACCGAGGAAGATGGTAATGGCAACGCTGGTAGCTCCCTCTCGGTGACTTTCAACGTGGTTGAATAAACCAACACCTACTCCAATTGAGCCAAAAACAGGTGGGCATGTGCCCACCTGTTTTGCGTTAAGGCGCTTGCTCTATGGGATCACGCCTGCAAGATGGGTTGGATGTGCTCACGCATCTTCTTGCCCACTGTATCCCAGGTGTAGTCGTCCTTGAGGTAGTTATAGCCGTACTCACCAAAGGCGCGGCACTTCTCAGGATCACCCACCAGCTCCGTTAGATACTTGGCAAGCTGCTCATAATCCCCAGTGTTGACCGTATAGCCATTCTTGCCCTGGTGCACGAGGTCTGGCACAGCACCGATATTGGTGGTCACAATGGGCAACTTGTTGTAAATCGCCTCCAGGAACACGATGCCGAACGGCTCACGGCGGGTGGGCATACTGAACACTGACGCCCGTTGGTAATACTGCGCGACTTCCTCTAGCGGCACGCGCCCGACGATACGTACACCCGGGTGGTCAATTTCCGGCGAACTACCGACTATAGTTAGTGTCGCGTCCGGGTGCTCTTTGTGGACAATCTCAAATGCCTTCATCAACTCCGGACCGCCCTTGCGTACCCAGTCCACGCCCACAAAGAGGATATTTTTGTTGCCATAGCCGTCATTCTGCGGTTCGCCATCCGGGATTTTGATGTTGCTGCCAATGCCAATCTGGAACACCTTGCTCTCATCGAGGTGATACAGCTCTAGCAGGGACTTCTTCACATGCGTGCTCAGCGCGAACACAATGTCGGCGTTGTCGTAGACCTTGCTTTCCTCTTGTAGGAACGTGCGCGGGCGCAACTCACGGCGGTCAAAGCCCGGATAGTACAGGTTCGCGAGTGAGGTGTGGTCTGTGTAGACAAAGTGCGGCAAGTTTGGCGTGCTCGCATCAAAGAGCGACTGTGTTTGGAATGTGAAGACATACCCACCGTTTGCCACATGCTCTGCTACCCACTGCTTGATCATGCGCTGGGCGTAGGTCGTGCTGGAGAAGGTCGCCCAGCGGCTACCGCGCTTGAAGGTGCCGTATTCCCTGAGCACATAAAAGGCATTAATCAGCGATGGGATAGGGTTGCTGCGGAAAAGTGGCGCCACATCAAATGACTCTACCGTGTACTCTGGAAATTTTTCCTCTAGCTGCTGGCACACATTGGAGTTAATGAAAGAAAAGTTCCCCAGGTGAACCACCAGTATCTTTTGTTTTGCTTGCCCCATCAGTCTACCTCATCCATCCATTTAACAGCGCTTATGCAGTTGTTATAGCGCACCATACTGCCACAAAAAGTCAATATGCAAGAAAATATACATTTATCAGCAATGCGGGCAAGACAACATGAAAACAGTGAAAAAATATTTGCTGTTTACCGCATCGCTACAAAAAGCCTTGCTCCTGTGATAATCTTCACAGAGGCGGTGCCCAATTAATTGTCGGTATCTCTTCTTACAAAATATACCGCCTTCCCCCTTTATCGATCCGATTTTGCACACGAATAGGCAGTAAACGTCCCGTGACCGAGCTAATCAAACCTTATGGCGGCAAGTTGGTTAACCTACTTACCCAACCCGAAGCGTACCAAGAACGCAAGCAATACGCAGGAAGACTGCATTCTATCCAAATCACACAGCGAGAGCTATGTGACCTAGAACTATTGGCAGTTGGTGCGTTTTCCCCGTTAGATCGGTTTATGGGAGAGGCAGACCACAATCGCGTCGTTGACGAAATGCGCCTCGCAGATGGCACCCTATGGTCAATGCCAATTGTGCTCACTGTGGGGCGAGATGAAGGCGTTGACGTCGGCATGGAAATCGCCTTGCGTGACAACAAAAACCGCATCCTGGCGATTATGTCCGTTGAAGAGAAGTTCACCTGGGATGTCGATGAGGTGTCCCAGAAGGTGTTTGGCACACTGGATTCAAGACATCCCATCGTAGCGGAGATGCAAAAGTGGGGTGAGTTCTGCATTTCCGGTAAACTGCAAGTGCTAGAGATGCCCACCCACTACGACTTCACCGATATTCGGCGCACACCTGCCCAAACCCGTGCCATTCTAGAAGACTATGGACGCAGCAATGTGGTCGCCTTTCAAACACGTAACCCCATGCACCGCGTGCACGAAGAGCTCACCAAACGTGCCATCCATGAAGTAGACGGCACACTGCTGCTGCACCCTGTCGTCGGCATGACCAAGCCAGGCGACGTTGATCACTACACCCGTGTGCGCACCTACAGGGCACTCACAGAGAATCACTACGACAGCGACCGCGTGTGCTTGAGCCTGCTGCCGCTGGCAATGCGCATGGGCGGACCCCGAGAAGCAATTTGGCACGCTACCATTCGGCGCAATTACGGTGCCAATCACTTTATCGTTGGGCGAGATCACGCCGGACCAGGAAAAAACTCCCAGGGCGAGCCGTTTTACGGACCATACGACGCGCAAGAATTGGTTTCCCAGCATGAAGAAGAGCTAGGTGTAAGCATGGTGCCCTTTAAGCTGGTGACATACCTGCCAGATGAAAACCGATACGAGGAAGTGTCTAAGGTATCGGACGGGACGCGCACCATGTCCATCAGCGGCACCCAGGTACGCGAGGACTACCTCAGCAAGGGCGTTATGCTGCCGGAGTGGTTCACCCGCCCAGCAGTTGCGGAGATTCTGGCGGAGGCATACCCTCCAACTCATCGACGCGGCGTGTGCATATGGTTTACCGGGCTGAGCGGCGCGGGTAAATCTACCACTGCGGAGGTACTGGCAGAGATGATGCACGAAACTGGACGACAGGTCACGGTGCTGGACGGCGACGTTGTACGAACCAACCTATCGAAGGGACTGGGTTTCTCTAAAGCAGACCGAGACACCAACATCCGCCGCATTGGTTTCGTCGCGGCAGAGATTGTACGCCACGGTGGTGTTGTCATCTGCGCGGCAGTCAGCCCCTACCGTGCGACCCGCAACGAAGTCCGCGCCATGATGAAGGACGATCAGTTCATTGAGGTCTTCGTGGACACACCGCTAGAAGTGTGCGAGCAGCGCGACACCAAAGGGCTGTACGCCAAAGCACGCCGTGGCGAGATCAAAGGCTTTACGGGCATTGACGACCCATACGAACCGCCGCTCGCGCCCGAAGTACGCTTGGAGACCACCAAGACGACCCCAGAAGAGAACGCCCAGAAGATATTCGATTCGCTCATCAGTCGGCAGATCATACGCATAAACACACCGATTGCTATCCCATAGGTCATCCGACGATGGCACAATCGACGTACAATAGGGTGTGCGTTTAAGAGTAAGTAGGCAAGGAAGCCCGCAAATATGCAACACTGGAAAGCATCTACGAGGATCATTCTCATCCTTGCTGCCGTATTGGTCGGCGGCATACTACTGAGTTTACCCTCTGCACCAGTGTCCCTTGCCCAGCAAAACCAGCTACACACAGTACAACTGGGGGAGACGCTTGAGAGCATCGCAGCGATTTACGATGTTAGTGTAGAAGCCCTGCGCGAGGCAAACGAACTTCCAGCGGATGCAGTACTGTTCCCAGGGCAACAGTTGGTCATCCCTAGCGTGCCCCCACCAGACGCTGAACAACCAGCAAACACACCCACACCGCGCTCCAGCACCGCAGACAGTCTGACGGATGATGTGACCGTCATTGACACCGGTCCGACTGCCATCCCGATTACACCAGTGCCAACACCGCTGCCTTATGACCCAAGTCGCATCATCACCATCCTTGAGCCAGACCCTGACCGCCGCTTTAGCATCAACCTGGAACCCGTTGCCATTCAGGGAGTTGTGCAGTTCGACCCGGAGACAATGGACTTCTGGAAGCTTGAAATTCGTGGTCGTAGCAGCCGCTCGCGCATCTGGCAGAACAACGACCCAATGCACAGCGTGCCCGCGTTCGACTGGGTGACAGTGAATACGGGCACTGAGCCAGTCATTGTCGGTGAACTAGGACTCATCCCACCGTTCCCAACACTCAGTGAAGGGCGCTGGGATTTGCGTGTGGTGGCGGTGAACAAAGATGGCACATTCGCAGACTTGGCAACGGGCACGTTCAGCGTAGACCCAGAGTTCGACGCAGTGGTAGCACGCATTGATGACCCGCTTGACGGAGCAGTCGTACAAGCAGGCACATCAGTCACTGGAACGCTAATATTTAACTTCGCAATAAGTACATACCGAATTGAGATCATTGGTGGTAATTACACCGAGTGGTCAACCATCGCGCATGTGCCAAACAACCCCGCTGACCCAATCAACATCACACAGGGCACAATCGCCAACTTACCTGTGGGCTTAGTACCAGGTCGCTACCGGATGCGCTTGATCGTGAATAATCAGGGCGGCAACTACATCCAGGAGCCGTTTGAGGTCGCCTTCGCAGTGGGGACAAACGAGGTTTCCAACCTTGCGGAGATTCACTTCACAGCACCAGATGAACTTGCCCGCCGCGACCGTATCCGCACAACGATAGATACACCGATCACTGGCACGGTTATCATCCCCGAAGGAGGCGGCTATTACAAACTGGAAATCAAGGACAGCAACGACTTGGCAGATGGGCAATCGCCCCGCTTCACAGACTGGACAACCATCGGTGAGCCGCAAACCGAAAGCGCTAACAACAGTTTGATTGGTACGGCACCAGGGTCACCGGGTGTGCCCCCAGGCAACTACCTGATGCGTGTTGTCGTGGTGAACGACGACGGCAGCTTCTCCGCCGTGCGCGAGTTCGAGTTAGAGGTGCAACCGTAGATGACTGCCAATTACTGGAGAGAAATCTCTTCTCCGGATTTTGGCAGTTCCGACTGTTGCCTGCGTTGCTCCACATACCGTCGCATTGTCTCCAGACGCTTTGCACTGAGCTTGTACCGTTTTATGCCATCGCCTCGGCGGTGCCGTTCCAACTTGAGACCACATTCATTGAGCATGAAGCGCAATAAATTAATCGGTTCCTCGCTGTAGTCCTTGCGCCACCTAAAGTAGCGCCGGATGTCACGCTCATGTTCAGCGATGACTTTGCCAACTTGCTCATTAAGCTCGTCCAGCGTAATCGGTTCTGTCGATACCGAGTAATCGTCATTGATGAACGGTTTCAGCATAAGTAGTGTAAGCCTTCGCCGGGCGGTGGCATGAGTCATATCGCCGAGTGGCACGCCGCGTTCCAGTTCTTGCCAGTCTCTGTAAACTGCTTTCTTATCCGGGTTATACAGACTCTCAAATAGGAGCAACCGTCGCACACCCTTACCGTCCGCATACTCCTTAACCAGCTCCTCGCTAATCTGCTCTGCATAAATTTCTTCAATGATCGCTCGCCTGTGACCGTTCTCAAGCTCCGTGGTGAGCTTGCCCGATGCCGCCGCCTTCTTGTATGTGGAGGTTTTAACAGGTGTGCTGCTGATGATGTCCTCTGCCCGCTCGGCTTTAATCGCCTTCGATGCGTCTCGTAGCTCACTCTTTATCTGCTTTTGGTGTGGGGCGCTAATAGCATCACCCTCGCCAATAATCGTGAATCGTTCTTTTGCAATAGCAAAGAAATGGCTGCGTAGGTTATGACGGCTGCGATTGCCTCTCGCCTCTACTTCTGCACGTAGACGTGCCAGTGCTAGTCGTGCTTGTTGGGCGATGTTCACGCCACCGCTGAACATGATGAGCTGCTTGGTGCGCTTTTCGCGCTCTAGCAGTGTGTTATAAATCTTATTTTCGTCGGTCTCGACCGTCATCTTGGTCTTGTCTACCCACACGTTGTAGACCTGTGCCCGCCGGAACCGTACTAACATTTGGTGCATGTCCCACGCAGTGAGCGGCATCCGACCAAAGAAACCAAATACTGCCTCTGATCTTGTGGTGGAAATATCAATACCGGTGCCCATCGCGGACGTGTAAATCACAAGGTCGTAGTCACTTGCCTTTTCGTCCGGGTGGCGCAAGAACGCTTTCACGTCCGGGTTGTGCTTAGTGGACTGGCACACAAGCATGATGCGTTTGTCGTTCCGCTTGCTGTAGCGCTTTGCCAGTTGATGTGCTTGTTTCTCACTGCTGCACGCGACGGCGATCACGCTTTGTTGGTTGGCAACCTGTTCGTCCAGTGCGTGGATAAGCGCTGTGCGCTCGTCGTAGGAACGCAGTTGGCGGTCATAGTTGCGGTACTCATTGACGATAAACGTGACATCATCGCGGATGCCGCGTAGGAAGTTATAAGTTACGGCGCTGGCGTCTGCATCCAGGCAGATAACCGTCTCTGCACAGCGGATTGCCTCGACCAGCGTGTTGTAGATGCTCATCCGCTCTGTTTTGTAGATGTCCGCGAACAGCGTGGCAAGCGTCTGCTCGATCTCATCCAGCACTAGCACATCAATGCGGCGTAGCTCGCCTGTGTTGCTGTTTACCTGATGTACCAAACTCGGCAATGTGACCGCGATGGCATCTGGTAGTGATTGCTGATCTGGGTAGAGTGCCAGTTGGCTCTCACAGTTCATGCGGCGTGCCAGCTCGTCTGTGAGTGTGTTCAGTGGGGTGACAAAGCGCACGACTTTACCCGCTACCCGCCAGCCATCCATAAGCCGCTCCAGAAGCGCTGTTTTGCCCGTATCCTGCGGAGATGTCACCACATAGGCACCACGCTTTGAAAACTGCTCTATGGGCATCTGAGAGACGTAGCGTGTGTTTAGGACAACATCCGGCGTAAAGTCATACGCGGGTTTGCTGATGGGGGCTGAGTCCTCAGAGGTAGGGTCTGTGTTTTGCCGTGATGGCATTGGTGGTGCCTGCGTGGGATATGTGTCCTGTACCCACGTTTTAAAATCTGGAACGCCCAGCCAGTTCCCAACGGTTGTCCAGCCGCCGTCCACAGCGCCGAAGGCGTCCATGGGCACGCCCAGGTCGTGCTTGTCATAGCTAACTCGGAAAGACGGGTGTTTATCTGTACGGGTGGGGTCTGGTGAGTGACGCCAGCCATCGCCACGGTAGCCACGCACAATTGGCGCGGCAGCATCCAGTGCCGGTTTGACGATATCGCCTACCCAGCGGGTGTAGCGGTCGGTGGTGTCTGTATGTGTGTATTTTCGTGCCTGGACGGTGGGTATTTGACGTGCTGGTAGTTCGAGTGGTGGCGCAGTGTCAATTGCCCATTTGAATGCGCTTGCGTCAAACTGGAGAAGTTGCCACAGATCGTTGGTGTCGCCCTTGTCACCAACGGTTTTAGGAAGTTCTCGTGCTTCGTAGTGAATGCCACTGCCTGCGAGCGTGTCTCGTACTTTAATCGCAGAACGGTGCCCTGCCTCGTCGCGGTCTGGTAGGTAGATCAGCACGTTTACGCCTAAATTGTGCAAATCGGTGGCAAGGGACGCAGGTACATGTCCCTCCCCGTACAAGCTGATGACGTTGGTTAGCCCGGCGCTGTGGAATGTCCACAGGTCAACCTCACCAGCTGCGAGATACAGCACTCCCTCAGCGGCGCTGAGAGCCGTTTTAAGGCTGTTTTGTCCGTAGTAGGTAGTGTTAGGTGGCTTGCCGCCAATCCAGGCGTATTTGGGCGTCTGGTCGCTTTGCAGAGCTTTCCAGCGCTGTCCGTTGCCACCGGAGATGGGATCGGTGGCGGGGTAGGCGTAACCTTGCTTGTTGTGCCATATTTGGGCGCTCACATGGAACTGCTGCAAGACCGATGGCGCGATGCCCCGATGTGATAGGCAAGTTAAATTGTCGTTAACGTTTGAATTGATCGCGGCAGTTTGGACTTTACCTGTCGCGCAAGCGTGACTGTGTGTTATCATGACGGTGATGATTTTTTGTTTTGTGGGATACATAAACCCACGCGCCAGCTTGAGTCGGGCTAAAAACTCAACGGCACATCCACCCGCAATGCGGGTGGTTTTGTTTTAGGCTATGCCACTCCCCGTAGGAAGTTATCTGTATCCCACGTCTTCTCCAAAACTCGGTTGACGATGGGTGGTTGATTCTTGTGCGGTAAAACTAACCGCCTGCCAGAATACTAGCACAACTTTTTCTAAACTGCACCTTGTTTGAGGTGCCAGTTTTGCATTCGGACAGTGTGAAACACTCAGACAGTATACCCTAAAACTGCGTTCTGAGGTGGGACATTTGTGCGAACATTTCCGCGAACATTTGGAGCGGTTTTGGGAAGCAAGCACGGTGCTCATATCGTTCAAGGATGGCGTGCCTACTCCCCTGCTGCTAGGGCGAGGTGGGGTAGTTGCGTTTTTAATTTTCTTTGAAGCCTAGCTCCTCGATTTGCCCCAGCATGGTGCGCAACTCATGGTAGATTTCTTGTTGCCTTTGCGCTGACAGTTTGTGCCATCGCTTTGGCTCAAGTGCCTCGCGCAGGTCATTTATCCGGTACATGATGTGGATGTTTGGATTCGCTGTCCGCTTGTATGGGATCTGCGCTGCTGCCATAGCGAGCCGTTTTAGCTCTCGCACCGACAGGCGTTCTTTGCCACCACCGGGAGATACTGCTTCATCTAACAAACGATCCTGATCCTCTTTTGGTAACGAAGCGACCTGCACGTGGTGGCTGTAAGTGAGTGATTTCCGACGTCGGAAAGCTGGGAACATTTCGGCGTAGTGCTTAAATTTGGTCAGGCTGCTGTAGCTGTAGTCAGTTTGTGCGGCAAGCCACTGATATTTGCCCGCTGGCACATCTTTTTCCATCGCTCTGATTTCTTGATACAGCTCGTCGTTCTCGTCAACCCACTCATCCAGGTACGGCTCTGCCATCAGCGCCCAGTCACCGATCATCCACTGGATGGTGCCTTCGTGGTGTTTGAGGTACTTGCCCATATCCAGCCATTGATCGCGCGTAAGCCCCTCGCCGTAGTAGCGCAATTCGAGTTGGTTGGTGTCCAGCACAAAATTACCAACATGCAGTTCACCCGGTTTGATCTCTTGATTTTCCAGGCGCTTGATCTCCGCAAATTCCTCGGCAAGCTGCGCTTTCATGTCCTCTTCAATTGCGCTGCCACCGTAGATTGCCTCGTCTGCTGCTTGGGCGGGCTGTGCCGCAAACTGGTCTTTTTTACTTTTCTTCTTCCCCATGGGTGGTTTCCTCTATCCGCTCTACTCGGTCAATAATCTGCCACATTTCGCGTGTTGCTACATCTTCCGGCGCGTAGGCAAACAGCATCTGCCGGAAGTACGCTGCCTCTCCGTAGACGATTCTCAGCGGCAATCCGCGCCACACCAGGTCGCCATATTGCTGGCGAATTTGCTGCACAATGCCCTGGTGCAACCCGGTTTTGGGGCGGAACATGGTGGGAATAATGCCTGCGATTTTGGCAACATTTAGATTGAATTCCGCCCCGGTTTCTCGTGCATCACCAATGTGCTTCAGGCTCTCTGCCAGTCCGTCGGTGCTGTACATCTCCGCGTTGGTGGGCAGCAAAATAAAATCTGTGGCAAGCATCAGTGATGTGTGCAGCATGGACGGTGTGGGTGATGTGTCCACGATGATGTAGTCAGCAAAGTTTTGCAGTTGCAAAAAGCGTTTGCGCGGCTCCGAAATGCGGCGTAACTGCCCGGCGATGTTGCGCGTTGCCTCGTTGCCCGCCAGCACAAACAGCACCCCCTTGGGTGTGATGCTGGTGTAGTTGTCTTGCGGTCCGGGCTGTAGTGTGTGCTGCCACTGTGCCTCGTTGATCAGCAGGTCGTGCAACGCTGGACGCTTTTCCAGCCCGAATGCAGCGGTGGCGGTCGCCTGTGGGTCAGCGTCTATGAGCACCACACGCTGCCCCCGAATCGCCAACCCGGATGCGATGTGGGTTGCCAGGGTCGTTTTGCCGACCCCCCCTTTTTCGTTTAAAACGGTGATCACTTTCATAGGCAGGCTCCAGGTGAGGCTATGGGGTTGCTTCGGGGTGGTTTGATGTTATCAACGGGATTTTTGAGGGGTAATACACGTTGCCAAAAACGGTCTGTTTACAGGCATTTTAACGCACATTCCGCAGGAAAAATGCAGCGAATTTGGGATTAGCGCGTTAAGCTCTGC
>CAYVGI010000110.1:0-17450 GCA_964451095.1 uncultured Anaerolineaceae bacterium
GATCGCCTGGAACTCCGCCCAGACGAAGGCGGTGTCGAAAATAATGTGCGGCGTTGTAAGCAAAAAAACCGCCGGGAACAGTGAATATCCCAATATAACCCAAATGAATCCGAATAGGCGACGCTCTTTGTACAGGATGACCAGCCCGGTAACAAATACGACCAAAGACACCGCCGCTGCGTTATAGCGGCAGCCCGCTGCCAAACCCGCCGCCGCACCCGCCAGCGCAAACATCAGTCCGTTAAAGCGGCGTAATACGCTCCTATAAGAAGCCCACACACACAGCATCACGAAGCCAGCGGCAAGGCTGCTGGTGGTGGTATAGTGCGCGTGCTGCACCATCGGCACAGACGCCGTCACGACGAGTGCCGCTGCCGCCGCCCCATAACGCCCGGCGAGCAACCGCGCCGCCGCAAATGTGGTTGCCACCGCCAGCAGACCCCCCAGCGCGGAGAACAAGCGCCCGTTCAGGTAAAGCCGGAAGGGTGCCGCCCGCCGCGCCCCGATCTCCTCACGCCCGTCCCAGCTCAGGCGGTGCTGCTCCCCAGTCAGCCAGTACACCACCAGATTCGTGTTGATGAGGAACGACGGATTATGGAAGAACTTAGGGTTCAACTGCCCTGTCAGCAGCATCCGCAGCGGGCGCTGCACAAACAGGAACTCGTCCGGGTGGATAGGCGTGTTCTCGTGGATGGTGTTCAGCGCTATGTCTTCCGGCGCGTATGCCGGGTTGGGTTGCCCGTAGCCCAGCCCGGTGATGCGCAGCAGCGCCGCCAGCAGCAAAATCACGGAGGCGACGAGCAAATCGGCGCGTTTGCTGGCAGATGGCGGGCGCAGCAGGCGGGTCATGGGACGGGGACGCAGGGTGGGCTAGGCGTTTGCTGTGGGCAGGGTGCGCAGCGGTTGCCCGCGCAGTGCCGCCCGCAGCGCGTCACGGTCATCCCACGGGTATTCGATGGTGCCGAAGCACATGCTCTGCTCGTGACCCTTGCCGCACGCCATGACTACATCGCCGGGTTGGGCAAGCTGGCACGCCCGGTACAGCGCTTCGCCCCGGTCTGGCACGCGGATGAACGTCTCACCCTCCACAGCACCGCGTGCACTGGCGGCATCCGCCATGATCTGCAAAATCGCGTCTAGCGACTCGGTGCGCGGGTCTTCTGCCGTCAGCACAGTGAAGTCGGCAAGCTCGGCGGCAGTTTCTGCCATCAGGCGGCGCTTTTCACGGTCGCGCAGCCCCGCGCTGCCGAACACCGTAATCAGGCGGTTGCCGGGCGGCACCATTTCGCGCCCCGCCTCGAGCGCCCGGCGCAGTGCGTTTGGCGTGTGCGCGAAGTCCACCATAGCGGTGAACGCCTGCCCCTCGTCAATGCGCTCCATACGCCCGCTAATCGCCGTCACACTTTCTAGCCCGCGCCGCACTGTGTCTAAGCCCATTCGCATCCCGGCACGGGTCGCGCAGATTGCCGCCAGCGCATTGTAGATGTTAAACGCGCCGGGCAGGTACAGCTTGAACGGCTCCCCGTTGATGGTGAATGCGGTGTGCGACGGCAAATAGTGGATGTCCTCGGCGCGGACATCTGCGGTGCTGCCCAGCCCATAGCGCACGGTTTCCTCTGCGGGGATGGCAGCGAGAAAGCCTGCCGTGGTGTCGTCGGCGTTAATTACGCTGACCTTAGACTGCCCGTGCGTGCGGGCAGACGCCATGAGCATGTGGAACATCCGCGCTTTTGCGTCGCGGTAAGCTTCCCAGGTGCCATGGTAGTCCAGGTGCTCGTGCGTGATGTTGGTCACAACGGCAATGTCCACGTCCACGCCGTTAAGTCGCCCCTGTGCCAGCCCGTGGCTCGTCATTTCGATGACGGCGTGGGTCACGCCGCGCTGTACCATCTGCGCGAGGATTGCCTGTAGCTGTGGTGCCCCCGGCGACGTAACGTGCAGCCCGGTGTCTGCGGTTTCGCCGTCGCCAAAGTCTGCGGCGATGGTGCTAATCATGCCCGCCTTCACATTGGGGGACGCCTTAATAATGCTGTGGATGAGCGTGGCGGTGGTGGTTTTGCCGTCTGTGCCGGTGACGCCGATAAGGGTCAGTTGGCGTGATGGGAAGCCGTAGTACGCCGCCGCTAAGTATCCCAGCGCCTCCCCGCTGTAGCGCACACGCAGGTAGGGCACGCTTATATCGTTTAGCACGCGTTCGCTGACGACTGCCGCTGCCCCGCGCTTGATGGCATCTGAGATGTAGGCGTGCCCATCGACGGATAACCCCTGCCGCGCCACGAACAATCCACCGGGCGCAACATCGCTGCTGGATTCCACGACCGGAGCGGTGATCGGTGTGTTGGGGTCGCCGTGGATGGTGGCGTTGTGCGTTGGGGCAAGTGCTGCCGCCAGTTGACGGAGTGTAATCATGGGATGGGCACCTCGCAATCATAGCGCGGCACAGTGTACCGAGGGGGTTGCTCAACGGCAAGATCAATTCATGTTAGGTATGGCAGGGGGGCGGTAGCGAGTGAGAGGGGGAAGGGCGCCCCACAGGTCGCCCCACCGATGTTCGGGTTTTGCGCGTGTTACGCTAGCGCAAGCGCCCGGAGAGGTCGTTCATGCCGCTGCGCACGCTGCCGTCGACAACGCGGTCTTCGCTGCGGATGACCAGCCCACCGAGGATGTTCGGGTCTACCTGGTAGGTGATGTTGGCACCGTTCAGTTCGCCCTCAATGCGGGACTTCTCATCGTCTTCCAGCGGCATTGCGCTGACGACCGTCACGTCACCGGAGATGGACTTAGCATCGTCTGGCACGCGGGAGAAGAAGTCGCTAATGAGTGCCTTGCGGCTTCCCTCATCCATCAGCGAGTCGCCAATGAGGCGGTTTGCCAGCGCCACGGAGATGTTCGCCACCTGATTGCGCAGACCGGAAAGCTCGGACTCGCGCTCGGTTGCTGCTTGCTCGCGTGCGTCGGAACGAATCTTGTCCGCTTCTGCCTGTGCCTCACTGCGGATGCCCTGCGACATTTCTTCACCGCGCTGGCGTCCTTCTTCGATGAGCTTCTGTGCTTCGGCGCGTGCCTCGGCGCGGATCTTCTCTGCATCTTCCTCCGCGTTGCGGCGGGCGTTTGCCGCCTTCTGCGCGTCATCCAGTCCCTTTTGGATCTTTGCGGAGCGTCCGTCCAGCATCCGCCCCATAGGACCGATCATCAGGAAGTACAGCAGGCTAGCGACCACCAGGAAGTTCACCGTTTGGGTGAGCAGGAAGCCTGCGTTGATACCCAGTGCGCCTGCCGGACCTTCTTCGACTGCCAGCGCAGATGGAACGACCATCAGGAGCGCCAGCACCGTCAAGATCAGTGCATTGCGTTTCATGTTGTGCATTAAGTTGCCTTCCGTGGGGCTTAAAGCACGAACACGATAAGCAGAGCGACCACGAGCGCGTAAATAGCAATCGCTTCCGTGAACACGATTGCGAGAATCATGTTCGTCTGGATTGCACCAGCAGCATCCGGGTTACGCCCGATAGCCTGCATTGCACCCTGCGCCAGCATACCAATGCCGATGCCCGGTCCGATTGCGCCGATCATAACCAGCCCAGCGCCAACTGCCTTCAGTCCGATCTCAAGACCTTCCATTGTGAGTGTTCTCCTTAAGGGTGTGTGAAAGTAAGCTAACTAAAACAATTAGTGATGGTCATCGTGTTCATCGCCGTGGTGGGCTTCCATCGCCTGCACAGCAAACACGAGAGTTAACACAGCAAAAACGAGTGCCTGCACGAAACCGATGATGATCTCCAGCCCGATCATGATGCCCGGCACCAAGAATGCCAGCAAGAACGGGAACACCATCAGCACGATACCACCCGCAAAGATGTTACCGAACAAACGGAACGCAAGACTGATGACTTTACCGAGTTCGGACACAATTTCGATGATGCCGACCACAAAGTCAATCGCACCGATGGGGCGCTCGCCAACCTTGCCTAGCGCACCGAGGTTGATGAACTTCTCGAAGTAGGACGGACCGAGCGCGAGCACACCGTAAACCTGTACCGCGATGATCGACAGAATCGCCAGACCAAAGTTGAAGCTCAGGTCGGTAGCGACACCGCGCACAAACGGCGTCAGCGTGAAGATGTACGGCTGGATGCGACCGTCTTGCAGTTCATCGGCGCTCAGCGGGAAGTTTGCGTGCGGGTACACCATCTGCGTGACGGCGCAGCGCTCTTCTTCCAGTTCACCCGCGCTGATGTCGCCCTCTGCAAATGCCTCTTCCATTGCTTGCAGTTCAGCAAAGGCAGCAGCAACCTCAGTCGGTCCGGCGGTCTCTGCTGGCTCTTCCACCGCCAGCGTAGAGGTCAGCATAAGGGTGCCGTTCGGGTTGAACGCGCCCTCAGTGGCAGGTTCCTCGGCAGCTTCGGTAGCGTCTGCCTCAGCTTCCGTATCGCCTTCCTCAGCAGCACCTTCTTCGGCGGTTTCTTCCTCAGCGCCTTCCTCAGCAGCTTCAGCCTCTTCTTCTTCCAAGGCGTCTACCGCGTCGGTGTCGCTGTCCTCGGCGGCAGCCTCAACCGGTTCCTCGACTGTGCACTCATTGTCCGCCGGGATTTCCGGTTCGGTTTCTTCCTCAGCGACAACCGCTGCTTCCGGTTCTTCCTCTTCCTCAACCGTCAGCACGATCTCGCCTGTGCCGGGCACGGGAACCGCTGCTTGCTCAATGCGCCCCTCAAACTCTTCGGGGATGTCTGCGCCGATGGCGGCAAGCCGCGAGTAGAAAGCAACTGCCTCCACGTCGTAGTCTGCCGGGTCATATTCATCGTAGTAGGTGCCGCTCACCTTCAGGAAGTGGATGCACTCCTCTTCGGTGAACTCCGTCTGCGTTTGACCCGCGTACAGCGCACGGTCTTGCCACAGGCGCCAGGTGTTGCCCGCAGCGTCGTAGCGCTGGTAGCCAGACTGCCCCACATAGGCACAGTGCACATACCCTATGGACTCAATGCCCGGCATCAGCTTCATCCAGTTTGCAGCAAGCAAGAAGATGAAAATCGCCGCGACCAGGGGCCACAGCAGCGGTGCCTTACGGAAGTTATCGCCACCTAGCCCAGCGCAGAAGTTGTAGAACGTCTCCATGAAGACTTCTGTCCACGCCTGCCCACGGTCAGGGACTTCCCGCGTCCAGCCCTTGGTGCTGCGCCAGTTCAACCCCGCCCAGAGCAGCACAACCAACCCGGCGAGCAACCCGCCGATGAAGGTGTTGGTGAGGTTGTAATTGCCAATCCACTGGTAGTGAACCGTCTCGCCCGGTACCTCAATCACAGGCAGCGCGGGGGAAAGCCCGGCATTTGGCAAAACAGTGAAAGGCAGTAAAGCACAGGCAAACCACGCAATCGCTAGCCCAACGACCAGGAATACCAAACCTCGTATTCTTGGGTTGCTCATGTGGTGTGCCTCCTTTCTGTTACAACAAAGCGTCTATTCAACGTAAATCCTCCTCGTTTGGTGTGTGTTGCTGCTTATGGCGCTGGGGCGGTTGGGGAATGATGCGCCGCACCGCCCCCAGCGTAATCATCAACATCGTTACAAGGCTCAACGGTACGCTGGCAACCAGCAGGATTACAGTGAAGGTGCCCTCGCGTTGGTAACGGGCATCTAGCCACAAACCTGCTAAAAGTGCCAGGACGGTAATCGTGACAGAGGCAAAACCTGCTAGCGCGGCAACCGCCGCCAGGGCGAGGTTTTTAACCCGGCGCGATAGCTTTGGCTTGGTCATGTTGCCTCAAAAAACGCGCTGTGCATTCTATCACAATCACCGTGCAAAACCAAACCAAATGCGTTATGAGAATAACGCGCCAGCAGCATTTTGTGCCCAGTTGTAAACCGGGTTCACCAGTACAGTTCCCAGCAAGATAACCGCCAAAGTCGTTAGCCCCAGCACCCATGCATAGGGCATGCCCACGGGCACGGGCTTGGCACCCTCATCTGCCTCGTCAAAGTAAATGACCTTTACCACGACGAGATAGTAGTACACAGCGATGAGCGAGTTGATGATGCCCACGACCGCCAGCCACGTTAACCCGGACTGCACCGCCGCGTTGAACAGGAAGAACTTGCCCACAAACCCGGCAGTGGGTGGCAGCCCCGCCAGGGACAGCAGCGCAATGGTCATCGTCAGGGCGAGCCACGGGTTGCGCTTGCCCATCCCGGCAAAGTCCGGGATCATTTCGCTGTCGTTGTGCTCGCTAAACAGGATGATGACCGCAAACGCCAGCAGGTTCGTGAACGTGTACATGAACATGTAAAAGCCAATGGACGCGACGGCAATTTCGGTGTTGTTCTGGATTGCTGCCACACCAATGAGCGTGTAGCCCGCCTGCGCCACCGACGAGTACGCCAGCAGCCGCTTGATATTGCGCTGCGAGAGCGCCAGCAAGTTGCCCAGCGTCATGGTAACGGTTGCCAGTACGGACATCAACGGCACCCAGAACACCTGAATGTTCTCCCCGCCGACGATGAGTTCCACCGGGAAAACCGCTACAAAGAAGCGCGTGAGCAGGGCAAAACTCGCCGCCTTGCTCGCCACGCTGACGAACGCGGTCACCGGGGTGGGGGCACCCTCGTACACGTCCGGCGTCCAGAAGTGGAACGGCGCGGCGCTAATCTTAAAGCCGAAGCCCACCACCACCATAATCATCGCGCCCAGCACGGGCACCGCATTATCTGCAAATGCTTCCGTGCCGAGGAAGTCTGCAATGGCGTACAGGTTCGTTTGCCCGGTGAAGCCGTACAGCAGGCTAAAGCCGTACAGCATGATTGCCGACGCAAACGAGCCGAACAGAAAGTACTTCATGCCGCTCTCTGACGAGCGCACATCATCGCGCTTGAACGTCGCCAGGATGTACAGCGGAATAGAAATCGTTTCCAGGGCGATGAACACCATAATCAGGTCTGCGGAGGCGGAAACCAAACACGCCCCCAGCGTAGACACAATAATGATGAGGTAGAACTCGCCCCGGTTGCCCAGGTCTTTGGTATCCACGGCGATGAGGCACGTAATGGCACCCGCTATCGTCACCATCACCTTAAAGATCTGCGCGAGGAAGTCGTGGCGGATCATGCCGCCCCAGTACAGTTCGTTATCCGGACCGGAGAACAGGGGCAAAACCGACAGCACGATTAGCCCGAAAAAGGACACATACGCGATGTTGCGGCGCTGGCTTTCTGGCAGGTACACATCCAAAAACAGCACCACAATCGCCATAATCGTCAGCCCCACCTCAACATTGATGCTGGGCAGGCTGGCGAGAAAATCAAACTCTGTCACGTTTTACCCTCCTAAGATAGCGACTATCGGACGTAGACCCACTTCGATCATCGGCGCCATCACATCCGGGTACAAACCCAGCACCATAAGCGGTACCGCGAGCAGCAGCAGGATAATGCGGTCGCTCCAGGTGATATTGCCCACATCCGGGAACTTGGCGGCGTCAAACTCACCGAAGAACACCTGATGCGCCACACGCAGCACGTAGGCAGCAGTGATGATGATGCCCAGCACGGCGATAATGGCGATGAGCGAGTAGTAATTGCTCAGGGTGTAGTCGCCAATTTGCAGTGTGATACTTTCCGACGCCTGGAACAGCCCCATGAAGATCGGGAACTCCGCGACGAAGCCGCTAAAGCCCGGCATACCCATACTCGTCAAACCGCCGACGACAAACGCCAGCGCCACCCACGGCATGGGCTTAATGAAGCCGCCCAAGCTCGGAATGTCGCGGGTGTGCGCTCGGTCGTAGACCATGCCCACACAGCCGAAGAACAGCGCCGTCATCGCGCCGTGGCTAAACATCTGGATGCCCGCGCCCAACATGCCTGTCGAGTTCATCGTCGCCCAGCCCATGCTCACCAGCCCCATATGGCTGACCGAACTAAAGCCGATAACGTACTTGAAGTCCCGCTGGCGGAAGGCGATAAGCGCCCCCAGCACCACGTTAATCAGCGTCAGCCAGATAATCCACGGCAGGTGAACCTGTGCGCCGCTGGGCAGCAATTGCACGCCCACGCGCAGCGCAGCGAACGCGCCCAGCTTCATCAGCACGCCTGCATGGATCATGGAGACGGCGGTGGGTGCGGCAACGTGCCCGTCTGGTGACCAGTTGTGGAACGGGAACACGCCGGCAAGCGTCGCAAAGCCGATAAAGATGAACGGGAACCACAGCTTGGCGAACGTCAGGTTTTCCGTCAGGAACGGGCGCGAGAACGCGCCACCCTCTGCCGCCAGCATAAGCTGCGTCATGTTGAAGCTAAACGCGCCGGAGTCTTGTGGCAGGGTGCCGTTGGCGATTGCCGCCTCTAGCAGCAGTTGTCCGTCTGGTGTGGTGAAGTAGTTCTGCGCGTAGAACACCATCGCAATCGCACCCACCAGCGCGAACACCGAGCCAACCAGAATGTAGATGGTCAGCTTCATCGCAGCGTATTCTCGTAGCACCACCCAGCCCCACCCCGCAATGAGGATGTACATGGGGAACAGCGCTAGCTCGTAGAAGAAGAACAGCAGGAACAGGTCGATAGACACAAACACGCCCGTCACGCCGGACACCAGCAGCAAGAAGAACGCCATGAACTCGCGGGTCTGTTCCTCAATGCGCCAGCTAATGAGCACACCCGTCACCGCGACCATGCCCGTTAGCAGTACCATCGGGGCGGTTAGCCCGTCTACGCCGACGTGGTAGGCAATGCCCAGCCCATCCACCCAGCTATAGCGTTCCTCAAACATGATTTGCCGCTCGAACATTGCCGTGCGGTAGCCCGGTTCTGCTGCCTCCTCCAGCGCGGTCAGTTCGTCGTTCAGCTCAGCAACGGAACCGCGATACTGCACATACATCGTCGCTGCTAGCGCCAGGATGGCAAACGCCGTTGCCAGCGTCACCGTGCGGATTGCCATCTTCGCCTCGCTGTCCATAAACAGGATCACGATGGCGACGATGACCGGAATGAAGATGATTAAGCTAATCATGCACTTGCCCCTATCCCATCAGTCCGGTCAGCATCCGCGTGACCGAAGCGTTGATCGTAATCAGAATCCAGTTCGGCACCAGCCCGGTCACCAGCATCAGCACCATCAGCGGCGCAATGGCGATCATCTCGTTACGGTCTAGCTCCAGGTTAGTATCGCGCCAGCGCATGTTAAACGGACCGTGCAGCACAGCGCGGATGCCCTTAAGGATGTAGGCACCTGTGAACAGCAGCCCCAACATGGAAAGGATCGTTAGCCCGGTGAACACCGGGAACGCGCCCCGCACCACCAGGAACTCGCTCACAAAGCCGTTGAGACCAGGCAGCCCCAGGCTTGCCATGCTGGTGAAGATAAAGATCGCGCCGTAAATAGGTGCCTTTACCCACAGCCCGCCGTACTGCGTCATGTCGCGGGTGTGCGTCTTGTGGTAGATCGCCCCGGCGAGCAAGAACATGCCCGCAGAGCTTAGCCCGTGGTTGAACATTTGCAGCACAGCGCCGTTGGTGGCGGCAATGGCGTGCCCCATCATAGCCTCGTCCAGCGTGCCCTCCATGAACATGCGCCCGTAGGCCAGCGCGGTCACGGCGATGCCCATCGCCACAAAGCCCATGTGGTTCACAGAACTGTAGGCAACCAGCCGCTTGATGTCGTTTTGCCCGAACGCGGCAAACGCGCCCAGCACTACACCCAACATCGCTAGCGTGGCGAACAGTGTCGCGGTGGTGATGCTAAACGCGCCCAGGAAGTTAATTTCTGCCACCCACACATCCGGGAAGAACGGCACAACCAACCGCAGGAAGCCATACGCGCCCAACTTGAGCATCACACCTGCCAGCAGCATAGAGCCAGCCGTGGGTGCTTCGGAGTGGGCGTCTGGCAGCCAAGTGTGGAAGGGCCACACCGGCACTTTGATACAAAACGCAATGAAGTAGCCCGCAAATGCCAGCGCCTTAATCACGCCGACGGGCTGCCCCAGGAACGTATCCCCAGCACGCAGCAGGGGCCACTCTTGGGCGATGAGCACCATGTTAAAGCTCGGCTCGCCTATAGGCGTTAGCGACATAGACCAGCCGATGAGCTGCGTTGCCAGCAACATGCCCAGCGTGCCGCCCATGGAGTAAATAAAGAACTTGGTGCTGGCGTACAGGCGATTGCTGCCGCCCCACTGCTTAATCAGGAAGTAGATGGGCACAAGGCTCAGTTCGTAAAACAGGAAGAAAATCATCAAGTCCAGCGCGACAAACACACCAAACAAGCCCACCTGGAAGAACAGCAGCAGTGCCATGTGCATCTTCACGCCCTCATGAACCTCAAAGCTCACGAGAACAGACAGCGGCAGCAAAATGCCCGTCAGCAAAATCATGCTCGCGCTAATGCCATCGATGCCCAGGTGCCAGTTCGCGCCGATGGCGCTAAACCAGCCGAACTGCACCTCGTAGGCGTAGCCGCCTTCCCCCAACTGCCCCTGGTAACCGTAGAACAGGAAGATGGTGTACACACCAATCAGCGACGAGAACACCAGCGCCATCGTGCGCTGCAAGCGGTCGTCCTCCGGCAGCAGCAGCAAGATTAACCCGCTGATGGCAGGTGCCAGCACCAGAAAGGTGAGGTAGTCGATATTGAGTACAGGAATCGTCAACATAGGTCGAATATTGCTCCTCTATTCATCCGGTTACGGTGCTGCCTGCAAAATGCCCGTGCTGAGCACCAGCGCCAGGGTAATCATGATGATGGCGATGGCAACCAGCAGCAGGTACTGCTGCACACGCCCAGTTTGTATGCGCCGGAACCAGTTGCCGAACCAGCCAATGCCGTCCGGGATGGCGTCGCCGACGCCGTCGATAAGCCATGCGTTAAACATCTTCACCACGTCACCCGTGAACGTGAACACACGCGCCACCAGGTGCAAAAAGCCGTCAATCACGCCGCGATCTAAAACCTCGCTGGTGATGCGGGCGATGACCTGCGACGGGCGGATGAACACAATCTGGTACAGTTCGTCGATGTAGTATTTGTTTTCCAGCAGCCCCCACATCGGACCGAGTTGCTGCACGAGCGGGTCTTCTTCGCCTGCCTTCAGCGGCTCACGGATGTACATCCACCAGCCCAGCGCGATACCGCCCAGCGCCACCGCAAACGATGTCAGCACGGCGGGCCACACATCGGCAAAGGCGGGCTTGGGGATGGGGTGCAGCAGCGAGCTGTTCACAAAGTCGAAGAACGGGTTGCCGTCGTTGGAGAAGATAAAGCCGAAGAGGGGGAAGTCTGGCGGGACGCCAACAAACCCGGCGAACAGCGCGAACACCGCCAAAATCACCAGCGGCGCAACCATCGCCACGTTAACGACGGGTTCGCCCAGGCTAGCGTGCTCTGCTTCTTCGGTGCGGTTCTCGCCAAAGAACGTTAGCGCGATCTGGCGCGTGGTGTAAAACGCCGTCAGGAACGCTGCCAGCGCCAGCGTGAAGAACACAAACGCCTGCGGACCGAAGCCCTCGGTCATGCCCAGCCACGCATCCGCCAGGATTTCATCCTTACTCCAGAAGCCCGCCGTAATCAGCGGGAAGCCCGCCAGCGACAGCCCGCCGATGAGGAACGTGATGAACGTCACGGGCATTTGCTGGCGCAGCCCGCCCATGTTGCGCATGTCCTGTGGGTCGAAGTGGTGCCCGTGATCTTCTGTGTGGGCAGTTGCTTCTGCCGGGGGGTGTTCGCCTGCCTCGTCACCGATGGCGGCGTGGTCTTCGTCGTGATGGTCATCGTGCCCATGCCCATGAGCGTGCTCGTGGACGTGGTGCTCGCCGTGTTCCATACCGTGGATGACCGCGCCTGCCGCCATAAACAGCAGCGCTTTGAAAAACGCGTGGGTAATCAGGTGGAAGGCAGCGGCAACATACGCGCCGATGCCGAGTGCAGCGACCATAAAGCCCAACTGCGAAATCGTGGAGTACGCCAACACGCGCTTTACATCGAACTGCGCAACGGCAATGGTGGCGGCGAACAACGCCGTAAACCCACCCGCGAACACCATCAGCAGCGTGCCCGCCCCGAACTCGCCGTTGTGCGGGTTAAAGCCCGCTTCCAGCACCGGGAACATGCGCAGAATCGCGTAGATGCCCGCGCTGACCATCGCTGCTGCGTGGATCATCGCGCTAACAGGCGTCGGACCTTCCATCGCGTCTGGCAGCCACACATGCAGCGGGAACTGCGCAGACTTACCGATGGTGCCGATGATGAGGAAGATGGCAATGAGTTCAGCGGCGTTCAGCGTGCCGCCAAAGATGATCGCCGGGGTGGCTTCCAGCATTTCCAGCACCGGGTCACTGTAGAGGATTTCGCGGAAGCTGAGCGTGCCCGTCAGTGCGAACAGGTACACAATGCCCAGCAGCATCAGCACGTCTGCCACGCGGGTGGTGGTGAACGCCTTAATCGCCGCCTTGTACGCGCTTTCCTTCTCATACCAGAAGCCAATGAGCATGTACGAACACAAGCCCATCACCTCCCAGCCGACGAACAGGAACAGCAAATTGTCCGACACGGTGAGGATGAGCATCGCACCCGCGAACAGGCTGAGCAGCGCGAAAAAGCGTGCTTGGCGCGGGTCGTGTGCCATGTAGCCAATGGCATAGATGAAGATCATCGTCATTGCCAGCGGCACCATGAACAGCATCACCGCGTTGAGCGGGTCTACGAAGACGCCGATTTGGAAAAAGCCGTCGCCCAGCGCCAGCCAGTTCAGGCGGCTGCCAATCACGTTTTCGCCAAAGTCCTCCACGCCGCCCAAGCTGAAGAAAATGCGCCAGCTAATGAGCCACGCCATCACCACACCGCTCATAGCGACGATGATGGAGAGCACACGGCTGCTGTCCCGCACCACGGGC
This sequence comes from uncultured Anaerolineaceae bacterium, assembly GCA_964451095.1. GTDB lineage: Bacteria > Chloroflexota > Anaerolineae > Aggregatilineales > Phototrophicaceae > DAOTTY01. Next base: position 12,874 of record CAYVGI010000110.1, read on the forward strand.
ACATCCATGCCGTCGTAGTCCGGGTGGTGCCCGCCGTAGTGGTGGTCTGTTGCCGGGATCAGCCGAGAGCGGTTTGTCGCCAGGGAGATGATGACAAACGCCAGCAGCGGGCCAATCGGCACCAACCAGGGTAAAAAGTTCAGGTCTGCAAAGTTCATAGTCGGTTCACTTCCCCCTACCAGCGCAGCAGGTCAACGTCTTCTACGATGACCGAGCTACGGTTGCGGTAGACTGAAATCACAATTGCTAAGCCCACGGCAGCTTCTGCCGCGGCGACGACAAACAAAAACGCGGCAAATACTTGCCCGTTGACGTTGACAAGGTCTGGGGTGGTGTAGCGCCAAAACGCCACCAGGTTGATGTTCACCGCGTTGAGCATAAGTTCAACGCCCATCAAAATGGCAACGGCGTTGCGGCGAGAAAGCACCCCGAACACGCCGATGCACAGCAGCGCTGCGCTCACGACGAGGTACATCCACAATGGAATAAACATAAGCTCGTTGCTTTCTTTGCTGTCAGGTTCGGGTTATTGTTCGCTCTCGCGGGCGATCACAATCGCGCCCACCATTGCCGCTGTTAGCAGGATGGATGCCACCTCGAACGGCAGCACGTAGCCATCACCGCTCACCAGTTGCAGCCCGATCTCACGGGTTGTTGCCACATCGCGGCTGGCGGGTTGGTTGGGCAGGGTACCGTTCGGTCCCCACACGGGCAGCACCACCCCGGTGATGAGAGCGACAAACAGCAAACCGCCAGCGATGGCACCGATCCACCACTGGCGATTAAAAAGGTCGGTAATGCGCGTCATACTTCGGGTGAGCATCACCGCGAAGATGATGATGATGGCAATCGCGCCGATGTAGACCAGCACCTGGATTGCCGCCAAAAACGGCGCACTGAGCAGTACAAACAGCCCCGCCACCCCGAACAAGCTGAGCACCAGGAACAGGGCGCTGTGAACCAAGTTGCGCGACCAAATGACCAGCGTGGCACCAATGAGTGTTGCCGCGCTGAAGATGCCAAACGCAATATACTGTGCAATCATAGTTTCTCCTCTTTGTTTGCGTGGCTAGTCGCCAACTGCCGCTGCTTCGGTGGCAATTTCCTGCGCACGGCGCTGCTGCCCAAAGATGCTGACCGTGCCCACAACAATCACCAAATTGCCGATTAGCAGTAGCAGCGTGAGCGGCAGCAGGTTGAAGAACGTCGCGTTTTCGTACAGGTCGAAGCGGTCTAGCCCGAAGCCGCCCGCCTGCGCAACCTTAAGCAGGAAGGACGTAACGACAAGGTTGACAATCGAAAGCGGTACCAGGAACTTCCAGTTAAAGTTCATAAGTTGGTCAATGCGGACGCGCGGCAGGCTGTTGCGCAGCAGCAAGAAGCCAAAGTAGAAGATCGCTGTCTTGATGGACATGTAGATGATGCCCAGGATAATGCTCACAATGCCGCCATCTGCGCTGACGAACGGACCCCACCAGCCGCCGAAGAACAGGTGCGTCATCAGGATGCCGTTGGTAAACACATGCACGAACTCGCCCACGAAGAACAGCCCGAACTTCATGCCGCTGTACTCGATGTTGAACCCGGCGATTAGCTCGGACTCTGCCTCGATGAGGTCAAACGGTCCGCGTCCTGTTTCTGCCTGTGCAGATATAAAGAAAATCAGCGCGGCAAGGGGTGCCATCGGCAAGAACCACATCGCCCGTTGCGCGATGACAATCTCCTGCAAGTTGAGGCTGCCCGCGAACATCACCGGGATCATGAGCGCCAGCACCAGCGGCACCTCGTAGCTCACAAGCTGTGCCACCACGCGGAACGCACCGAGAACAGCATATTTGTTGTTGCTGCTCCAGCCAGCCATCATGATCGCCAGCGTACCCAGCGAGGCAACGGCGATGATATACAAAACGCCGATTTCCAGGTCTACGCCGATGAGACCCGGACCGAGCGGAATTGCCGCCCACATGAGCACCACCGACCCGACGGACAGAATGGGTGCGATGTTGTACGAAATTTTGTCTGCGCCTGCGGGTGTGATGTCTTCCTTGGTGATGATCTTCAGCGCATCGGCAACAGGTTGGATGATGCCAGCAGGACCGACACGGTTTGGACCGATGCGATCTTGGATACGGGCAGCAACCTTGCGCTCAATCCAGATGAGCGGAATTGCCGTTAGCAGCGGCAACGTTGCCACGATGGCAACGACGATGAGCATGAGCCAAAAATTTTCAGTTCCCTGCATAAGTTATTCCTTCTAATACGACTGCCGACTGAACGAGACGCGCTGTGTGCCTACGCCCACTCCAGCGCGTCTTTGCGCCATGCGTAAACGAGCGCGTCCGTCAGCAGGAAGATGAACAAGAAGCCTGCGCCAAAGGCGAAAAAACTGAGTTCGTTAAACGCGATTGCCCACGGTAGGAGGAAGATCATTTCGACATCGAACACAAGAAAGACAATGCCGTAAATGTAATACTGCACCTTAAACTGCACCCAGGTATCGCCAACAGTTTCCACGCCAGATTCATAGGTTTGTAACTTCACATCGTTCGGCTTTTTGGGGTTTACCACCTGCGCAACCAAGATCGGCGCGGCAGGCAAGATGAACCCGATTATGAAAAACAGCCCGATGGGACCCCACTGTGTAAGGATGTTCATGAGCGGTTAACCCTGCGACTATAACATTTCTGATGGTCATTCGTGCCATTTGGAACAAACAGCGCGAGTATAGCATTGTGGTAGTGCCGCCGCAACGACCTCTCCGGGGGCGGGTGTGCTCTGCTCACGGGTGCGGCACTTGTGAATTTTAACACAACGCTCATTCGCCACCAACCGCTCATTCCGCTCGTTCTTATGTTGTCAGCACCTTAACCGTAGGCGAATGCACCTTGCTTTTGGGTTTGGGTTGCCCTAAAACTAGACGTAACCAGCTTTAGGAATCCAATTCATTGGCGCTTATGCTAGAAACTATAGACCCCTCCCCTGCGCAGTGGGATGCCTTCGTCAAGGAGCAGCCCCGCGCCCACATTTTGCAGCGAGCGAACTGGGGCACGTTAAAAGAAGCATTCGGTTGGGACGTGATGCGCGTCGCGCTTGCCGACGGCGAAAACCTGATTGCCGGCACGCAAATCATGCTGCGGGGGCTGCCCTTTAACCTGGGCACCATGGCGTACCTGCCAATGGGACCGTATGCCTCCTCCGACGATCAACTAGAGCGGCTGTGGAAGGCAGTTGACCGCCGATTGAAAGACGAAGGTGCCGCGTTCCTCAAGTGGGAGCCGGGCATTTTCGAGGGTGGGCTGCCAGACATCGAGCGGTGGGGCTTCCGAGAAAGCCCGCAAACCATCCAGCCGCCGAACACCATCCTCATTGACATCAGCGAAGGAGACGAACACATCCTTGCCCACATGAGCCAGAGCACCCGGCGCAAGGTACGGCTGAGCCAGCGCAAGGGCGTGCGCTACTACGAGGCGACGATAGACGACATCGACACGTTTTGTGGCATGATGCAAACCACAGGCGAGCGCAATGAGTTCGGTGTGCACGAGCCGGACTACTACCGCATGGCGTATGACCTGTTTGTTCCAGACAACACCGCCGCGCTCATCCTGGCGGAGCACGAAGGCGACCCGCTGGCGGGCATTATGGTGTTCGCGCAGGGGGAAACCGCGTGGTACCTGTACGGCGCATCTACGAACAACAAGCGCAACCTGATGGCGACCTATGGCGTGCAGTGGGCGGCAATCCAGTGGGCAAAGCGCCACGGTGTGCGCCACTACGACATGTGGGGCATCCCCGATGAAGACGAAGCAACGCTGGAAGACGAGTTCCAGGAGCGCACCGACGGGCTGTGGGGCGTATATGGCTTTAAGCGCGGCTGGGGCGGGGAAGTGGTGCGCAGCATCGGCGCGTGGGACAAAATCTACAACCCGCTCATCTATACTGCCTACTGGACGGCGGCACAGTTGCGTGACTAAACGGCGCTCGATAGTACGGCGCATTACGCTCGCGCTGCTGCCCCCGCTGCTTGCTATGCTCACTGCCTGTGGTGCTAACCCCGCCACTGTTCAGCTAACTGTTGCCAACAACGACCCGCTTGCCCCACCTGAACTCCGCCAACTTTCGCTTAGTGCCCCGCCGGAGTGGACGCTGACGGCGGATGGCGGCGGCGCAACCGACGGGCAGTTTGTGGTGACGGTGACGACGCTCAGCCGCGCCCCGGCAGACCCGCAAACCACCCTACAGAGCATCAACGGCAAAGCGTATGATACTGTCGTCGTGGAGCGGCAAGGGGGGCGGTTGACGGCGTGGTTCCTGCTGGACGGCACCCTCACCACCGCACAGATGCAGTCCCGCACGCCCGTGTCATTCGCGCAGGCACACGACGATATATTGGTGAGCATTGCCCGTTCTGTGGAGATTGCACCGAAATGAAGCACATGTCCCCTGGATTAAAGCCTTGCTCTCCGTCCACACCATAACCGACCGCGACCACTGGAACGATGCCTTGCGCGAGATGCCCTACGCCCATGTGCTGCAAACCTGGGAGTGGGGCGCGTTCAAGCAGGCGACGACCGGTT
>CAYVGI010000111.1:0-17396 GCA_964451095.1 uncultured Anaerolineaceae bacterium
AATGATAACCGGTATTGTAGGTAGCTGGCACGTTGGTGGATGTTTTGGTGATTTCTATGTCACATTGCGTGCGATGGGGAATTCCCCGAAATTACTGGTTAGCGATAGTGGCGTGACAATGGAGTTCTATAGAAATGCAAAAATAACCGAGCAACGAAGGATTTGTTGCCCGGTTACCGTGCTAGCGTCGGCGTGGGCGGTTGCGCCCCGGCCCAAACGGCGAAAACGGGCTGGACGGGTTAATGCGCTGCACGCGGTTGCTCCCATCCTGGATTAACCCCATAGAGCGGCGGCGCGTCAAAAAGTCTGACCCTGCCTTGAGTTGGTCGTTCAGGCTGTCCACGGACTGTTCCAGCAGCTCTTGTGTTACCTCGGTCTGGCGCTCGTGTGCCGCGAGCATCCGGGCGTGCAGCGCTACCTCGCGCACAAACGCGCCTGGCTGCCCCACAAGCTCCGGCACGATGCTAGTGTGGTCGTCTTTCCACTGCTCCGCCATGTAGTGGCGCAGCATCCGCTCCGCCTGTGCTTCGTCTTCAATCACCGGGATGATGAAGATACGGTCTAGGCGGCCCGGACGCTTGGCGATGCGCTCGTCTATCACTTCCGGGTAGTTGGTGGTTGCCAGCAGCAGCGCTCCCTTGGGGTTATTCGGGCTTTCCACGCCGTCTAACACGTTCAGCACACGGGCTTTGTCGTCGCCCTGCAAATAAGCGTCGATTTCCTCCACGATGAGCAGCACCGGGTACTGTGCCGCCGCCACCGCTTGCAGCGCCCGTTGGATTTTCTCAAAGCTCGCACCGTCGCGGTCGGCACCGGAGACATACACCACCACACGTTTCTCGTCGATTGCCAGCTTTGCCATTGCTGCACACAGCATGGTCTTGCCTGTGCCAGGAACCCCCGCCAGCAGCAGCTTACGGAACGGTGCCAGCTTCAACTCCTTGTAGATGTCCACGCCCTGCTTGAAAAACGCCTCCATGTCCTCCAGCAGGCGGTCTTTCAGGTCGTCTGGCAAAATCACGTCTTCCCACTCGACTGTCGGGTCAAAGTAGGCATCCGTGCCGCCGACAATGTACACATCGCGCCGCCGCTTGATGCGTGGGCGTACCGCCCGTGCACATGCCATCTCGAACGCTGCCCACGTCTCCAGCCGGTCCTCCGGCACCAGTGCAATCGACGTGAGATCTTGCCCGTCCTCGTCAAAATAGGAACTGGCGTAGATCACTTCGAAGTCGCTGCTCTTTTTACCATCTCCCTTGAACTTAAACACATACGCGCCGCTGGTAGATGTGAGCACCATTTTGCGCCCGCGTGCGCCGTAATCGCTAATCTCGGTGACCACCGGGCAGTCCAGGGTTTCCATGCCGTCGTATTTTGCTTTGCCCTTCAGCTTGCGCCCGGGCTTCATCTGCTCCTGGGCAATCTGGTTGCTGCATTCCGCCGATGCCCAGATGGTGATGTACGCGACATCAGGGTTGCGCTCTTCCCAGGTCTCGCGCGCCCACTTCACAAGCCGTTCATACTGCATGGATTGGTTGTCCTATCGTTTTTCACTGGCAAAAAAGGCTTTTGTTTAGTTAATGTTAGAGGTCACTGCGGGTGGCAGGTTAAGGGGAATTATAAAACACAGCCACAGGTTTCGGAAAGCGGCGTTAAGATGCTAAACTGCATTTTAACCGACATTTTTACGCAAGAAATGACAAAAACGCCGTGACAACTGCATTTTTGACGCACAAGCGCTTCTTGAACCATGACATGCCTGGGCACCCGGAACACGCCGGACGGCTGCGGGCAGTGTGGAAGAAAATCGAAGCGGGCAACCTGCGCGACCGGATGGAGACTATCGTGCCCAAACCGCTCTCGGAGCACACCATCCTGCTGGCGCATACCGCCCCACACATCAACCGCCTGGGCGAAATCGAAGCGATGAGCGACAGTCGCCTCACCCTCATTGACGCGGACACCTACATGGCACAGGACTCGTACACCATCGCACGGATTGCGGCAGGGGCGGCGTGTGAGGCAGTGGACGCCGTGCTAGACGGTGAAGTCGATAATGCACTGGTGGCAGCACGCCCGCCCGGTCATCATGCGACGGCGGGGCAGGCGATGGGCTTTTGCCTGCTGAACAACGTCGCCATCGCAGCGCGGCACGCCCAGCATACCCACAATCTCAAGCGCGTGATGATCGTGGATTACGATGTGCACCACGGCAACGGCACCAACGACATCTTCTACGATGACGAGAGCGTGCTGTTCATCTCCACGCACCAGCACCCGCTGTACCCCGGCAGCGGCATGTTACAGGACACCGGGCGCGGAACGGGCGATGGTTACACGATCAATATTCCGCTGCGGGCAGGCAGCGGCGACAAAACACTGGCGAGTGTGTACGAGCAGGTCATCTGGCAGGCAGCGGAGCGCTACCGCCCGGAGTTGATTTTGGTGAGTGCGGGCTTTGACGGGCACTGGGCAGACCCGCTGGCGGGCATGAACCTGACGCTAACGGGCTACGCCCACCTGACGCGCGAGCTCATCCGTATGGCGGACGCGCTGTGCGAGGGCAACATTGTGTTCTTGATGGAGGGCGGCTACGACCTGGAGGTGATTGGCACGGGCATCGCAAACGTGGCACGCTGCCTGCTGCGGGACGAGGACATTGTGGACAGCATGGGCAAGCCCAAGGACGAGCGCGAGCCGGACGCCACCCACCTGATTGCGTCTGTGCAGGAGGTGCATGGGCTGGGGTGATGGTGGCGGGTGCTCGGCGGTGGTGAGGTGGATGATGCCCTCGTCCACGTGGGAGATAGTGGCGATGACTTCGTACTCACCGACCTCCCCGGTCAGTTCATCGTAGGCGTAAACGGTGTCGCCCACTTCGATTTCGGCAATAGGTATGTCACCGTCTGGTGTGGAGACGTCGGTGCACGCGCTGAAGGCGTTACGTACATGCGGGCAACACCCCTACCAAGCGCGTGTTCCGGTTGGCGAGGCAGTGCTCTTGACACACACCTCATTTAGCGCTAATCTGTGGCGCGTAATCACATACTCCTGAAACGACGACGACCCGGACGAGTACCCACCCCGGCACTGTCCCAGAGAGTTGCCCCTTGGCTGGGAGGGCAGCACAGGCGCAGGTGGCGAATGGACCGGCGAGTCGCGGTGGTGAACGGCAACCAGTAGCTACCGCCGGGTGCGCTCCGTTAACGGCGCGGCGTTTGGGCATAAAAATGCCCGACCGCACAGAGCGCGCGCGCCCGCCAGCGTGCGAAGCAAGGTGGCACCGCGAGAATTTGACCCCCCTCGTCCTTGTGTGGATGTGGGGGTTTTTGATTTCCGACTGGTGTACACAGGAGTAACAAAACTATGGCATTCTCTCCCGCCGTCGCGCAGGGCAGCGCACTCACGCAACCGCCCCGCGCCGATGTGCATACGTTGTTCCAGCAAGGTGACCTTGTGCCGGTCTATCGCACTCTGCTCGCCGACCTGGAAACCCCGGTATCCGTTTATCTCAAGCTGTCACACACGGGCAGCACCGCCTTTATGCTGGAAAGCGTGGAGGGCGGCGAACAGGTGGGGCGCTACTCGTTCCTGGGTGTGAACCCACGCGGCGTGGCGCTGTTCCGTGATGGGCAGCTTACGCTCACACTGGACGGCGAGACGACATCCCGCCCGTTAGCGCCCGGCGAAGACCCGCTGCACGTTGTTAAGTCCACGTTTGCCACGCACAAACCCATCATCCCGCCAGGGCTGCCGCGTTTTATCGGCGGGGCGGTAGGCTACATCAGCTACGATGTGGTGCGCCACTTCGAGCGCCTGCCAAACACCGCCGTTAAAGATGTGGACGTGCCAGAAGCAGCATTCATGCTGCCAGACACGCTGGTGATCTTCGACCACGCCAAGCATCAGCTTACCGTGCTGGCGAACGCACGCAACACAGGTGACGCCGACGCCGCCTACGATGATGCACTACGCCGCATTGACGCCGTAATCGAGGCGCTGCGCCAACCACTGCCGCCCATCCCCACCGCCGATGCCCCGCTGGGCGACCCGCCCACATCGAATATGTCCCAGGGGGACTACGAAGACGCGGTTCGGGCAGCAAAAGAACACATTGCCGCCGGAGATGCGTTTCAGATCGTGCTGTCGCAGCGGTTCCAGCGCCGCACGAGTGCGCCGCCGCTGGCAATCTACCGGGCGCTGCGGGCAACCAATCCATCGCCCTACATGTTCTACCTCAACTTCGCAGACGAGTTCGTGCTGATGGGTGCCTCACCGGAGATGATGGTACGCCTGGAGGACGGCGTCGCACAAACGCACCCCATCGCCGGGACGCGCAAGCGCGGTTCCACGCCGGAGGAGGACGCCGCACTTGCAGAAGAACTGCTCGCAGACGAGAAGGAACGCGCAGAGCACGTCATGCTGGTAGACCTGGGACGCAACGATCTGGGTCGGGTGTGCGACTACGGTACGGTGCGCGTGCCGCAGATGATGTTCGTGGAGCGCTACTCCCATGTGATGCACATCGTCAGCCGGGTAGAGGGCAACCTGCGCGGGGACATGGACGCCTTTGACCTGCTGCGGGCGACGTTCCCGGCGGGCACGCTGAGTGGTGCGCCCAAGGTGCGGGCAATGGAGATTATCGAGGAACTGGAGGGCACCCGCCGCAACACCTACGGCGGTGCCGTGGGTTACTTCAGCTACGACGGCAGCATAGACACCTGCATCACCATTCGGTCGCTGTTCATGCGCGGGGATACCGTTTATGTGCAGGCGGGCGCGGGCATCGTCGCAGACAGCGACCCTGCCTCCGAGTACGAGGAGTGCCACAACAAAGCACGGGCGCTAAACACCGCGATTGATTACGCCGAGCGTGGGCTGATTTAGAGAATTTGGCGCGTAGGGGCGCTGCGCCCCTACCCATACCTGCTACCTGCATGGGAGAACAAATATGATTCTGGTCATCGACAATTACGACAGCTTTACCTACAACATCGTGCAGCAGTTGGGCGAACTGGGCGCTGACCTGTGCGTTTTTCGCAACGACGAGGTGACTGTGGACGCTATCCGCGACATGGCACCGTCCCACATTGTGATCTCGCCCGGTCCTGGTGACCCAGACGACACGGGCGTATGCCTGGATGTGCTGCGCGAGCTGAGCCCGACGGTGCCAACGCTGGGCGTGTGCCTGGGGCACCAGAGCATCGGGCAGGTGTTCGGTGGGCGAGTCATCCGCAATGACCGCCTTATGCACGGCAAAACCAGTATGATCACGCACCACGGCGACCCGCTGTTCGCTAGTGTACCCGGCACGTTCCAGGCAACGCGCTACCACAGCCTGATTGTGGAGCGCGACACATTCCCGGATGTGCTGGAAGTCACTGCGACGGCGGACACGGGCGAGATCATGGCGCTGCGCCACCGCGAGTACCCGATTGTGGGCGTGCAGTTCCACCCGGAAAGCATTCTCACGCCGGAGGGTCCGGTGATGCTGAAGAATTTTATGCAGATGGTGCCAGAGGCGGTTTAGGTGTCGCACATCACCTGTAGAGGCGAGACTAACCTCGCCCCTCACCTACACCGCGACCGGACGTGCGCTATGTTTACCCTGAAAATTTACGTTTTTCATCCTATGATTGGAGGCACGTTTTGAAATAGTTTGAGACATAGAAGCACAAATGTCACGCCATTACCTGCTCTACTGGAAGCTGAAAACGGTCGAATATCACTACTACGGCGAGGGACTCGATCACATCGCCAGCGACCTGCTCAAAAAGACAGAACCGGGTGATGTGGTGTGGATCGTCACTGTGCGCGGCGGCGATTTGCTGCTGGCAGGGCGGCTGGTTGTGGGAACCGTCTCCGATGAGGCAGAAGCAGACGCAGTGTTCGACCCGCTAGACCCGTTTGCGGCGCGGTGGCACGCTACGGCACAGGAGGGCACCGCCGAACCGATGCAGCTTATCAACCTGACGGAACTGGCAGTGACCATGAGCCTGCGCTTTGAAGGCACAACCGCTGATCGCCTGCGATTGAACCGCGCCGGACGGCTGAACCCGATGTCGCTGTACCACATACGGCAGCTCACCGACGAGAGCGCCGCCCTGCTCAACTACACATGGCACAGCAGGCGCGAGAGCGTGCAGGGCGTGGAACACGTGGAAATCGACCGGGACACGTTCATCTACGCGGAGGGCAAACCCGCAGTGCAAACGCGGGTGCTGCGCCAGCGTAGCAGCAAGCTTGTAAACGAGGCGAAGGCGCGTTATTACGAAGTACACGGCGAACTGCGCTGCCAGGTGTGTGACATGAACTTCGAAGAGGTGTACGGCTCGCTGGGCGAAGGGTACATCGAGGCACACCACCCGGAGCCTGTGTCTGAGATGGACGGGGAACAGTTTGTAGACGTGGACGGCATTGTGCTGCTGTGTGCGAACTGCCACCGGATGGTGCACCGCAAGTCGCCGCCGTTTAGCATAGAGGAGCTGCGACGCGCGGTAGAGCAGAACCGCAAACAAGAATAGTTACAAATTTGTTGTTTTTGACACGTACGAAAGAGAGAAGACGCTTATGGTAGCCAACACACAAACCGCCGCCATGAACATTCAGAAGGCAATCGACATGCTCGGCAAGTTCGGGCACATGCAGGTTGACGAAGCAGAAGCGGTCATGAACCAGATCATGTCTGGCGAGGCGACGCACGCGCAAATTGGTGCTTACCTGATGGCGCTACGCATGAAGGGCGAAACGCCGGACGAGATCGTGGGCAGTGCGCGTGCCATGAGGGAAAACGCACACACCGTGCCCACCCAATACGAGCCAGACGTCCTGCTGGACACATGCGGCACGGGTGGCGATAAGTCCGGCACGTTTAACATCAGCACGACGGTGGCGTTTGTTGCCGCAGGCGCGGGTGTCCCCGTCGCCAAGCATGGCAACCGCGCCGCGACTAGCAAAAGCGGCAGCGCGGATGTGCTGGAAGCGCTGGGCGTAAACATTGACCTCACGCCGGAGCAGGTGGGTCAATGCGTTGACCAGATCGGTATCGGCTTTTTGTTTGCACGGGCGCTGCACCCGGCGATGAAACACGTCGCCATGCCCCGCAAAGAGCTTGCCATGCGTACCATCTTTAACATTCTCGGTCCGCTGACGAACCCAGCGGGTGCCAAGCGCCAGTTGATGGGCGTGTTCACTGCGGACTTGACCGACCTGCTGGCGAACGTGCTGGGCAAGTTGGGGTCGGTCAATGCGATGGTGGTCAGCGGTTACGGCGGGCTGGATGAGCTAACGACTACCGGACCGAACACCATCAGCCACTATTTCGACGGGCGCGTGCGTAGCTACGAACTCGACCCCAAAGCACTCGGCTTTGATTCTGCCAGCATTAGTGAGCTGTATGGCGGTGAACCACAGATCAATGCGGAGATACTGCGCGGCGTGCTGGACGGCTCGCTGCGCGGCGCTAAGCGCGATGTGGTGCTGCTGAACGCGGGCGCTGCGCTGCACGTCGCGGGCAAGGCAGATAGCATCCAAAGCGGCATCCGTGTTGCAACTGATGTGATTGATAACGGTGCTGCCGTCGCCAAGCTGGACGAACTGGTCGCACTCAGCCAGGAGCTTGCCTCATGAGCACGTATGTACAGACAGACACCTACCTGGACAAAATTCTGGCGCACAAGGTCACGGAGCTTGCCGCCGCCCGTAAGCTGAACCCGATGGCACAGGTGGCGCAGGCAGCACGCTGCGCCCGCCCCGCAATAAACGTCACCCGTGCGCTGCGCAAGGACACGGTAGCGCTGGTGGCGGAAGTCAAGCGGGCATCCCCTAGCCGGGGTGTGCTGATCGACCCGTTTGACCCGATCATGCTGGCACGCACTTATGCCGACAACGGCGCAGCGATGCTTTCCGTGCTAACGGACGAGCGCTTCTTCATGGGGCACATTGACTATTTGCGGCAGATTCGCCGCGCGGTGGGTATTCCGCTGCTGCGCAAAGAGTTTGTGCTTGATGCGTACCAGGTGTACGAAGCGCGGGCAGCAGGTGCAGACGCAGTGCTGCTCATCGTCGCGGCGCTATCCGACGGGCAGCTACAAGACTTGCACACGCTCACTGAGCGGCTGGGCATGACCGCCCTGGTGGAAGTGCACAGTGAAGCGGAGCTAGAGCGTGCGCTGAAGGTGGGCGCCACGCTAATAGGCATCAACAACCGTGACCTGAAAACGTTCCATGTTGACCTGGACACAACCAAGCGCCTCGCCAAGCTGGTGCCGCAGCACGTCACGCTGGTAGCGGAAAGCGGCATGAAGACAGTGAACGATGTGCGAAAGATGGGTAAACTGGGGGCGCACGCGGTGTTGGTGGGCGAAGGACTGGTGACGTCCGGCGATATCGCACGCACAGTGACAGCGTTTAGTTCTCAGGAGCGGACACGGTGATTGTCAAAATTTGTGGGGTTACCCACCCGGACGACGCAATGATGGCAGCAGAGCTTGGGGCGGATATGATCGGGCTAAACTTCTACCCGCCGTCCCCGCGCTACTTGGAGCCAGCGCACGCCGCAATGATTAGCGACTACCTGCGCAACGAACTGCAAAACGAACGCCCGTTGATCATCGGTGTGTTCGCAAACGCGCCGTCCAGCCACATCTCGGAAGTCATCAGCGTTGCCAACCTGGACTTTGTGCAACTGAGCGGGGATGAATCTGACGAGGTGCTGCACGAGCTGAACGGACGCGGCTTTAAGGTGATCCGCCCGCCTACAAAAGCACTCGCCGTAGATGATGCACAGTACTACAGCAAAGAGTTCATTGACGACGAGCGCATTCCGTCCCTGCTGCTGGACGCCTACCACCCCAAACTGCTGGGCGGTACGGGGGAAACGGCGAGTGTTGATGTGGCACTGACCGTCAAGCAGATGGTGCCACGCATGATGCTGGCGGGCGGGCTCACACCGGATAATGTTGCGGAACGTGTAGCGCAAGTGCGCCCATGGGGGGTTGATGTTGCCAGTGGCGTAGAAAGCGAGCCCGCCGTGAAAGACCCGCACAAGGTCGAAGCGTTTATCACAGCGGCGAAGTCCGCGTAGCCAGGAGAAAGCATGATGCACAAACTCAAACTGATCGCGCTCTTGGCACTGGCTGCGCTGGCACTGGCGGCATGTGGTGCGGGCGGCACGCTCACACTCAGCGAGAACGACGTGGAAGGGCTGGTTGTGGAATCGCTGGAAGGCAACGACGAACTGGCAATCACCAACGTTGCTGTTGACCTGCGCGACAGCGGCGATATGGTCATCAGCGGGGAGATTATGCGCTCCGGCAATCCTTTGCCCGCGACCATCACTATCGTGCTGGCGGCGCAGAATGGGCAGATCGCGGCAACGGCAACAGAGGCAACCGTCATGGGGGTGGCACTGCCGCAAACAGCGGTGAGCCGCTTCAACAATGTGTTCGCGCAAAACCTCGCCGCCCGCGCCAAGCAGGACAACGACAACGGTGAGATCACCGCCGTGACGATTACCGAAGACAACATGCAAGTCACGCTGGAGCGCACCACCACATCGCGCTACCAAGAGCGATGAGCAAACGCAAATATCAATGACTTTTTTAAACTGGAGTACTTATCGTAATGCAACAGCTAAACAAGCCCTACATCCCAACGAACACCGCCAACGTGCCCGACGAGCGCGGCTACTTCGGTGACTTTGGCGGGCGCTTCGTGCCGGAAACACTCGTGCCGGCACTGGAAGAGCTTGAAGTCGCTTACCGGGAGGCAATGGCAGACCCGACCTTCCAACAGGAGCTTATGCGCCTGCAACAGACCTACACCGGGCGTCCGACGCCCGTGAGCCACGCCAAGCGCCTGAGCGAACACCTGGGCGGCGCACAAATCTACCTGAAGCGCGAAGACCTAGCACACACAGGTGCCCACAAGATCAACAATGCGCTGGGGCAAGCGCTGCTGGCAGTACGCATGGGCAAAAAGCGCGTGATCGCGGAAACCGGAGCCGGGCAGCATGGCGTGGCATCGGCGACGGCGGCGGCGCTGCTGGGGCTGGAGTGCCACGTGTACATGGGCAGCGTAGACATCGCCCGGCAGAAGCCGAACGTGTTCCGAATGAAGCTGCTGGGCGCGGAGGTTATCTCCGTGGAGAGCGGCACCAAGACGCTCAAGGACGCGATTAACGAGACGCTGCGCGACTGGGTGACGAACGTCCGCACGACGTTCTACCTGCTGGGCAGCGCACTGGGACCGCACCCGTACCCGATGATGGTGCGTGACTTCCAGAGTGTGATCGGCTATGAGGCACGCGAACAGATTGTGGAGATTGCCGGGCGCTTGCCGGATATGTGCGTGGCGTGCGTGGGCGGCGGCAGCAATGCCATCGGTCTGTTCCACGCCTTCCGCTATGATGAAAACATTGACCTCATCGGCGTTGAGGCAGGCGGTCACGGGGTGCTCAGCGGGCTGCACGCGGCACGCTTCGCAGACCCGAACATCAGCCGCCCCGGTGTGCTGCAAGGCACGCGCAGCTATGTGATGCAGACCGACGACGGACAGATCATGAACACACATAGTGTGTCCGCCGGGCTGGACTACGCTTCTGTGGGACCGGAGCACGCTTACTTGCGGGAGCAGGAACGCGCCTACTACACGCTGGCGACCGACGAAGAAGCGCTAAACGCCTTCCAGATGCTGTGCGAATATGAGGGCATCATCCCGGCGCTGGAAAGCTCGCACGGGCTGGCAGAGGCGATTAAGCGTGCGCCCACGATGAGCAAAGACGATGTGATTCTGGTAAACATGAGTGGGCGCGGCGACAAAGACCTGGACACAGTCATCAAGGAGCTTGGGGACAAGTTTGAGTAAAAGGTCGGTTTGTTGCCAAGCCAGAGCAGTTCAGAGCAATAGTCACCTTGTGGCAGTTCCGCGGGCAGTACGGTTTTGAGCAGGTCCGCAGCGCCGCCCGCTGAGTGTGGTCACATCCGCGTCGGTGAGATGAGCTTGGTAATCAATAGGTTTAGTGCGGCAGTTCCTGACGACTGTACCAGGACATCGTGTGAAAGCTTTAGATACTGTGATGAAAGCATTGAAAATAGAATAGCGCCAGAACGCACCCCATGCGATACTCAAATCATCATTTCTGATGAATTTGAGAGGTATCATCCATGAGCGTCGTTTTAGCTGCGACGTGGAACCCGCGTGGGGAGGCTAAGCGCTTCCGGCGGTTGTACCCGCAACTGGCACGAGTGTTTGCACACATGGTGGTGATTATGCCGCCGCACACACATTTTGGGCTGGTGCTTTCCGTTCGGCACTACGAGAAGCTGTCTCTACACCTGACGGACAATTGGGCAGGGGCACGCTTAGAATCCATAGACCGTGCGTTGGACGTGATTCCCGATACGTCTGCGTCACACATCTTGTATGCGGACATGGATCGGCTGCTGCGCTGGGCGGAAACACGCTACGAGGAACTGCGCCAGACCATGAAACGGGTACAGATGTACGACTGTTTAGTCATCGGGCGCACAGAACACGCCTACAACACGCACCCGCAGGCACTTGTGCAGACGGAAGCGTTGCCGAACAAGATGTTCTCGCACATCCTCAACTGCCAGCTAGACTTATCCGCCGGGGCAAAAGGCTTTGACCAGCGGGTGGCACGCTTTATCGTGGACAACGGCAGCACCTCGCGTCCGTTTGGTGCAGACAGCGAGTGGGTGGTGTTGGCGCGGCGCGGCGGCTACGATATCCGCACAGCACACGTTGATGGGCTGGACTGGGAGAGCGCCGACCGTTACGCCGATGCTGCGGCGGACGACGAAGCACAGGCAAATGCCGCCGCGGAGTACGATGCTGACCCGAAGAACTGGGCAAAGCGCACCGCCATCGCACAGGAGATCCTTGAGGCGGGCATTGACGCGCTGAAGAAACCATTAGAAAAAAGAGAAAAGACTTAATCCTATGACCGATACACAAGCTCGCCTCACAGGTCTGCACGCAGTAGAAGCGATGTTCGCCCGCACAGAGAGCGAAAACCGTGCCGCGTTCCTGCCCTACTATACGCTGGGCTACCCCACCTACGACGCCTCGCTAGACGCCATCCAGGCAATGGCAGAGGTGGGTGCCGATGCGTTTGAGATCGGCGTACCGTTTAGCGATCCGCTGGCGGACGGACCGACCTTGCAGGCGGCTGCACAAGCAGCGCTGGAAAACGGCATGACCGTGAAGAAGTCACTCGAGGGCGTGACCGAGCTGCGGCGGCGCGGCGTGACCCAGCCCATGTTCATGTTCAGCTACCTGAACCCGCTCGTCAACTACGGTACAGAGCAGTTCGTACGAGATGCCAAGGCAGCAGGTGCCGATGGCTTTATCATCCCGGACTTGCCGCCGGAAGAAGCGCACCTGTTTGCCGCCGCCTGCGAACAGGAGAACATGGCGCTGATCTTCTTCCTGGCACCCACCAGCAACGACACCCGCATTGAAGCGGCATCGCAGGCGGCACGAGGTTTCATCTATGTGGTTAGCGTGACAGGCATCACAGGCGCACGCACCGAACTTCCCGCAGACCTGACCGAGTTCATCGGGCGGGTGCGTGCCAAAACCGATCAACCGCTGGTGCTGGGCTTTGGCATCAGCACACCACAGCAAGCACGCCAGATGAACGGGCTGGTGAATGGGTTCATTGTGGGGAGTGCGCTGGTGCGGCGCGGCGCACAGGGCACCGAAGCCGTCCGTGAGCTGGCAAAAGACCTGCGGGACGCACTCGCATAGTTTAAACCAACATCAAGGACACACTCACGCAGCGCGGTTACAATCCGCGCTGTTTTTGTGCAACCCTGTGAGAGAAAACTATGGCAGAAGCAGCAACCACGCAGTCACAGCAGCAACTCAAGCGAGAACTCGGCGTGTTCGGCGCAACGATGATGGGGCTAGGCTCAATTGTCGGGACGGGTGTGTTCGTCAGCATTGCTATCGCCACCGGGGTTACGGGCGCGTCTGTCGTGCTGGCGGTCGCCCTCGGCGCGATGGTGGCGATCTTCAACGGGCTGAACAGCGCCCAACTCGCCGCGAACCACCCCGTCAGCGGCGGCACATACGAATACGGCTACCGCTACCTGAACCCGTGGCTGGGCTTCATCGCGGGCTGGATGTTCCTGCTGGCGAAAAGCGCCTCTGCTGCGACGGCGGCGCTCGGTTTTGCGGGCTACTTGCTCAACGCGTTCGGCGCAGATAGCGCAGCACTGGCGATTCCGTTGGCGTTTAGCGTCGTCATTGTGATGACTGTGCTCGTCGTGGGCGGTATACGGCGCAGCAACACCGTGAACATTGCTATTGTATCGCTCACGCTGGGCACGCTGGCGTTTTTTGTGCTCAGTGGGCTGCCCAGCGCAACAAGTAACGCTGCCACCAGCTTCAGCACCTTCTTCACAGACGGTGCAGGCGGGTTGCTTCACGCAACGGCGCTGATGTTCGTTGCCTACACAGGTTACGGGCGCATTGCCACGCTAGGCGAAGAAGTGCGCGAGCCGCGCCGCACGATTCCCCGTGCCATCATTACTACCCTGGGCTTCACCATGGTGCTGTACATTACGGTCGCGGCGGTTGCCATTGCCGCCGTC
Source organism: uncultured Anaerolineaceae bacterium (assembly GCA_964451095.1). Classification (GTDB taxonomy): domain Bacteria; phylum Chloroflexota; class Anaerolineae; order Aggregatilineales; family Phototrophicaceae; genus DAOTTY01. The sequence continues at coordinate 13,623 of CAYVGI010000111.1, forward strand.
GGTGCAAGCTTCCTGGCGGGGACAACAGAAGGTGCCGCTGCCCCACTGGAAATCGTCGCACGGACGTTTGGTGTGCCGGGGTCAGGGATTATATTGGCAGTCGGCGCGATTACGGCAATGTTGGGCGTGCTGCTAAACCTGATCCTGGGGTTGTCTCGCGTGCTGCTGGCAATGGGTCGCCGGGCGGATATGCCGCCGATCACGGCGCGGCTGAACGTGGCGGGAACAACGCCGTTCGTCGCTGTGATTGTCATGGGCATTGTTGTGGCGGGGCTAACGCTGCTGGGCGACGTGGAAACCACATGGAGCTTTAGTGCCGTAACGGTGCTGCTGTACTACTCGCTCACCAACCTGAGCGCCCTGCAACTCACCGACGAAGAGCGGCTTTTCCCGCGCTGGGTGGCAATTGCAGGGCTGGTAGCGTGCTTCTCGCTGACGTTCTTCGTGAGTTGGCGCATCTACCTGATTGTGGCGGTGCTGCTGGTAGTGGGGCTAGCCTGGAAGTGGTTCATGAACCGCACGTTTGCCACGCAAGCATAGCGGTGGGGCGTCGTACATAACGCCCCGCCCCGCTTGTTACTGGTTGTAATTTGGACCGAACACCTCAACCATGAGTGAGCCGAGACGATTACGGTTGGGGATGAGCACCTGCGCCCCGGAAGATGTTTGGTAGTTGGCGATGTAGCGCTGATCAATCACGCCCGTGGTGATGTTTTCACTTGGGATGTCCTTCAGGTACAGCGTGATCTGAATCATCTGGTCAAGCGTGAGCCCGGTAGAGACGTTGTCCTGCCATTGGTCGTACAGCGTCGGTGACTGCACGATCAACTGTGCCAGCACACCCGGTTCGAGCACCTTGTCGCGCACTGCGTAGAGTACGTCCTGTTGGCGCTGCGCCCGCTGGAAGTCGCTGCTGCCGTGGCGCGTACGGGCAAACTTGAGTGCGGTTGCGCCGTCTAGCTGGTGCGTGCCCGCCGGCAGGTAGAAAGGATCGTAACCGTAGTACATGTTAGGGTACTGCGGGTCGTTGATGGTGTAGGTAGTCGTGACCTCAATGCCGCCGATAGCATCTACAAACTGAATGAACCCGTTGAAGTCTACGGCGAGGTAGTCATTCACGCGGATGCCGAGGTTGTTCTGCACCGTTTGCATGGCGAGGTTAGGTCCGTTGCCCGTGCGCTGGAGTTCGCCCAGCACCATCGCGCTGTTCACGCGCTGAAGTTCGCTGTAGCCGGGCACAGGCACGTACAGGTCACGCGGAATGCTTAAAATGCCGATGCTGTCGGTTGCCGGGTTCAGGCTGACGACCATCATTGTGTCGGTACGGTAGGCAAGCCCGGTTTCACCGGGGCGGCGGTCTAGCCCCATCATCAACACCGTAAAGCGCGACTCCCCATCCCACGCTTCGATGACAATCTCACGTCCGTCGTCCAGTTGCAGCAGTTGCCCCTCTTGCAAGCTCACATCCACCGCACTGAAGTCCTGGCGAGCGTTCACGGGCGTGGGCAGGTTGAGCACTGCCGTGGGTATGACTTCCTGCTGCTCGCCGGAGATGGTTACGTACAGTGCGACGACCATGGTGCTCACCAGTGCAATTGTGACGACAAGCGCAGCAACGATCACCAGCACCCAGCCGCTTGTACTTTCGCCACCGCGTACGCGCCGCTTGCGTGCACGTTTACGCGCACCCGATTCTCGTGGCGGGTACATGACGCCTGTGGGTGGCGGGGGTGGGGTGGAGCTAGAGTTGTTGTCGAACATCAGCGCAGTTGCCTATCTTTCGTCTATCCTATTCGATTATAGGTCGTTACAACCGCAATGGAAGTTCCAAGCGACAATCGTTATGATTATTTAGACTGTAAGGAACCAAGACCGCTTATGTGGTAAAGGTCACCCAGCTTGGCAACATCCACACCACAGCAACAATACACGACTTGCCAATACTTCCCAGACGCGAACGTTCACCACATCGTCTTCCACGAACCCACACGTAAGGCGTTTGGGTATTTGGAGGAGATATACAGCGACATCACGCTGGATGCACCCGTCAACATCATCGCAGACGTGAGCGAATCGGGGGCGCTGCCGCTCGCATACACGTTTGGCAAAATGCGAGCGTGGGTGCGCGGGCTAACCACACACCCGCCAGCAAGAGTCGCCCTCCTACACGGGGCGGAGCCGTTGGTCAGCATTGGCATCGCGCTGTTCCAGGCGCTGCGCCTAAAACACTTAACCGTGCGATTTTTCACCGCAAGGGACGGTGCCTACGAACGAGCACTAGCATGGCTTGTGGATGGTGCTGCGCAAACGCCACAAAGCGGACGGGTAGACGAGCAGAAATATTAACCGTATGACTGAGGAAAAATCGGCATGGAGCAATGGCGCGTCATTATTACAGACCCAATGGATGGTGCGGCGAATATGGCGGCAGACGAGGCGCTGTTGCGTTCCGTTGCAGCGAAACACGAGCCACCCACCCTGCGCCTGTACGCCTGGGATCCGTTTTGCCTGTCCCTGGGATATGGGCAGCGCCTGCGCGATGTTGACCTGAACCGGGTGGCAGCGCGTGGCTGGACAGTGGTGAGACGTCCGACGGGTGGGCGGGCGATTTTACATGGCGATGAACTAACCTACAGCATCACCCTGCCAGAAGACCACCCCATCGCTGCGGGCGGCATCATCGAGACGTACCTGCGGCTGAGCAAGGGGCTACTAGTGGCAATGCAGCAGCTTGGGTTACAGGTGCTGGCAGACGCCGACGGCGACACTACATCTGCGAAAGGACCCGTGTGCTTTGAGGTGCCATCCAGATATGAGATTACCGTGGGCGGCAAAAAGCTGATTGGCAGTGCGCAACTGCGCCGCCGGGGTGGGGTGCTGCAACATGGCACACTGCCACTTTACGGGGACATTGCACGCATCTGCGATGCACTGGCGTATGACAGTGAGCACGAACGCGAAACGGCAAAGCAGGGTGTGCGCCAGCGTGCCGCAACGCTGGAAAGCACGGGTGTAGAAGTCACCTGGAGGCAAGCGGCACAGGCGGTCACGGCGGGCATGGCACAGGCGCTGGGCGTCACATTTACCCCTGCACCGCTCTCCGATGCGGAGGCTGCCGAGGCAGATCACCTGTACCACGAAACCTACACAACCGCCGCCTGGAACGAAAAGCGCTAGAGCATCTCGTAGGTATAACGGTTCCAGTGGGCAACCCGCACCGGCGCGCCCTCCTGTGGAACACGGCTTTCATCTTTGCCCCTGGCTATGGCAGTGATGCGACGGGCAAACAGGTGCGGGCGGAACCTGTAGGTGATTTCCACCGGGTATAGGCTCCCGTCGCTCACAACGACCTTTATCACCCGGCCGCGCCGCACAGACCAGTGTGGAAAAAACAGTGAGTACACAGCCAGCAGCGCCGCCCCGCCCATGCCGATGCCTGTACAGGCATATGACGAGAGATACGTATACGGGCTGGGCATCGCCACCTGGGCACGGCGGGGATTGCCCGAGCGATGCATGACCGTGATGTACTCCTGCGGGATGGCCGTCTCGTAGAACGACCACGGGACCGAAAAGTTCCGTTCATACACGCGGTCGTTGACCACGTAACGCGCGCGCACATGGTAACTCGTTGAACTATCTGATTCCGAAATGTGCTTGCTTACCACCAGCGCGTCAACCGGCACACCGTTGTTCATCAAGGCGGTCGCGCCCATGTACCTAGTGCAGGTTCGGGTCTTAAGGGTTGATTGAACGCACCACCCACTGAAAGTG
>CAYVGI010000112.1:0-16813 GCA_964451095.1 uncultured Anaerolineaceae bacterium
TCAATTTGACACCGAGCCTATTCTCAACAATTTAGCTCCGAACCTGCACTAGCACCAGGATGGTCACTGCCACGCTGAGCAGTTCGGTGTACACGTTGGTGGTGTAGCCCATTCGGTCTGCGAACAGCAGCAGCCCCAACCCGATGAGCGCTGCCAGCACCAGTATCTCAAACGAGTAGTCCACCATAAAGCTGCGGGCGGGTTCACGTAGGCGCTGGGACTCCTGCCAGCGCTCGTCAAAGGTGTTCGGAAGGGGATCGGACATGCCAGACGCTCCTGTTTTTTGCGGCAATTATACCGTGTTGGCATTGCCGTTAACCCCACCCACGCTTGCACGCACACGCCATTGGCGCTACGCTATGGGTAATTGACACAGCAAGTTCGCTTGCCATGTGCCTGAATTCACCCTCAAGGAGCCGTTCATCCATGTACCGTCTGCATCTGGTCGCGTTGTGGAGTGCCGCCGTTGTGTTGTTGGTCGCGTGCGGTGGTGCCGGCGGCAACCAAGAACTGCCGACCGTCGTCAGCCTGGATACGATACAAGAAGCTGAACCTGTGGCGGCGACGGAAGAACCCACCGTCGAGCCAACGCGGGTGGTGCTGCCGACTGCGACAGACCCGCCGCCCATCACCCTGGAACCTGTGCAGGATAACCGCGCCGCTGCCGTGCCAGAGGCAGTGCCAGAGGAAGAACCGCCGACGGACACGCCGCCAGACCCGAACGCGCCTGTTCCCACCGCTGCCCCCACCATACCGGACATTAGCATCCTCAGTGGCTTTGCCTTCGCAGCAGAGTTCCCGTCTACGGGTGGCACGATGGAACTGGAAAACCCCTACACGGTGGAAAGCATCGTAGACCCGCAGGCGGCGTACTACGGCAATGGGCGGGTGCAAATACCGCTCCGTGCCATCCAGGGACCGAACCGCATAGCAACGTTCCTCATCTGGCAGCAGGCACTGGTGCCCGCCACCTACGAGATCACCTTTGCGGAAGAGTCCAGCCCCGATAGCACCGCGCCGTTCACAATGGTCGGCACGGAACTGAACATCGGGGGCAGTCCGCCCGCCGCGCTCATGCCCGGCACCGCCAGCGGCACCTTCACGCTGGAAAACGCCGACCTGACCAGCCTCGCCGGGACGTTCCAGTTCACCGGGCGGACGGAAAACGGTCCGGTTGGTATGAGTGTGCGCTTTATCGGCATCACCGCCTATGAGATTGGCGATTCCTAGTACCGCATGGTGGCTGATCGGTGTGTGTCTGGTGGTGGGGTGCGTGCCCTCACCAGACGCCGCCCTTCCCAACGCGCAGCCCATCCAACCAGCTATTGAGCAGATAGCGACGTTACCCCCTGGGGCATCCCCTGCTGCCAGTTCGAACACACCCAACGCTACGCCCCGCCCGGTCGCGCCGCCGCGTGTGCCCGGCATCAGCATTCCCAGCGGTTATGCGCTCACCGTCGCGTTTGCCAACCCGGGTGCCAGCTTCTCCGCAGAAGTCCCCGCGAGTGCCAGCGTGGGCGCTCGCTTAGACGGTGGGGCGGTGCAGTGGGGCATCAGCACGAACGCAAGCAGCAGCAGCGGGATTGATTTTGTGCTCCGCTGGAATGCTGACCTGCCCCCAGGCACACATGCTATCGCTCACACCACACAGGACGCAATGGCACCTGTGCAGCTCGTCAGTGCGTGGTTCATCACGGAAAACAGCCGCATTTCCGATGTGCTGCCCCCCTCTGTCAGTGGCACGCTCACCCTCACAGAAACAACCCCCACATCTGTCAGCGGCACATTCCAGTGGGCGGGTGCCAGCGACCAGCACGCCGTTGGCGTTAGCGGGCGCTTTGTGGGAGTTCCACTGTCGTCGTAATGTTCCTTCACACGAAATTCACAGCGTAAAGCTGCATCCGTAAAAAATTTACGCTATTCATGCTGCATTCATGCTATATTCATTCCAGTGGCATCATTAAGCAAAGCAAATGGGAACACAATACGTTATGGCACTTATTGTAGTGGTAGACGACTTTGAACCGGGCAACAAACTCACTGCGAAGATCCTGCGGGGTGCTGGGCACGATGTGGTGCAGTTCACAAACGGCTTCGACGCACTTGCCTACCTGGAAACTGGGGGTGTGGACTTGATGATTACCGACATCACCATGCCGCACATGGATGGCTTTGTGCTGTGCCAGGAAGTAAAGTCCATGTGGGGAGATAACTGCTTTCCCATCATTGTGATGTCTGCACGGCAGAGCAACCGTGATCGTTTTGCTGCCTATGATGTGGGCGCGAGCGCGTACCTGACCAAGCCGACCAGCAAGCGTGATCTGCTGTTTGCAGTGGACAGCCTGCTTGATGAGGTAGAGCTGGAGCACCGCTGGTAGCCCCAGGGGTGCTTTGGGTTCGCTTCTGTCCGTCGCTGAACTCTTACGGTTAGGTCGCGCCCAGCGCGAGCGGGGGGGTCGTTGGCGCGTTACTCCCAGACTCCGGCTCTACCGAAACTCCAATTGCGTTTACCTGTGCGAGTGGCAAGCTGGGTTGGAACGGGAACACGACCTCACCTTGCGCCCCCGGACGGAAAAGCCCCGCACTTACCGGTGTTTCTCCCATAATCAACCACAACTGATACGTTTCGCCCTCGTTCACCTGCGGCAAGCTCTCTGCCGTTAGCCAGGCATTTGCTGTGTTGGTGTCCCACAGGATTGTCGCCAGTTGGCGCGTTTCATCTACCGTGCTGTTTAGTGGGAAGCGCTGCAAGTTCTGGTTCGTTGCCAACGTAATGACGGTATCATTTTCCTGTTGCAGCCGTTGTATCTCCGCCTGCGCATCCCCTAGCTGGCGCACCCAGTACACATTGGTGAGCACCAGCGCCGCTGCCGCCAGCCCGGCTACTGCCCAGCCCACCCAAGCGGGTACGCGGGAGGGCGTTTTGTCGCCGATTACCTCGAACAGCGGTGTGTCGTCTGTGTGAGTAGCGCGTGCAGCATCAATAATGCGGTCGTGTAAGTCTGCGGGCGGCTCAATTGGTGCCATTTCATCAAGCAGCGCACTAGAAAGCGCGACGTAATCCTCGATCTGCCCGGCAGATTCCGGGCACAGCGGCAGCAGTTCTTCCACCCGTGCTTGTTCGGTGGCGGTTGTCGCACCGATGACGTAGGCGGGCAACAGTGCTTCCAACTCATCACACGGGGATGGCTTGGCTTTAGGGGTTTGGTTCATAACGATAGTTCAATCACTGATTTTTTTCGCTTCACAAGGTCTTACGATAAATTGCGCGTATCGGATGAGAATTGCAAAAAACTTATATCAATTTCATAACTGGGACGTTTGGGTGGCGGTTGTGCCTTGCAATGTTATTCCGTCTCCCGCATCCACAACCCACGCAGTGTTTGCAGCCCGCTGCGAATGCGTGATTTTACGGTGCCCAAAGGTTGTTGCAGGTAGCTGGCGATCTCCGTGTGCGTCATGCCCTGGAAGAACGCAAGTCGAATTGCTTCGATCTGGTCTTCTGGCAATGAGTTTACCAGTTCCCGCAGCAAATCGGCGTCGTCTGCTTTGCCAGCACGCATCCCACTTTCTGTACCCAGCGTCGTCAGCACATCATCCAAACCAATCGCCGTGGGGGGAGTCTGACGTTTTTCCTTGCGCAGTCGATCTACCGCTGTGTAGCGTGCAACGGTGAGCAGCCATGTGCGCAGGGTACCTCTGTCCGGGTTCCATTGTGCAGCGTTGTGCCACACCTTCATAAACGTGTCTTGGGTTGCTTCTTCCGCGAGGTTTCGCTCTTTGAGCACCCGCAGGCACAGCCCAAAGACATGCCCTCCGTAGCGCGTGTACAACTCGGACAGTGCGCTATCGTCCTTGTTCATGATTCGCCTAATGAGTTCGGCGTCGTCTGGTGCGTTATCAGTCATGCGTACAGGTTGTCACCCAGCGTCCCCCTCGGTTCAAGATGATTAGTGTAGCATGTGCCGTAGTAAGCGCCTATCCACCAGGTGGAGGGTCTGACATCGTTTATGAGTGTAAGATTAAAAACCTTGGCTATTTTTTAGCAATTCCCATCCGTTTACCGGGTCACTTGCGAAAGGGTGGGTGTAAGAGCCAATGATTCACGGGTACCCAATACTTCCCGAACCCCACATGCGCACACTGGGATACGGGCATCGGCTTAATGTATGCAAACAAAACAGAGGAAACTGAAACATGGCATCCCTTTCACGACGTGTCTTTTTGAAAAATAGTTCGTTGCTCACGGGGCTTGCTGCTGTGGGCGCAACCGGACTCTTTGGCTTTGACCGTGCATTTGCCCAGCAGATGACCAGCGAAAACGACGACGTACAAACCATCCTGAACCTGGCATCCACTGCGGAACTGTTCGCTTCCACCCACTACCTCGCTGCCATTACCGCAGCAGAGGCAGGCGACCTGGATTTGGATCAGCTAGAAATTGCTTACATGAAGACGGCATTCATCGCAGAGCGCGACCACTACGACTTGCTGCTATCCCTGGGTGCGGAGCCAGTCGTAACGGAATTCTTCGTGCCGGAGAACCTGTTTAGCGATGTGAGCATGTTCTCGGAGATCACCGAGGTGGCAGAGACCACATTTACGTCTGCTTACCTAGCAGCCACACGTATTTTCGCCAGCGCTGGTGAAACCGCCTTTGCCGTCACCACTGCGCAGATTGCGGGTGTAGAGGCAGAACACCGTGCCCTAGTTCGCCAGATCGGTATGCGCACACCGAACAACCTACCCTACGCGCAGTTCCAGTTCAACAACGTCTCCGACGCGGTGCCCACGCTGCAACCGTTCCTGGATGGCTCTGCCGACGGGTTTGTCGGTCCGGTAGCACCACCCACAGACGAAGAAGTGACGATGATCCGCGACCAGGGAGAAAACCTGGGTTACGACGCAACGGTGCAGCCCTTCGCGGCAATGTAAGCGTCTCGATTCCGACATAACCACACGATTTATTGATACGCATTAGCAGAGAAAACGGAGAAAAGAACCACATGAACAAGAACGGAATCTCACGACGCGGCTTTTTACGCGGGCTAACCCTGGCAGCAGGTGCATCCGCTGTCGGCACAAACGCGATGTTCGGCTTTAGCCGCGCCTTCGCCCAAGATGCCACTGGCACGGACGACGACATCGCAACGGTGATTAACCTCGCCGCCACCGCAGAACTGTTCGCTTCTACTCACTACCTTGCCGCAATCAACGCGGTGGAGAGTGGCGACCTGGCACTGGACGACATTCAGCTTGCCTACCTCAAGACGGCGTTTGCGGCGGAGCGCGACCACTACGACCTGCTGCTGTCCCTTGGCGCGGAGCCAGTCGTAAACGAGTTCTTCGTACCAGAGAACCTATTCAGCGATGTGAGCATGTTCTCGGAGATCACCGAGGTGGCAGAGACGGTGTTTGTCAACGCCTACCTCGCCGCTACACGCATCTTCACGGAACTGGGCGAGGTCGGTTTTGCCGTCACCACCGCTCAGATTTCCGCAGTTGAGGCAGAGCACCGTGCCCTGGTTCGCCAGATCGGTATGCGCACACCGAACAACATCTCGTACCAGATCGTTGAGTTCCTCAACGTGAGTGACGCGGTGCCCACGCTGCAACCGTTCCTGGACGGCTCTGCAGATGGGTTTGTGGGTCCGGTAGCACCGCCCACCGAGGAAGACGTGATGATGATCCGCGCAGATGCAGCAAACATTGGTTACATGAGCGATGTGCTGCCGTTTGCCGCAATCCAGGCATCCCAACCAGAAGAAATGACTGGCACCACCGCGACGATCACGGCGCGTAGCCAGAATGTGAACATCCGCCAGAACACCGGCACAGAGTTCCCGGTGGTTGGTGTGTTACAGGCGGGGCAGTCCACCACCATTAACGGTCAGCGCATGGGTGATGACGGGTTCACCTGGTGGCGTGTCGCTGACGGCGGTTGGATTCGCTCCGACACGGTAAACGCCGACGGCAACGCCCAGAATGTACCTGCCGTTTAACAATTGACCCTTTGTGTATACCTGCGGGGGAGTTGAGGGCGGGGTGCTGCTCGGGCCCTCCCGGGCCACCTGGAAACTCTCCCGACCCCAGGATAACTGTCCCTGTGTAACAGCAGGGACAGTCTTTTTTGTGGGGCTTGCCTACGCCTCCGATGCGGCGCGTGCAGTGCGGTATTCTTCGTCAATCTCGATCATGCGGTTGACCTTATCGCCGGAGCGCTCATTTTCCACGTACTGGTTGTCTAGCCATGTTTCCACGATGCGCTGCCCCAATACCGGACCAACCACACGCCCACCCATACAGATGATCTGCGCGTTGTTGCTCAGTTGCGCCCGCTCTGCGGAGTACATGTCGTGTACCTGTGCAGCGCGTACACCCGGAACCTTGTTCGCCGTGATACACATGCCGATCCCGGTGCCGCAGATGAGGATGCCGCGCTCAACGTCGCCGCTGGCAACGCGCTCCGCGACCTTCTGTGCCACGTTCGGGTAAATGGTCTCGCAGTCTTCCGCAGGCACGCCGTAGTCTTCTACTTCCAGCCCGCGCTTGTTTAGCACGTCCCGTACTGCGTCCAGCAGTGTTGCGCCTGCGCAGTCACATCCGATTGCGATCTTCATGTTAGTCTCTCCTTGTTTTTGGTTTACAATGAACAGTTGCCAGTTATCAGCAATCCGTTATTGCACAAGCACACCTAAACTTCGGCAATGAACCCCTGAGAACTGAAAACTGAGAACTCAAAACGGTTAAATCACCCGATTGTTCCCACCATCAATGGGTACCTGCACCCCCGTCGTCTTGCGGAAGTGATCGCCGCACAACTCTGCCACCACCTCACCCACATCACGGGATGTAATCTCCACCTTCAGCAGGTTATTGGTCTTGTACTGCTGCAACGTCATGCCATAGTGCTTGGCACGCTTTTCCGCCATGTTGTTCTTCCAGATGAGCGTGTCGAACACGGCGTTGGGGTGCACAACGTACACGCGGATGTTGTCCTTGCCCCATTCCAGCGCGGTCAGCCGCCCTAGCTGCGTGATCGCTGCCTTGCTGACGGTATACGACGATGACCCCGGACCGGGTGCGGGTGCGCTCTTGCTGGCGTTCATCACGACGCGCCCACCCTTGGGCGACTGCTTCAGCACCTCGTAAACCGCCTTCAGCACGATCATGTTGCCGTCCACGTTGGTGTCCATCACCCAGCGCCACAAGTCCATGTTCGCTTTCTCTAGCGGGGAGTGGTCTTCATTGATACCAGCATTCAGGAACACGACGTCAATGCCGCCGAACGCCCGCACACTTTCCTCGACGGCGTTGTGTACGTCGCGTGCCACGCGCACATCACCGACAATGCCCAAAAACTGCGGTGTATCGAACGTGGTGCAAACTGCGGGGTTAATGTCTAGCCCTACCACTGCCGCACCCTGCTCCAGGAACACCTCAGCAGTCCCCTTGCCAATGCCAGACGCCGCCCCGGTAATGAGCACAATTTCGCCGTCGTACTGGCGTGGGGTGCGCTCTTGCTGGGGGAGTTCGTCCGCCCACTCGCTGATGTCCGGCGTGGTGTAGCCGCCAAGCTGGTTCGCTGCCCCAATGACCTGTGCACCGCGCTGCGCGATGTCTAGCGCACGCGCTGCCTTATCGACATTTTCCCCGGCGGTGAACAGACCGCGCTGCGCATCGTAGATCACTCGCGCGTCGTCGGGTGCGGCGGTAATGTCTTCGACCAGGGTGCGGCGGGTGAGTGCGGTATCCGCCGCTGTGACAAACACAGCGTCCGGTATCCCATCCAGTGGCATATCGGTGGGCAGGGTACTGTTCATCAGCATCAGCGGACGCCCAGCATAGTCAGAGAGGCGCTTGCGCAGCGCGGCGATTTCTGTGTGGGGCGCTTCACTCTTGCCGCCAAAGTCAAAGAGGGTCACGTTCTGCCCGTTAAGGTGGGCGGTTGCCCGCGCCAAGATCTCTTGCTGGCAATCGTAGGATTCTTGCGCAGTGTCGCCGAAGGTAAGCAGTCCGTACCCCTCGACGATGTAACCTTTCACGAGCTTGTTTTCTAGCGCGGGCAAAAGTTCATCCGAGCTAGCAGAGACGGTTAGTGCGCCATGCTGGAACCTGGCGTGAAAAACGGCATCCCCGAACACACTATCCAGGGTCTCGCGCTGCGTGATGCTCATCACGGCGGCGGGGGCGGTCAGGTCGTAGGCGCTGCCGGGCGTGTTTGCCATAAACAACGCCTCAATCGGGGGCAGTCCGTCACGATAGTCCAGGCGCGTGCCAATCAGGCGGCTGTACACACCATGGAGCGGCATTGGCGGCAGGGGTGTTGCTGCAAGCTCAGCGTCCAGCGCGACAAAATCTGCCTCGCTCAAGTTCGCGGAGTAGGTGCGGGCGACGTGCAGCGTTTTGTCCACGCGCACCCCGGTCACATACCCGCTGCGCACCCCAAAGCGCATGTCCGCCCCTATTCGTCTCGATACCGCAATGCGTTGCTGCAATAAATCGTTCATGATGCCATGCCCCCACAGAACATTTTAACGTAGTCATCTATGCGGGCGAGATTCATCTCGCCCATGCCCATGTCTTTACCGTATTTCGTTGAGTACCGCCCGTGCTGTAATGTCGTCCGTCGCCAGCACATCCACGTAGCCGCCGCGCAGCGCCCCCACAATTGAGCGCGTTTTGTGCAGCCCACACGCTACCGCCACCTTACACGGGATGTTCTGAATGTCATCTGCGGGCAGGCTAATCACACGCTGGTTAATCGCCAGCCCGGCAGCCTTCCCGTTGATGTCGAAGTGCTGCCCGGCGCTCTCACCGACGACGCCTTCGTCGCGCAGCAGTTCAAGTTCGTCTTCCGTCAGGTGCCCTGCCCGCAAAAAGCTGGATTTACCCGGTACCGTGGTGCCGATGCCCACCAGCGCAACATTTGCCTGGCGTGCCCGCTCTAGCGTCTCGGAAATGGTCGCCTGCTGCAAGAAGATGGCGCGTGTGGTAGGGCTATCTACAAACAGCGGCGCGTGCAGGTAATAGTGCGTGCCGCCCAGCCGCTTGCCAAGCTGCCGCGCCAGCTCGGGTCCGTCAATCACGGAGTCTACACGCCCGACGGTGCCGAGCATTTGCACCACATCTGCTTTGATTGTTTCTACGGTTGGGAAGGCGCTTACCGCTGACGCAACGCCCGTGCCCCAGGCGATTGCCAGCGTGTCCCCGTCCTCAATCACGCGCAGCAGGTGCGCCGCCGCTAGCTGACCAATGCGTTCCAGGCGGGCGGGGTAGTCGGCGCTGTTGCACTCCAGCACCAGCGCATCGGTAATGCCAAACGCCCCTACCAGCGCGTTTTCCAGTTCCGGCACGGTGGGGAACTGCTTGCGCACCCGGATCTCCACCAGTCCCTTCTCTTTTGCCTCTTTCAGCAGTCGAGAGATGTTCGAGCGCGATTTGTTCAAGATGTCCGCGATTTTCTGCTGGCTGTAGTCGCGCTCGTAGTACATAGACGCTACCCGCACCAGGAGGTCGCTGCGCCGTTCTTCGCCAGAAGGCGATACAGAGGGAGAAGGGTCTCGGATCATAAGTCCGCCTACAAACTAATCACACGAAATACAAACACTAGTGTATCGCTTAATCGACATCCGCATAGGTGAGTTCCGTCAGCCGATTGATGGTCTTTTGCAGCGCCGGGAACAACTCGACGTACACCTCTTTGAACAGTTGGTCGTACATGGCAGCGGTTTCGTCATTTGGCGTGAATGCGTCCGTCGTGGATGTCATGCTGTCTGCTGCCTCGCGCACACTGCCGTACCATCCCGCTGCTGCCGCCGCCAGGATGCCCGCGCCCAGGTTTGTCGCCTCCGATGTGCTGGCACGCTTTACCGTCGCGCCGGAAATGTCTGCCACAATTTGGCACCACAGGTTGCTACGGGAGCCGCCGCCCATCACGATGTACTCGTCGATGGACTGGTTGGTTGCTTTTTCCACGCCTTCCATCGCCAGCCGATGCTCAAACGCGATGCCTTCCAGGATAGAGCGGTAGAAGTGCTCGCGGCGATGGGCACCTGTCCAACCGACGGTCATACCCGTTGCCTTGGCGTCCCAGTATGGCGGCATAACACCGTTCCAGTATGGCACGGTCATCAGCCCCAGCGAACCCGGGGGTACCTTCTCTGCTGCTGCCGTCAGGATCTCTTCTATAGATAGCGGCAGCCCTTCCACGCCCATGTCCGGCGCAAAGTGCTGCACATACCAGCTCACCGTGAAGGTTCCGCCGCCGAGCACTTCCTCTGGCACGAACTTGCCCGCTACCGGGGAACACAACGTACGGAACGCCTTGTCTGCGACGTATTCGTCCGCATACGCTCCGCTGACCATCGCTGTGCCCAGGTTCAGGTACGCCTTGCCCGGTCCGGTGATGTTCGCGCCTAGCCCGGCGGACTGACCATCACCTGCGCCGGCAACAACGGGGGTGCCCGCAGGCAGCTCAGTCACCTTTGCTGCTTCTGGCGTCACCTCACCGATGATGTCGCCCGGCATCGCAATATCCACGAACTGATCTGCCCGGTAGCCCACCTTTTCGATCAGGTCGGTTGCCCAGGTGCCCTTGCGCATGTCAATCAGTCCCATCGGGTCGGCGCAGGGGAGTCCGGTAATCCAGTTGCCCGTTAGCCGCTGCACCAAAAACGCGTGTGTGTCTACGAACTTGTAGGCGCGTTCGCACAGGCGCGGCTCGTGCTGCTTCAGCCAAACCAGCTTCGGCAGAGATTGCACCACGGCGGGTCCTTTGCCCGTCAGGTCGTGGATGTAGTCGTTGCCGAATGTCCTGTCCAGCCACTTAACCTCGTTTTTGGGGCGTCCGTCCAGCCACAGGATGGCGTTGTAAATCGGCTGCCCGTTCTCGTTCACCGGGACGAATGTTTCGCGCTGGTGTGTGATGCACACCGCCGCAATGCGATCTGCGCCCACCTGCTCGATGACTGCCTTCACGCAGCTTGCCATTGCGTCCCACCACCACTCGGCACGCTGTTCATAAAAGTTGGGCTGTGGGGAGATCAAATCAAACGCGGCGCGTCCCTCCGCAACCAAGTGCCCGTGCTTGTCCCAGGCGATTGCTTTGCAGGCGGTTGTGCTGCTGTCTACCCCGATAACCAGGTCTTTTTCCATATCGTACTACCTTGTCGTGCGTAAAAGGCTCTAAGTAAAATGCCGAACCTGCCGGGCAAAGCACTGCCCACCACGTTCCACACTTCACTACAACAATCTTCGTCGTCTTCCACAGAACTATCGTGTTCACAACCGTCAGCGATGGGTTGCGCTGTGATGTTTGCTGTTGCAGCGTCCAACACCGAAGCACTCCCTAAAAACCAACAGCTAAAAACCCACCTACTCCCGCCATTCTTTGTCGCAGTTCTCACAGGCATAGTGGTGATCCACCTCGGTATCTGCCGCTGGTGAAAACGGATTGCCATGCTCCACGCTGCTGCCCAGGTAGTAAACCTTACCCTTTTGCTTGCAGTTGGGGCACTTTTTGCCCGCCTCCAGCCGATGTTCCGAGTGCTTGCCGTCGAAATTTGCCATCGCTGTTCCCCTTTTCAAACAGGGGCGACCCGAAGATCGCCCCATGTGGATTACACGTTACGTGCGGTAGCAGCGCAGCACGCTATGCCACTACACGGTAGAAACGGCTTGCTTTACAGCAGTCCGTTCTCGCGGTCGGAAGCGACTGCTTCGTCGATGATCGCCTTGATGTTGTCCAGCGTCGTCTGTGCGTCCTGCTCGCCGGTGACCATCAGACCGAGTTCGGTCGGGATAGGACCACCGGTACCGGAAACAGGTGCCCAACTTGGGAAGTGTGGCTCCGTACCCATGCGCGTCTGGATGGTTTCCAGCGTGATGGGGAAGTGGCGGGTGGTGCCCACGCCCGGAACTTCGCGCTCGCGGGTTTCCTCTGCCTCGTACGTGGAGATACGTACCGGGCTGTTGGACTGCTGTGCAGCAGCGAGGATCGTCTCCGGGCTGGTTGCCCATTGCAGGAAGACCCATGCTGCGTCCGGCTGCTCGCTGTAGCGGCTGAGTGCCAGGCAGCTACCGCCCTGGTGCCCGATTGCCGCAACTTCGTCAAACGCGGTCTCGTCCGGCGAGCGCAGTGCGATTTCCTGCGGCAGCGGTGCGGTTTCCATCAGCCCACTAACCTTGGAGGTCTCCGGGTTGTCCCAGCCGGGGAAGAACTCGCCCCAGTTGATGACGATACCGCCCAGACCCTGACCAATCGCGTCACCCTGACCAGACCAGTCCCAGGTGGTTGCACCCGCAGGCATGGTTTCACCCAGTGCCAGCATGTACTCTGCACCAGCAAGACCAGCCTCGTCGTTGATGACGGAAACGCCTTCTGCATTGACGTGGGAGCCACCGTGCGACCACAGCCATGCCGTCCAGTCCGTTTGCAGGCTGTAGTGACCCGTGCGCCACTGACCAGCAGTACCACGGATGGTGGTCGGCTCGTCTTCTTCGATGCCCAGTGCTGCGTTGGTCAGCCCTGCTGCGTCGATTGCCTGGCAGACGGAGAGGTACTCTTCCATGGTGGTCGGTACTTCCAGTCCCAGTTCCTCGAACACGTCTGTGCGGTAGGACATGATGAAGATCGGGATGTCGAACGGTACACCGACGAGTGTGCCCTGGTAAGCAGCAATCGCGGGTACCAGTTCCGGCACGAAGTCATCGAAGTTGTAGCCCGGGTAGTTCAGGTCCAGGCTATCGCCCTGGCTCAGGTAGGTCTCGCGCACATCAACGATGTCGCGCACGAAGCGACCCAGCCATGCCTGGTCGAGGTAGTAAATGTCGTTGGATGCGGACTCGGTTGCGGTGTCCAGGGTGATCTTGGACAGAACCTGATCCAGCGGCGTCTGCTCCCACTGTACTTCGATGCCCGTCAGCGGGGTGAACACTTCCTGTGCCAGCTCAGAGGTGATCTGGCTCGGTGCGGTAGACTCGGAAGAAATGCGGATGGTGGAGCCAGAGAACTGACCGCCCACTTCCGTCAGCCATGCTTCCATGTCTGCGCTTGCCTGGTAGAACGGCTTTGCAGCGGCGCGGCGCGGTGCCAGCCCCAGGGACTGATCCCAGCGCATCATGCCAGCAGCACTAATACCGAAACCAGCGATACCGATACGGCGCAGGAACTCGCGGCGGCTGATCTTGCCACGGCGCATCTTTTCACCCTGCTTTGCCACATACAAACGACGTTGACGCTCTTTATGATTCATACTGAAACAAAACCTCTCTTTGAGAATATGTTGAGTAGTGTGTACTTGCCTGCACGACGTTCGCCCCCGGTCGCCCAGGTTACGGATAAATCCCCCGTAGCTGCCGGGCACACCCCAGGCAGCCGTGTAAGCGTGCCGGGGGAGGCACGCATCACACGCAATGTAAGTAAGTTATGCTTTCACAGCACCCAGCGTTAGCCCGCGCACCAAGTGCCGCTGCACAAACACGATGAACAGGAACACTGGGATCATGCCAGCGGAACCCGCTGCTGCCAAAAAGCCCCATTCCGTACCGCCGGAGGACGAGTCGAACGTAGACATCGCAACCGGCAACGTGCGGATTTCACTTCGCGTCAGGTACAGCGTTAGCAGGAACTCGTTCCATGAGAAGATGAACGACAGGATCGCCGCCGCTGCCATTCCGGGTGCTGCTAATGGTAACACCACAGCACGGAATGCCGTCCAGCGGTTAGCCCCATCTACCAGCGCTGCCTCGTCCAGGTCCTTTGGAATGTCATCAAAGAAGCTCTTCATCAACAGCACTGCCAGCGGCAAGTTGATGATGATGTGTGCCAGAATAATCCCGTGGTACGTGTCTAGCCAACCGAACTCGTTGTACATCAGGTATAGGGGCAGCGCGACCGCAACGGGCGGCATAAAGCGCGTGGATATGATAAAGAAGATCCAGTTCTGCTCACCCCATACCCTAAGCCGGGAGAGTGCATACGATGTGATCGTCGCAATTGCGATCACCACACCCGTGCTCACCAGACCAATGATGATGCTGTCTGTGAGGTACGGGATGGAGTAGTAGCCCAGTGTGCCACCGCCGCCTGTGCCGCCGCGCCCGCCCGCCTCACGCCGGATAACGTCGCCGTAGTCTGCGCCGCCGACCACAACCTCCCACCACGACGTGGTGAAGTTGGGGAAGCCGATGCGAGGTGGGGAGGCGAAGATGTCTTGAAACGGACGGAAACTCGCGCCAATCCAGAAGTAAATCGGGAAAAAGAACACCAGCACGACGAGCACTGTCACCAGGGTGAGCAGTCCCTTGCGCAGCAGTTGGTTACGGTGGTGTGCTCGCTGCACGGCGAGCCAGTCCGCATTGTTTGCCTGTGTGTTCGCGGTTTGCTTTTGTGTAGAGATGGTTGCCATATGAAGAAATACCTACCAACGGATGCGGAATATTTTCTGGTAGAGGAACGCGGTCAGCCACGCAATGAGTAAGATAACGATGCTCATCGTCGCGCCGTAGCCCCACTGTAGCTGCCCGAACGTTTGGATTGCTGCGTAGTAGCTAATCGTCTCGGTCTTGTTCGCCGGACCGCCGCTCGTCATAATGTGCACGTAGTCGTACACGCGGTACAGGTCAACCAGCCGGAACAGCACCGCAATCAGCAGCACACTGCGCAGCAGCGGTATTTTGATGCGGAACAGGCGGTCGAAGAAGTTCGCGCCGTCCACAGATGCCGCTTCCAAGATCTCCTGCGGCAAACCCTTAAGCCCCGCCAGCAGAATAATTACAAAGAACGGTGTCCACTGCCACACATCCACAATCAGCAGCGCTGCCAGGGCATATTGCCCAGTCCCCCCCATGAGCGGTTCTTCCGGTGTGGTAATGCCAATGTTGAACAGGATTTCCTGCACGCTGCCGAACTCACTGTGCAGCAAAAGCCGGAAGATCATGCCCGCAATCGCCGGGGCAATCACCATCGGCAGGATCATCACACTTTGCAACAGCCCTGCACCCCACGGACCGGAGTCTAGCAGCAGCGCGATAACCAGCCCTAAAACCAACTGGATAACCAGCGCCACCAACACATATTGGAACGTGATTTGGATGCTGTTCTGGATGCGTGGGTCAACGGCAGCGAATGCGCCCGCCTCCGGGTTGCCAAACAGGTTGGCAAATGGCGCAGCGATGAAGCTCTGCCACATCACCTGCCAATTCTCCCCGCCGACGAAGTTAAAGCGCTTCGCCATCAGGTTCCATTCCTGGAAGCTGACGTATAGGTTGTAGACGAGTGGGAAAATCGCGTAGATGAGCATGAGCCCGATGCCGGGCGCGAGCCAGAAGAAGGGGTTTTCGGCAGAGAAAAACGCCCGTTTGTTGTGGGAGTTGCCGCCCTGGGTGCTTTTCTGCGGTTGGGGGTTATCTCCCCGAACTGCCTGTGCCATAAAAGAAAGCCTCCGCAAGAAAACTAATTCAAATTTTGAGGCAAGGCGAGAAATATTTCACATATGTGAAGATAAATCACCAATGTGCAGCAACTATAGTCAATGCGCGGGCAAATCGCAAACGATTTCTGAATATTTCTTGAGGTAACTAAGCAAATGCTTATGAAGTGTTGTGCGACTTTACTGACTATCTCTCAGTGAAAATTGCCCATTTTCGTATGCCATTTGCACTGCGGGGCCCGCATTGTACGGTACACACACCCAATCAGACGTAAACGTTGATTGATAGATGATCTGGTAGCGCACACTTGTGACATCGTCGGTATCCGTTGGCAGCGTAACCGTGATGCCGCCCTGTGCCGGCAGATATTCGTACACCTTGTCCGGCGTCCAGGCGTGCTTGCAATCCATTGCTTCTGGGGCACGCATAATGCGCTCCGTGATGAACACCCGCTGCCCGTTCTCAATATCCCACGTCAACGTAACCTCATCGCCGGGGGTGGCAGTTTGCGGCGTTACCGTGAACGAGTTCAGGTTCGCACGCGGTTGATTTCTGTCGGCAACGGGCACCATACTATCCCGTGATGCAAGTGTAATGCCCGTATCTTGATCGACCACGCGCAGCCGCAGAACAACATCGTAACCTGCGCCGGGGTCTTGAGGTTGCACGGTGCCCTCGGCAAAAGCGTTGTACCACTGCTTTTGCTCGCCCATCTCAATGTTCACGACTTCGCCGTTGGGCAACACCTGCTCGAACACGAGATTTGCGTTAGGGGGGCGGTTCGCTACGTGCCAGTGAATCAGCAGTGGTTCGGTGACGTCTCCCGGCGCGACACTGTATGCGCGTGCCTTCACCCAGTCTACGCGGGTGGGGGCAGTCGGTGCGCTGTATTGCAGTTCAAGTTCTTCCGCAGCGACAATGGCACCCGTTGCATCCAAGATGCTGAGGCGATAGCGCGGGTTGCCAAACTGTGCCGGGTGCGCGATCACCAACTCGTCGGACTTTGCGGGTTCAAAGCCTTCGCCAATGAGCACCCACGCGCCGCCGACCCACGCGTCCATCCGCATGGTGTCGCCGCGCCGCAAGTTCACCGCTTCCCAAGTAAAAACTGCCGTTTCCACGCCTGCCTCGGTTGCGGTGTAGTTCACCACCGGGTCATCTACGGTAAAGGAAACAATTTGTGGGGTGCCCTGCGCTGCCACCGTCACCACAAAACCCAGCAGTACGAACGGGATCAACCAGCGTGCCATGCCTACCTCCACCTAAACTGATCGTGCTTGCATTGCGTTTATCATAACGGTGGCACTGCTGCCAGAACCCTACGGTTGCCCAACGACACTAATCGTCACCCCATAGTGCCTGCACCGCCTTGTATTGA
>CAYVGI010000113.1:0-16699 GCA_964451095.1 uncultured Anaerolineaceae bacterium
GACAATGGTATACTAAGTTCATAACAAAGATGAAAAACGTAAATTGTGGTTTATTTTTTCTAACTTTAGGTACTTGGCGCTAGGAATAGGTTTGTGGATAGCTAAACTACTCACAGTTGTGCCAATGAAATTATCTCGTCCAGTTATTGCTTATCAGGTATATGACGATATGACACAAAGAACAACGATGCCATACAGTACAGTTGTTTTGTTGTTGTGCACGATGACATTGATTGTGAGCATCCCATCAGTGCACGCCCAGCAGACCGAAACCGCCATACTCGCACCACCGGATGGCGCAGTAGGTGATGCGTTTGGGGTGGCGGTTGACGTTGACGGAGATTTTGCCGTGGTGGGTGCGCCCAACCACGTGGATGGGGTGGGTGCGCCGGGGGCAGCGTATGTATATGAACGCGGTGAGAACGGTTGGCAGTTCGCCCAGAAATTAACGCCAACCGACACTGCCGGGCAGGGCTTTGGCGAAGCCGTTGCCATCTCCGGCAATACAATTGTGGTGGGTGCTGGGGATGAGCGTACCTTCAGCGGCGCGATCTACATTTTCACCTACGATGGTGTGGACTGGTCTGCGGGGGTGAAGGTTATCCCGGCGGATAACGCACAAGGCGATAACTTCGGCGCGGGTGTAGCAATTGATGGCGATACGATTGCGGTAGGGGCATGGGGCGCAGAAGACGATACACCCGGCAACGGCGGGGCGGGCGTGGTATACATCTACCGTCGTAGTAACAGTGATTGGATACCCGACGGGCAAATCCTGGCGGATGACCCGGCGAACGGTGCGTTCTTGGGCTTCAGCGTGGACGTATCTGGCGGCTCAATTATTGCCGGGGCACCCTATGCGGGCAGCGAGGCGGGGGCAGCGTATGTGTTCACACGGCTGGGGGCGCAAAGCTGGGCACAACAGGATAAGTTGCTGCCCGATAACCCGGTTGTCGGGGAACGTTTCGGCACAGAAGTTGCTATTGACGGCGACCGCGCCGTGGTTGCTACGGGCAAAGACGACGGCAGTGGCGCGGCGTACTTCTTCGCAGCGGATGGGAATGGCGGCTGGTCACAGCAGGCACGCCAGTTCAGTGTGACCGGGCGCTTTGCCGATGCAGTAGATATACAGGCGGGGTCAGCGGTGGTGGGCGTGCCGGATGCCGCCCCGAACGCCAGTGGGAATGCGTTATTGTTCCGCGAGGGTACGGGCAGCGCGTGGACACAGCAGCAGACGTATACCGCAAACTTCCCGGCAGCAAATGCGAACCTCGGCGCGTCGGTAGCAATCGACGCGGGTACGATTGTGGCGGGCGCTCCTGGCAGCGGAGTGGGTACAGTGTTCATCTACACCTTCGATGCTGTCCCGCCGCAGGTCGCGAGTACCATTCCGGCAGATGGGATGCCCGGTGTGGCAGCAGACACCAACATCGAGGTCACGTTTACAGAGCCAGTGACCGTAGACGGCGCATGGTTCAGCATGGCGTGCCAGCCCAGCGGCACCACCTACACCGTGGGGGATGCGATTGTCACGGGCAGTGGTGCATCCCGCACCATCGACCTGCTGACGGACATCCCCCTGGCAGACACATGTATGGTAACGCTTTCTGCTGCGCACATTACGGACGGCAGCGGGTTTCAACTGGATGGCGACGGAGATAGTGCTCCCGGCGGAGATTACACGTTGACGTTCTCCGTGCCGAACTACGGGATTGACCTGGGCAATGGCGTCACGAAGTTGCTACCAAGCGACCCCCAACCAGAGGCATTCATCGGCGGGGCAGTTGCGGGGCAGGGCGATACTGTCCTGATTGGCAACACGAACACAGAAACCTACCTGTTCTCAAAAGACGAACAGGGCAGGTGGGTGCAGCGGCAAAAACTGGATACACCCACAACACAGGTTGGCTTTAGTGGCAAAGACAGGCTGGCAATTGATGGCACAACGGCGCTTGTAGGTGGCAGTTTAAGCGCATTGGCGGTAAACGTCTTTGAGCGGGGGCTAAACAACCAGTGGACACTCGAGGACACTTTGACACCGCCCACAGGTGATGCTGCTGGTTTTGGGCTGGCAAACGATCTAGAGGGTGACACCGCAGTCGTGGGTGACGACGGTGGCAACGACGCCTATATTTTTTCGCGCAACGGGAATGCGTGGTCGAGGACAATCATCCAGGGACCGCTGGGCAGCGATGGCTTTGGGCGGGCGGTCGCCGTTAACGATAACACGGTTGTAGTCGGCTCAACTGATGGAACCCTGGGTGCTGCCTATGTGTTTGTGAACGATGGCAACGGGGGATGGGTGCAGCAAGCACGGTTAGTGGCGAGCGACCGGGCAAACAATGATTTCTTCGGTGATTCTGTTGCTGTTGATGGCGACACAGTGATTGTTGGTGCGTATAATAAGAGTAAAACCCCTGGCAACTTTACGGCAGAGGGCGCTGCCTACGTGTTTGTGAGGGATACGAACGGTAACTGGGAGCAGCAGGCAAAGCTACTTGCCTCCGATGGGCAAGCGTTTGACCAGTTTGGCTTTAGTGTGGCGCTGGACGGTGAACGTGCGGCGATTAGTTCGTCCTTCACGATGCAGCGTGACGCGATTTACATCTTTGAACGCCAACCCGACGACACATGGGTGGAAACCACCAACATCCGGGATAACGGTGAATACCCGGGGTTGGGTTTCTCTGTGGACATGGATGGTGATTTGCTGGTTAGTGGTGCGGGCGGCGATGACACCCTTGGCGAAAACGTGGGTGCCGGGCTGGTGTTCGACCTATCCGTTTACGACCAACCACCGTACATCACACAGACGAACCCGCTGGCAGATGCGACCGGAGTGTCGGAAAATACGACGCTCAACCTTGTGTTTAATGAGGCTGTCATCGTGGACGAGAACGGGATCAATATCACCTGCAACGGCTTGAACCAACCCTTCCAGCTTATCGGCTCCGGCAGCAGCTACGCGCTAGACCCGATTGAAGACCTGCCCGCGAACACAAGCTGCATCGTCGCCGTGCAGACGAGCACCGTCACGGAAGCGCAGAGCAACACCACACCCAATACCATGCTCGATACCGACGGCACGCTGGACGGCGTGTATCAGTTCAGCTTTGCCACGGTCGATACAGTATTGCAGGTTGCCAGCACAGTTCCCACCGACGGCACACTCGATGCGCTCCCGGACGGAACGCTGGAAATTGTGTTCACGGAACCCGCTACCACTGCTGGAGAATGGTTTAGCATCACCTGCCAGCCTAGCGGGGTGGTTATCACGCCCGGTAGCGCAATTATCGGTGGGGAGGGGGCAACACGCACCATCGACCCCATTACAGATTTGCCGACCGATAACACTTGCACCGTCACGCTGGTTGCCGCGCAGATCACCGACAGTGGGGGTAGTTTGCTGGATGGGGATATGGACAACGTGCCCGGCGGCGACGGTGTGTTTGCGTTCCATGTACCACTGTTCCGCGCTGATGTGAACGGTGACGGGTTGGTCACGCCAGAGGATGCGGTGGGGGTCATCAACCGCCTGGGGCAGGCAGTCACGCTGGAAAACGCACTGTACGACATTGACGGTAATGGTGTAATCAACGCGGATGATGTAGCGCTCGTCACGGCACGGTTCGGTACTGACATTCGCATCGAGCAGGTACCCTGACGCAAAAGGGGAGTGCCGTAGAAAGTCACATACCATCCAGGGCAATCGCATAAAACGAATTCAACATATCACAATGGGTCAATTGGCGTCAGTAGGGACGTAGCACGCTACGTCTCTACACCGTTGTTGCGGCTGTTGACCTTCTGTGAACCTGGAAACCATTTTGATGCGATCACCCTGCATACCATCGTAGAAAATTGATGTGTATTGAGCTATCATAGTGCATAACCGAATAGGTTTGCAAAACTAAATGCTTACTTGAGTGAAGTGCACTGGACTATTGAACGCCTCATCCGCCCTACCCAAACACCTGCGGGATGCCTTGCTAGCAGAAGCACAACGCCAAAACTGCACGCTGCATGAGCTACTGGAAGGTGAGATTACGCGAGAGCAGCACACCTTCCCCCAGCAGTTCTTTGACCTCGCACTGGACGGCATGGTTGTCGCACGAGGAGAGCATCTGTTGCATGTGAACCGCGCCATGCAGGTGATGTTGGGATACGATGAGGAAACACTACTCAGCCGAACATTTTTAAACTTTGTGCACCCCGAAGACCTGATGAGCACGCAGCGCGTGCTGGACATCCTCGTGGACGGTGAGGCGATCACATACTTTGAAAACCGTTGGCTCCGCGCTGACGGCACCTACATCTGGCTTTCCTGGCACTCTGCCGTTGCTGAGGACAACCTAATTTACGCAGTAGCACGGGATGTGACCGCCCAAAAACAATTGGAGTTCGAGCTAGCAGAGCGCAGCCACGAGATTATGACGCTGCTAGAGAGCATCCACGATGCGTTTTTTGCGCTAGACCCGAATTGGCGCTTTAGCTACGTCAACCGAGAGGCGGAAAAGCTGCTGCAACGCCGTGCTGTTGACCTGATCGGGCATTCTGTGTGGCAAGAGTTCCCGGAGGCGGTTGGGTCTACGTTTTACCAGCAATATCATGCCGCCGTAGAAACGGATGAAACGGCTACCTTCACGGAATATTACCCGCCGTTAGACCGCTGGTTTGAAGTCAAAGCGTATCCATCTCACACCGGGCTTTCGGTGTTCTTCCGTGATGTGACAGAGCGCAAGGCAATGGAAGATAGGCTGCGCCAGTTTGCTACACAACTGGAAGAACGGGTAGAACAGCGTACACAGGAGCTTGTGGCAGTCAACACACAACTGCAAGAGGCGAAACAGTTCTTACAGGGTGTTCTAGATGTACAGCAGTCTGCTATCGCTGTGCTAGACGAAAACGGTACGATTATCATGGTGAATGCCGAGTGGAAGCGCAGCACACAAAACGACCAAATGCCGCCATTGATTGTCGATGGTGTTGGCATGGAATATCTTGATATATGCCGGCAAGTTACAGATGACAAGCACGATGTCAGTGTCGTCAAAAACGGCATACAGCGCGTTATTGCAAACCCGGCGACCATCTTCACCCACACCTTCCAAATGACGACCGTCAACGGGGAGCATTGGTACCAACTACAGGCAACAGGCTTCTACAGTGACGGCAAACCAAACGTGGTTATCAATCATCAAGATGTCACTGAACAAAAGCGCATCGAAATCACCATCAAGAAAGCGCTGGAAAACGAGAAGAAGCTAAGCGAGCTAAAGACCCGCTTTCTCTCGCTTGCCTCGCATGAGTTCCGTACGCCGTTGGCGATCATCCAAACATCAACAGACCTGCTGACCCAATACTACGAGAAGCTAACCTCAGACCGCCGCCGCAACCACCTGGAAAAGATTATGGGGCAGGTGCATCACCTCACCCACCTGCTAGATGACATCAGCTTTGTGCAGCAGTCCCAGGAGAGTGGGCACGGGCAGCGCGTCGGTCCGCTGAACATGCACAATTTGCTGCATACCCTGGTTGATGAGGTGGTGTTTGCGCAGAACTTCGGTGGGGAAATCACCGTGAACGGCGATGACAGCGAACTTTACCTGCTGTTGGACAAAGACCTGATGCGCCAGATTTTGCTGAACTTAATCTCCAACGCGGCAAAATACAGCCCAAACGCCACCCCTATCGCCATTGAATGGCACTACCACGGCGAAGCTGTTGTGGTTTCCGTTGCAGACAGCGGCATTGGCATTGGCGACGGAGACAAACAACGTCTATTCGAGACATTCCACCGGGGCGACAACGTCGGCGTCACACCGGGCACAGGCATGGGGCTGAGCATTGTCAAATACGCGCTGGACGCTTGTAACGGCTCCATACGGGTGCGCAGCGAGCTAGGCAAGGGCAGCACCTTCGTTGTGACTATCCCCACAGTCGTTGTAGAAGCAACTCACGAACCGATTGAGTCCACCCAGCGCTAACGCTGCGCGTCCAACTCCGCGATTTGCCCATACACTGGCTCTAACGCCGCATACGCCGCTTCGAACACCGCATAAGCACCACTGTAGGCGGGCGCGTTGGCGGCGTTGGGCAGGATTGTATCGGCAATCGCGTTCATCTGCTTTGCCATCTCAAAGCCGGGGTAAAGCCCCACACCCACACCACCGATGACTGCCGCACCCATGGATGTTGCTTCTTCCAGCACCCGCAGGCGTTGCAGCGGCACACCGTACACATCTGCCATGATGGATGACCACAGCCGACCGCTGATGCCGCCGCCAATTGCACGAATTGCCTCAATATCGGTGCCCTGTGTGCGGAACGCATCCAGAATTACACGCAGGTTAAGCGCAACACCTTCTAGCACGGCACGCAGCATGTCTGCGCGGTTGTGCCGGATGGTTAGCCCCAAAAACGCTGCCCGTGCGTCGGGGTTCCAGCGCGGGGCACGCTCCCCGGCAAGGTACGGCAGGAAGACCAGCCCATTCGCGCCCGCTGGTGCGCCTTCTGCCACGGCGTTCATCAGCGCATACGGGCTCACACCCAGCGCCTCCGCTGATTGTTTTTCCAGCGGGGAAAGCTGGTCACGCATCCACTGGTAGGCAGCGCCTGCCGTTTGCATCGTGCCCATGGGGATGAACAGCCCCGGCACCACATGCCCAAACGTAAACGTGCGATACTGCGGATCAAAGATGGGCTGCGCGGAGGCAGTTGCAATCCATGCAGAAGACCCAACATAGCTGTAGGCGATGTTTTCCTCAACGGAGCCTGCCCCCACAGACGCACACGCGCCATCCCCGCCGCCGACAACAACGGGCGTGCCCGCAGGCAGCCCCAACTCCGCCGCGACTTTTGGCAAGACCTCACCCGCGACATCCACCGCACGCACCACATCGGGTAGTTTGCTCACATCGAACTCAGCAGCGTCAATAATCTGGGATGACCAACCACCGCCAACGAGGTCGTAGCAGTTCATGCCGCTGGCATCGGATGGTTCTGTGACGAATTTACCCGTCAGCCGAGCGACCATAGCGTCTTTGGCGTGCATGAACTTGTGGGTATTGGCGAAGACCTCCGGTTGGTGGTCGCGTATCCATAGGATTTTGTGCAGCGAATATGCCGCGCTCAGCCGATGCCCGGTAATCTGGTACACATCCGCAGCGCCCACACGCTCGCTCATGTACGCCGCCTGTTCCTTCGCACGCTGATCCATCCAGATAATGGCGGAGCGCAAGGGCATTGCCTGCTCGTCCAGTGGCACACAGCCTTGCATTTGCCCGCTAAACGTGACGCACGCAATGGCATCTCCCATGACGTTCGTCTGCTTGAGCAGGTGCTTGGTAGTGATGCACACCGCGTCCCACCAGTCGTTTGGGTCTTGTTCTGCCCAGCCTGTGTGCGGGAACTGTGTACCGTAGCCGTGGAAAGCGCTGCCGATTAGCTGTCCGTTCTGGTCGTAGAGTGTTGCTTTGTTGCCAGTGGTGCCCAGGTCGTGTGCAAGAACGTAGTTTTTCATCGTAAGTGCAGTCTTTCTGTGGTGGGGGAGTCAGTGTCTGTCAGCTATAGGCGGTAGAACTTGTTGGCGTTCTCGTAGAATACCTGCTGGCGCTGCTCGTCCGTCAGGGAGGAAAGTGCATCCATTGCCACACGCACCCAGTCGGTGTAGGTTGTATGTGCAAGTTCCAGCACGGGGTAGTCCCCGCCGAACATCACACGCTCCACGCCGAACGCCTCTATAACGTGGTCAATGTACGGTTGCAGGTCGGTAGGTTTCCAATGGTCTAAATTTGCTTCCGTTACCATGCCAGATAACTTGCAGCGCACGTTATCGAACGCGGCTAGCCGCGTGATGTTTTCCTTCCAGCGATGAATGTCGCCATCTTTGATGCCCGGTTTGCCCAGGTGGTCAAGTACAAACTCAACTTCGGGTGCCCATTCCACGAGTTGCAGCACATCGGGCAGTTGGTGGTGCAGCACGCAGATGTCAAATGTGTAGCCGTAGGCGGGCAGCGACCGCACCGCCGCAACAAAGTTTTTCTTCGTGCTAAAGCCCGGTCCCTCGGACTGAATCAGGCGGCGGATGCCCTTTACCTGCGGATACTCCAGCAGCTTTTCCAGGTGTTTTTCGTGGTCGTCGCGTTCCAGCGGGGCATACGCAACAATGCCCTGTATGCGGGCGTCCTCGGTTGCAAGCTGCGTGACCCACTTCACCTCATCAAGTGCCTGGTTGGGGGCACAGTCTGCCTGGACGAAAACCAGCTTTTCCATCTGCCAGTCATCCCCGGCGGTCGGTAGGTCGGCAGGTAGGCAGGGTTTGTTGATGGCAGGCAGATCGTCCAGCCATTTGTAGCGCAGTTGAGTGGGGTTCCAAAAGTGGATGTGACTATCAATAAGCTTCATCATAAGGAGTGTCTTTTCGGTTTTTGCTTGCTAGTGTTTGACCATAAAGGTGATCAAAACAATCATTTTCGGGTGGGGCGTTGCCACACCCCAGGGCACGGTGCCCCTACCATAAATACCTTTGTGGTGTACCACCAGGGGCGCGTGCGCCTGTAGCAGTATGCATTCATAGGCAGCATAGCCCATTATCATGAGCTAGATCACGACATTTTAACATGTTTTGGGCGCGGGTGCGTTCCGGGTTACAATGGCACGGTGCCGCAGGGAGATCGACACCAATGCCGAAGTTTGCTGTCTATTACATTCCACCCGCCGATAGCGAACTCTACCAGCGCGGGTCGGCGATACTGGGGTATGATGTCCGTGCTGGAGAGATGTTGCCTTCGGATAACCCTACCCGCGCAGCACTCCCCGGATTTGACGAGACGTGGGTTGCCAGACCGCAAACCTACGGTTTCCACGTTACCACCGGGTATTCACTCTACTTCGAGTGGGACGCGCTGCCGCAAATCGAGGCGGAGATGGCAAGCGTGTGCGCGTGCTTCGGCAACGATGTGGTATTCCAGTTGAACCCCGCTGACCCGTTGGTGGCGTTTTGGGGCAGCAACTACGATGCCGCGTTCCTACACTACCACCCGAACGCCGCCATGCTCATGCTGCACACCATGCTCATCGCGCGGGTGAACCCGCTTGGCACATCCTCGAACATCACCCAGAGCTACGCGGAACGCCCGCCTGACACGCTCGACCCTGTGCTGCGTCACCGCGTGCAGCGCTACCACACGCCGTATATGCTCGATGGGTGGGATCCACACTTTACGCTGCTGATGCCCTACACCGGTAGCGAACCCGATGCGCTGTTACAGGCACTCGGTGAGCTGTTCCCGCCGAACCCGGTCACGGTGGAGAGCATTTGCCTGCTGGTGCGCGATGACGACGAAACCCACTATCGGCTGCACCGAGAATTTGTGCTGGTCGATTTCCCGTGAGATGATGGTTACGGACAACTCGCTTTATTGCAAAAAAGGCACCTGCCCCCCATGTACACACTGATCGAAGGCGTTTACTACGTTGTAGGCATGTCCCCGGACGCGGACTCGATTAAGTTCAAGGCAAACAACCCGGCACTCTGGGACACCATCCAGACGGACAACCGCAAGCGCTTCGAGCGCGAATTAAAGGAAGACGACGGCGTTGTCACGATCCGCTTGCAGGCGATTGACGCGCTGGAAACGCATTACATGCCGCCACCGCTGCCCACGCCGCGCGATCTGGCTGCAAAGGTCAGGGGAGTTGACAGTCCGGACAGAGGCAAGCACCAGCAATCGGCAGACCTGGGTGAACGTGCCACCCACACATTTCTCGACTTTATGGGCTGCACCGATGTGAAGTGGCGGCGATGGGGGCGCAATACCTGGATCAACCAGGCGAACATCAACGGCACTGTTGTTGAGGATAAGTTCGACGATGCGATTCCGGGTTACGTCATCACCAACGATGTGGAGCGCAATGGGCGTCCGTTGGGCTGGGTGTTTGCCGGGGCACCCCCGGTGGTGGATGGCACCCGGCTAGATAAAAAAGCGGT
Source organism: uncultured Anaerolineaceae bacterium (assembly GCA_964451095.1). Taxonomy (GTDB): domain Bacteria; phylum Chloroflexota; class Anaerolineae; order Aggregatilineales; family Phototrophicaceae; genus DAOTTY01. The sequence continues at coordinate 9,992 of CAYVGI010000113.1, forward strand.
GGGGGAGTTGGTAAGCCGCAGCGCGAACTACTATCTGCTTGAGCGCGGCACGGTCTATCCGTTTTTCTACATGGGGCTGCCCGGTGCCATTCGCATCCCGCTGATGGAAGCGGCGAAGAGCGCACAACAAAACCCCGACCAGGACGACGTTTGGCTGCACGACCGCACCCGCGAAGGTGTGGCGCTCAGTTCACTCAACATGCTTTATGCCGATACCGTGGTATATCCGTATTTGTTCCGGCGCATTGTACGCCAGTGGTACAGCAAAACCCTGCATCGTTTTTGGGATGGTCTGCGGCAAGAGCGCGATGTACAGGGGGGCGACGATGACCTGGGGTTAGACCTTGATGGCTTTTTCGAGGACGGCGACCCGTGGATCTTCGTGATTAGCGAACAGGACTTCTTACACCTGAGCGATGTATTGGACGTGGGTTCGCAGTCACTGAAGCTGCACACCTATCCCTATGACATTGTTTTCCTATCCTAGTTCGCAGACGCAAAGGTGGAGTCATCAGCGCTTTAAATTTCATTTGCCTGCAAGCCATGCCAGCACCGCCCTACAACTCCTAGCAGTTAACCCCCAGCAACCATGAGAAGTGATACATAGGATGTTCACGAAATGCTCAACGTTGCTGCCGGGGTGCTCTGTTAGAGTTGTTTTATAGAACCTTTAAGCGCTATATTTGCTGTTCCCTTGTTCACAAATCCACTTTGGGAGTTTGAACCGTGATACTAAAAAAGACATTTAGCGCGGCACTGCTCATGGCGCTGCTGCTGATCATAGCGGTAGTGCCGGGGTTGGCGCAGGAAGATGACGGCTTCGGCAGCGGCAGTCCGCTGGTCGCACCCAACTCGGGGACGGATATTTCAACGTTCAATCCGCTTTACTATGGCGATGGCGCGACAGGTACGATTGTCAGCCTGATGTACCCCAGCATCATCGGCATTAACCCACAAACCGGGCTGGAAGAACCGAACCAGGACGGTGCGATGGCGGCAGGCTGGGAGTTCAACGAAGCGGGTGATGTGGTAACGATTACGCTGCGCGAGGACATGTTCTGGAGCGACGGCACGCCCATCACCGCCCACGATTATATCTACTCCACCAATGTGGTGCGTAGTGGTCTGGTCGATTCCCCGCGCGAGTCCATGTTCGAGACGCTAGACGACGGTACCCCCGCAGGCGGCAAGATTGCGGAGATCGTCGCGTTGGACGATTACACGGTACAGGTGACGTTTAGCGCCCCGGACTGCGTGGCATTTAGCGACATCAACAATGTAAGCGTTGTGCCGCGTGCAGAGTTTGAGGCAGCATATGGCGACGACTACGCCGCCATGCTAGACGACCCGTTCCGTGTGCCAGAGGTCGTGTTTGGTCCGTTCGGCGATCCTGAGTTCAGCCCGGGGGAGCGCGTTAGCCTGCTGCCGATGGAGAACTACACGGACAACGCACCGGGTTATGTGGTGCCGAACGAGTACATCTACCTGAGCATCCCCGATACAACCGTCGCGGTTGAGCGGTTCCTTGCGGGCGACCTGACCTATCTGGCAGTGCCCGGTCCCCGGCAGGACGAGATTGAAAACGACTCGAATTACCAGAGCTACCGCTTCATTGGTAACAGCTTTAACTTCTTTGCCTTCAACATTGCAGACCCGGAGAACCCGCAGCCCGGTTTGGATGAGAACGGTGAGGCAATTGACCAGGGGCTGCACCCCATCTTCGGGGATGTGCGGGTGCGGCAGGCATTGGCACAGGCGTTTGATAAGGACGTATTGATCGAGGGCATTGTAGACGGCAAGGGTGTGCCGGTAGCAACACACACCACCCCGAACTCGTGGGTCTACGATGAAGACATCGCCTATGTGTACGACACTGATGCAGCGCTGGCATTGCTGGCAGAGGCGGGCTGGGTTGACGACGACAACGACCCGGAAACGCCGCTCATCTGTGATGGCTGCCTGTACGCAGAGCAAGTTGACCCGGACTTTGCCGGGTCGCCGCTCACCTTCACGCTGTTGAGTGGATCTGGCAGTACAACCGGTGAGGAACTGGGGCTTTTCTTCGACGCAGAGATGGCGAAGATCGGCGTGGATGTGGACTTCCAACAGGTCGACTTTAACAGCGTACTCGTCCCGAACATGCTGGGGCAAACCTACGACATGGTGTTGCTGGCGTGGAGCCTCGGTTATCCGGTAGACCCGGACGTGAGCAACTTCTACGGTCCAGAGTCTGACCAGCCCGGCGGTGGCTTCAACTTCGTATCGTTTAACAACGAGCGCCTGAACGAGCTGCTGGAAGAAGCACGCACCGTGCCCGGCTGTGACCAGGAGACCCGTGCGGAACTCTACGCGGAGGCGCAGCAACTGCTTTTCGAGGAGATGCCTTACATCTACCTCTACGTGCCCAGTTCGCTCACGGCAGTGCAGAACAACGTGAACGGCTTCAATCCCACGCCAGTCAGCCGGGTTTGGAACCAGGATGCCTGGTTCATCCCGCCACAGTAAACGCAGCAGTGCGGTAACGGGGGCGGCGCTTCGGTGCGCCGCCCCCCTTTATTAGGTTGTTATCTTCGAGCATATAGACCATGTGGAAATTTATCCTCCGGCGTTTAGTGCAGGCAGTCCCCACATTTTTTGGCATTACCATTCTTGCGTATACCATCATGGCGCTTGCCCCCGGCGACCCCGTGACCATCCTGACATTTGACCCCAGCGTGAGCCAGGTAGAGCGAGAACGGTTGGCAGAACGCCTGGGTGTCAACGACCCGCTGCCGCTGCAATACCTGCGCTGGCTCATCGGCGATGACTGGTTGCGCTTCGATACCGACGGCGACGGCGAGCTGGACGCACGCGGCGAACGAAAGGGCATCTTGCGCGGGGACTTTGGCGAGTCTTTTGTGTACCGACGCGGTCCAATTGAACTGATTGCGGATTTTCTCCCTGCGACAATCGAACTGAACATTGTTGTAATTGTGATTAGCCTGCCGCTGGGTGTGCTCATTGGCGTGCTGGCGGCACGCTTCCATGATGGCTGGTTTGACCAGACCTCGCGGGTGTTTGCTGTCGTCGGGGATGCGGTACCTGCGTTCTGGTTGGCATTTATCTTAATCCTGGTGTTTGGGCGCTACCTGGATGTGTTACCGATGGGGGGGCGTTGCGCTCCGACGCGCGGGGGCTGCCCACCGCTGTACCAGCGCATGGAATATATTGTGCTGCCCGCGCTGGTGATGTCGTTGGGGGCGGTGAGCGGATGGTCGCGCTTTATGCGTGCGTCTATGCTGGAAACGATCAGTGGTGATTACATCCGCACTGCCCGCGCCAAGGGGCTTGCCAGTCAGCGGGTGTGGTTTTACCACGCGCTGCGCAACGCGATTATCCCGATGGCGACATTTTTAGGACCGGTTTTCGTGAGTTTGCTGGGCGGCGCAGTCATCATAGAGACGATCTTTGCCTGGCCGGGTGTGGGACGCTTGCTGTTGCAGTCTATCACCAGTCAGGACTATCCGGTGGTGATGGCATCGGTCGTGATCGGCTCGCTGCTGACGATAACCGGGTACCTCATCTCCGACATTTTATACGCCGTGTTCGACCCACGTATACGCCTGTAGGGAGCAACCACATATGGCAGCACAATCTGAAACCGGAACGCGGGTCGTCCGGCTGCAAAAGACAAGCGCAGAAACACGCCTGCGTAGTGCCACCCTCACCGAGCGTGCGCTCTACCGCATCTTGAGGGACAAGCTTACGTTGGTTGCGCTGGCGATTTTGCTGGTGCTCGCCGCGCTCTCTTATGGTGCGCCGTTCATTACTGGTGCCTTGGGCGTGGACTACGAAGCACTCGACCCCATCAACAAGTACCAGCCCATTGGCACCGAGGGGCATTTGCTCGGCACAGATGAGCTGGGGCGCGATCATCTGGCTCGGTTGCTGTATGGCGGGCGCATTTCGCTCACGATTGGGTTTGCGGCAGCGCTGCTGTCCATGACCATTGGTGTGAGCATCGGTGTGCTGGCAGGTTACTACGGCGGTGCATTCGATGACCTGTTGATCTGGTTTGTGACCACGCTGAACAGCCTGCCGCGCTTGTTCCTGTTGCTGATGATTAGCGCGGTGCTCTCGCCGGGACCGTGGGCGCTGGTGTTGGTGCTATCCTTTTTGGGCTGGACGGGTGAGATGCGAATCATGCGTGGCGAGGCGTACAAGCTGCGCGAACACGAGTTCGTGCTAGCAGCGCGGGCAATGGGTGCCTCGGACTGGCGTCTGATGTTCAATCACATTGCGCCCAACGCTATTTCGCTGCTCCTCATTACGCTGGCACGCTCTATTGGCGCGATTATCTTGGCGGAGTCATCCTTGAGCTTCCTGGGGTTTGGCATCAAGCCGCCCGTGCCATCCTGGGGCAATATGCTCAGTGGTGGTCTGGATTTGCTGCGGTTTGCGCCGCACCTCGTTTTCGCGCCGGGGCTGCTAATTACCGTGACGGTGCTGTGCCTGTACATCATCGGTGACGGGCTGCGCGACGCGTTCGACCCGAAGGTGAACAAACGCTGATTGTGGCGGTCATCACGACGACACGGAAAACGAATGAAAAATGAAAAGTGTGGCGGTTTACGCCGCGCCCCAGCGTGGGGTAAAAGCGTGGCGGAGTTGAATTAATCTGCTTTGCCAAACCCTTGATTGTTATAAATTGGGCAAAAATTGCAAATGTCTAGGACGATAAAATGAGACGATGGATGGTGTTGTTCGCGGCACTAGTGTTGGGTGGGGGTGTAGTCGCTGCGCAGGACGAAGCGGCGTTGAATATGGAGACCTACACGCTGGAAAACGGCTTGGAGGTCATTTTGGTGCAGGATGCCAGCGCCCCGACGGTGGCGGTTAGTGTGTTGTATCGTGTTGGCTCTGCCGATGAGCCGGAAGGTAAGAACGGCTTCGCGCACCTGTTCGAGCATGTGATGTTCCAGGGGTCTGCCCATGTGGAAACGGGTCAGTTTGACCAACTGCTGGAATTGCGCGGCGCACAGATTAACGCCTTCACCAGCAACGACTTTACATTCTATTACGAGACAGTCCCCAGCAATCAGATGCCGCTTGCCCTGTGGCTGGAGGCAGACCGCATGGCGTCGTTAGCAGTGACGCAGGCAGCACTGGAAAGTGAACGCAGCATCGTGTTCAATGAATACTACGAGCGCGTCGGCAACTCGCCTTATGGCTACGCGCTGCAACAGTTGTTCACGCTGCCCTATGACTACGCGCCGTACCAGAAGCCCGTCATTGGTGACCTGGACGACCTGAACAGTGCAACGCTGGAAACAGTGCGCGACTTCCACGAGACGTTTTACGTGCCAAACAACGCCACGCTAGCAGTTGTTGGCGACATCGACTTTGATGTGGCACGGAACCACATTGACGATTACTTTGGGGCGATCCCGCCCGGTGAGGACATCCCGCAGCGCCCCGCCTTTGACCTGACCGCGCTACAGTCCGAGGCGGAAACACGCATCCAGATGACCGACCCGCTGGCAAGCCAACCCGCGCTTATGATCGGGTATCAGACACCGCCCGCCGACCACCCGGACACACCCGCTATCGAACTGTTGTCACGCATCCTGGCACAGGGCAGTAGCAGCCGCCTTCGCGTCAACGTCGTGGATGCGGGGGAGGCACTCGTTGCGCAGGCGTTTAGCTCCAGTAACCAGGGACCGAGCCTGTTTGGTGTGTACATGCTGCCGAACATCGGCGGCAACCTGGCGGGACTGGAGGCAGCATACGAGCGTGAGCTAAACGCCATCGTGCAGGACGGCGTTACCCCCGATGAACTGGAGCGTGCCGTCAACCAGATTCGCAGTTCGCGTGTGCGTCAGCTCGAAACGGTGCTGTCTTTGGCACTGACTGTGCAAGAGGCAAACTACTACTACGGTGATCCGCTGGCGTTCTACGACACGCTGGCAGCATTCGAAGCAGTTACAGCGGCAGATGTTCAGCGCGTGGCAGCGCAATACCTCACGGCCGAGCGGGCACATATCATAGAAGTGGCACCCGGCGAGGCACAGCAAACCGAAGAACTGCCCGCCCCGCTCTTTAGCGATGACCCTTCCCAGACAATCGAGTACGATTTTGTGATTGCGCAGGATACGCCGCCTGAACCACTGGAACAGTCTACGTTTACGCTGCCAGACTACACCGTGGCGACGCTGGATAATGGGCTAGAAGTCATTGTTGTAGAGCAGCCGCTGGTACCCATCATCTCATTGAACATGTATATGGTCGGTGGTGGTGCTGCTGCCCCGCCAAGTAAAGCAGGGATTGCGCAGACGACGGGCTACTTGCTCACACGCGGCACCACCACCATGATTGCACAGGAACTGGCAACGACCATTGAAAGCGGTGGCGGTTCGCTCAGCGGCAGTGCCAGCAGCGATGCGCTGACGGTGGGTGTGTTCGGGTTACGCGAACAGACGGATCTTGCGTTTGAACTGATGGGAGACATGGTGCTAAGCCCGGCATTCAGCGAGGATGAGGTGGCGCTGGCGGTACAGCAGAACGCATCTAGCCTGGAAAATAGCCTGGACAACGCCGATTTTGTCGCCAGCAGAACCTTCTCGCGCACACTCTACGCTGGGCACCCCTACGGCAATGTGGAAACGCCGCAGACGGTGGAAAGCATTACGCGGGATGATGTGGTAGCGTTCTACGAGTCTCAGGCACACC
>CAYVGI010000114.1:0-16482 GCA_964451095.1 uncultured Anaerolineaceae bacterium
TGCCACCAACACCCCCCCCCCCTCCCCGGGGGCCATTTACTATTTAGCGCCACACCCCACGCCCCCCCCCCCCCCCAAAAAAAATCGCGACCCGCTTCGCGGGTGTGGGGCTAGTGCTACGGGACGGCAGTGTCTACGCGCCGCACTTCGGGCTGCGCCCGACCGCCCCGCCAGCGGCCCGCAAACCCTTACAGAGAAGGGGCACGCACCAACCGAAAACCGAAGTAGTCGTTACGGAGGTTTGGATAGAGGTTGTTGCGGGACGCGGCGCGCGCATCGAGATGAAAGCTGTCCCACGACCCGCCGCGCAACACCCGCCGGGCGTCCCCTGCGTCAACGGTTATATTGTCCGGCGGTTCAAACGTGTTCAAACACCACTCCCACACATTCCCGCTCATATCAGTCACCCTATAGGGACTGTCCCCCACGCCTTCGTAGCGCGTGACGGGCGTTGTCGCGCCGATGCCCGATTCTTGTGTGTTGGCGCGGTTGGCGTCAAACGTGCCGCCGTAGGGGTATTCGCGCCCGTCGTCGCCCTGCGCGGCACGCTGCCACTGCATTTCGGTGGGCAGGGTCACCCGTCCGGGTAGGTGCGACCCATGGGTCGCACCTACCATATTGTCCAGCCAGTTAGCAAACGCCAGCGCCTCGTACCAACTCACACCCACCACGGGCTGGTCAGGGCCGTTATACCTGGCATACTTGCTGTCCCCCCAAAAACGCGGTTGTGCCCAGCCTTTTTCGTTCTTGATCTGCCACAGTCCGTCGGGCCACCAGCGCTCGTCGTTGTAGCCGCCTGCGTTCACAAACTGGGCGTACTGGGCGGTCGTCACCGGGTACTTTGCCATGTAAAACGGCTCCACCTTGAACTTCTCTGGCCGCCCTTCCAGTGCCACCCAGCCGCCCGGTATGGCAATCCACGCGAACGGCGGCGGCAAAATTTCCAGCGTTGCCCGCGTCAGGTCGCCAGCGGTGGAGGCAGCGTCGGCTTTCGGTGCGGGTTTCGCGGGCGCAGGCGGGGTCGGCTCTGGTTCAGGTGGCGGCGCGGCGGGTGCCAGCGCGGCGTTCACCTCGGCTATCAGCCCGTCGATGGTGCGCTGCTTCCCTTCACCCACCTCACGCTTGAGTTCGCGCAGCAGCGCCACCAGCACAAACTCACCGTCCGCCTTGCCGTAGTTAATTGCGCTGTTCACCATCAGGCGGCAAAATTGTCGGGCATTGCCATCGTATTCAAGTATCTTTACAAACTCGGTTCCAAACGCTGCCCCGGCAACGAATGCTTGCCGTCCACCTATGCTCGACGGCACATGCGGCACAAACTGATCCACCACCCGGTTAAATAACTTGCGATCCACGCGGTTGCTCCCTGCACGATAAGTCCTGCCACCGATTATAGGCGCGGCGGCTTTGTGTGGGCAAGTAATGTCGCTTGCGGCTAGGGCAGATTTGCCGCCCACAATGCCGCTGCGAGCTACACTGGACAACCCCGTAAACGGAGGAAGGGAAACGCTTCGGTCAGAAAGGGGGTTGGGGGTGAGGTTTCGTAAAATCGTGAACTACTGAATTTAGTCCCCGGCGGCGAACCTGCGCTGGGGCAGCGGTGCGGCGGTTTGCAGGTGTGCGAGCGCCTTCTCTACAATGAACGCGGCGTCTTTATCTACACCGCGCAGCGTAGCGGAGGCATGTGAGCGCTGCCCAAACAACCCCACGTAGAACAGCCCTGGCACACCGTCACTCACGCCAGCACGGTGGCACGGTCTGCCGTCGGAACCCAACGCGCCGAGCGATGCCAAATACCCCAGCCCGGGCTTAAAGCCGGTGGCAAACACAACCGTATCGACTGCTTCCTGGGTGCCGTCGCCCCACACCACACCGCCCCGGGTGAAGTGTGTAAACATCGGTTTGGGGGTGGGGTTGCCTGCCGCTAACGCGCTTTGGTAGGGCTGCTTGCCAATAATCCTCTCGCTGCCCTCCAACTCCATGAACAGACCCAGCGGCAGTTCGTCGTAGCCCGTTTCGTGCAGCCACCAGAACAGGCTTTTGCCCAGCACGCGCTTGGGCAGGAACTTCAGGTCGTGCCGCACCGCTATAGAGACGCGTGCCACCTGCGCCAGTTCATAGCTAATCTGCATGGCGCTGTCTCGGCTGCCGACGACTACCACATGCTGCCCGGTGTACGGTTGTGGACGGTGGTAGTGATACGAGTGCAGCGTTTGCCCGCTGAACTGCTCCACACCGGCGATGTGCGGTGTGTGCGGCGTGTTAAACGGGCCGCTGGCACTGATGACAGCGCGGGCACGGTACACATCCCCATTTTCCGTCTCGATAGTGAACCCACCGTCTGCCTGCGTGACCTGCGTCACGCGGGCGTTGCTGCGCACAGGCAGTTTGTGGGCACGGGCGTACGCACGTAGATAGTCGATCACCTCGTAGCGGGTGGGGTAGCGCGTTTGGTCACCGGGGAAAGGCAGCCCCGGCAGTTCTGCCCAGCGTGCAGGAGAGAACAACTTGAGGCTTTCGTAGTAGTGCTGCCAACTACCGCCGACCTCGGTGTTTGCGTCTAGTATCACGTAGCTGCGTGTGTGGGGGTTCAGGTAGTAACCTGCCACCAAACCGGACTGTCCACCGCCAATAATGACAATGTCGTATGTGTGCTGCGTCAAGCTTTGCTCCCTGCTCACTTGCTGCTTAGCTATTCGTACCATTATTTACTTTTTCACGGTGTTATAGACTGTATAATATGCATGGTGGTAGATGAGACGCACCAGCAGATCAAATTCTTACACGCACTGGGTTATTAACATGTCCCTCTCCATTTTTGCAGCGCTGCAAAACACTCTGGGAGATCAGCTTCCTACGGTTTCTTTAACCAAGGCAACGCTTGTGCACCTGTCACACACGCTAGAGGACTTTGTGCTCAAGCGCAAGATGCCTGCTATGCTGTTCACAGGTTTTCAGGAATCGTCCCACTGGCGCACCGAAACCGAACGGTACCGCGAACTGGCCGACGTAGCAATGCAGGTGTGCATCTTCGCGGGCAAGCCCCTCCCGGCAGACCAAACGCTGGGAGCAATACAAATCGAACTGGAAGGGGAAGACCCGCTGCGGCAGGAGTGGTTCGTGGCAATACTCGCAGACGAGTTCAGTGTCATCTTGTGCGGGCTGGACAACCTGCGCCCGGCAGACCGGGAAGCACACCGCACGTTCGACACAGTGTGGAGCTTTGACCCAACAGTCGTTGGCAGTGTGCTAGACGTGCTGGAGGAGGTCATCGCTAACTACCGCCCCGATGTACTGCCCCAACTGCTGAGCGCCCGCCGCACCTACCCCCTCGGCGACCCTAATGTCGAGCTCCTCAATACGTTCATGCAAGAGCTACTGCGCTTTGAGGACAAGCTGCAATACGAGCTGATGACGCGCACCCACGACCTTGAACTGAGTGAGGCACTCTATCGCTCTGTAGTCACGAATGCACCTGTGGTACTGCTTTTACTGGATATGGACGGATACGTGAAGCTGGCTACAGGCACGCGGGAGCCAGAGGTGTTCACACAGGGCAACCCCACCGTAGGCAAGCTCATCTTCCCCTACATACGGCACATCCCGCAGATGGAAGCAACCATCCGCCAACTAATGGATGGTGAAACCATTGCGACAACCCTTTATATCTCCGCAGATACCGTCTTCGATTTTCGGGGGCGCGTGTTTCGCGGCGGCGAGCTAGCAGACAACATCATCTGTGTCGTGGTCGATATTTCTGAGCGCGTACGACGAGAGCAAGCAACGCTAGAGGGCGAGCGGCTACAGGTCGCCCTGGAGAAAGAACGGGAGCTGAGTGAAATTCGCAAGCAGTTGATGATGACGCTTTCCCACGAGTTGCGCACCCCCCTGGCAACTATCCAAACAGGCACCGACTTGCTGGGGCTTTATCATGAACGCCTGACCACAGAAAAACGACAAGAGCGCGTGAACACCATCCAGCAGCAGATTCGTAGGCTGGTGGGCATCCTAGAGGATATTGACATGGTGGTTCGCAGCGATCAGGATATCCTGTCGTTAGAACTGAAGCACATGGATCTTGAACCGCTCATCCGGCAGGCAATCGACGAGGCGCATGAGGGCACCAACCACAATGTGGTGATGGATTTTGAGCCAGGCAAGTGCTTTATCTATGCAGACCCACGCTGGTTCCGCTACATCATGCGTAATTTACTTTCTAACGCGGCGAAGTACAGTTCCCCCTCCACCCCCATTACCGTCCGCGTCCGCCAGGAGAGCACACAAACCGCAATTGCTGTGCAAGACCATGGAATCGGCATCCCATCGAGCGATTTGGAGCGCCTGTTCGAGCCGTTCTACCGGGGCAGCAACGTGGGGACTATCGGCGGCACTGGGCTGGGGCTGGTCATCGCACGCAACATCGTTGCGGCACACAACGGCACGCTTCACATCAACAGCGAGGAGAACGTCGGCACAACGGTTACGGTTGAACTGCCGATGCATCCGTCCGCCAACCCATAAGCCAGCGCGAGAGCGCCAATGCCATCAACGCGCCCAGCAGCAGCATCCCCCCGGTGGCAACCGCCGCATTCACGTCCCGCTCCAGCACACTATAGATGAGCAGCGGCATGGTTTGTGTGCGCCCGCGCAGGCTGCCCGCAAAAATCAGTGTCGCGCCGAACTCGCCCAGCGCCCGCGCCCAGCATAACACCGCCCCTGCCAGCAGCGCCCTGCCCGCCAGCGGCAGCGTAATGCGCCAGAACAACGCCCGCTCGTCTGCGCCGTCCACACGGGCAGCATCTTCCAGCGTGGTCGGAACTGCCCCAAAACCGACCACCGCCGTGCGCACATAAAACGGCATGGCGACGAAGGTCTGCGCGAGCACAACAGCGGCAGTCGTAAACGGCAGCGATACGCCCACATCCGCCAGCGCCCCACCGAACAGTCCCCGCCGCCCAAACGCGATTAGCAGCGCCAGCCCGGCAACAGCGGGCGGCAGCACAATCGGCAGTTCGACGAGCAGGTTCACGGCACTGCGCAGCGGGAAGTGCCACTTCGCCAGCACAAACGCTAATGGTGTGCCCAGCACCAAAGACAACCCCAGGCTGAGTGCCGTTGTGCCCAGGCTGAGCACCAGCGCCTCCGCAATGCCGGGGGTGCCCAGCACACCCTGCCCAAACAGCACCCCACGCCACACCAGCGCGACCAGCGGCAGTACCAGTAACAGCACGGCGCACAGTGCTAGCAGCGCCAACAGCGCTCCCCAGCCTGCATCGAGTGGCAACCGCAGCAGCTTACTCCGTGACGGTGAGGAAACCCCACTCCGCCAGGATGGACTGTGCTTCGTCGCTTTGGAGGTACGCAATGAAGTCTCCTGCCAGTTCAGTTTGCCCGTTATTGAGCGCAGCAGCGGGGTAGGTAGCAGTCACGTTTGCACGCTCCGGGATGATATCCAGCGCGGTCACATCTGCTGCCAACTGCGGCGTCACGTCGGAGGCATATACAATTGCTGCGTCTGCCTCGCCCAATGCCAGCTTCGCCACCACCTGCCGCACGTTCGTCTCCTCAGAAACGACATTCGCACGCAGTGCCGACACGTCGTAGCCGTCCGCAACGAGCGCCTGCAGCATTGCCTCAGTATACGTACGGATGGGTACGCCCTCCGCTGCGGTGACAATCATGATACCGTCCGCAGTGAGGTTTTCCAGGGCATCAATGCCCGCCGGGTTCTGGGCGGGTACCGCCACCACAAGCCGATTCGCCGCAAACACGACCGGGGCGCTTGCTAGCAAACCTGCCTCTTGTACTGACTGCATCTGCGCTTCGTCCGCGCTCAGGAACACGTCTGCCTGTGCGCCCTCGACCAGTTGTGCTGCCAGTGTAGACGACCCGGCGTAGTTGTAAGTTACCGTGACACCCGGTGTGCGCCCCTGCAACACGCCGCCGATTTCGGTCACCGCGTCCGTCAGGGATGCTGCCGCAAAGACCGTGAGTGTGCGGTCGCGGGTGGCACCTTCCGGGTTCGGGACGCAGGCTACCAGCAGCAACACGACCCAAAGTTGTAACGATAGGCGAACCTTTGCGGAGGTCGGTTCCATCCCAGGCACCTTTTGTGCTAAATTATGATAATCAAACGGGAGCAAGCTGGAAAAGCAGGTTTAGATGAGCAATAAAACACAGATCCTCATTGTGGACGACGATGCACTAAATGTCGAGGTGATTGACGCATTTCTCCAGCGGGAGGGGTACAGCATTGCGGCGGTGCCCAGCGGCGAAAGTGCGCTGGAACAAGTACGGGCTCAGCCACCAGATGTGGTGCTGATGGACGTTCGCATGGGTGGCATGAGTGGCTACGAAACCACCGCCGCCCTCAAAGCGAACCCGGCAACACAGCACATCCCCGTGCTGATGATTACCGGCTTTAATGAAAGAGAGGACATTCGGCAGGCGCTTGCAGCAGGCGTAGACGACATCGTGTTCAAGCCGATTGACCTGACATTGCTGCTGCTGCGTGTGCGAACGTTAAGCCGCCTTAAAGCATTGCACGATCAGCTCAACGGCTAGCCTGCGTTCACCCAACGGGGCTTGGCAGCAGGTACGCTGCGCTGGTAAAAACGGGCAATACGGAGACGGGCATGGGATAACAACAACGCGCCATGAACAGACGGAGCGGTTTGCCGCCCTGGTTAATCTTCTTAACGGCGGCGGCATTGGTCATGGGTAGTTACTATTTGTGGTTAGGCACGCGCACCTACCTGCGCACGGGCGGGCTAGGCGTGGACGGTGCGACCGCACAGGCAGTCATCGTAGCAACAACCCAGGCGGTCATCGAAGCAACCGAGGCAATACCCACCCGCACCTCGTTCCCCACGTTCACGCCAATTCCGCCGTGTGAAGACTGGCTGGTGGATGTGCCCAGCGCCATCGTGCGCCGCGCCCCCACGGTGAACTCCGCTGTGGTCGAAACGTTCAACGATCAGGATGTGGTCTGCGTGATCGAACAGGTGGGGGATACAGACTGGTACCTCATTGATGTGAATGCCAACACGCAGCGCATTGAAGAAGGCTACATGCGCAACGACATCATCCGCCCGCTAAACCCAACACCCACGCTTACCCGCACAACCACGCCCCTGCCCACCGTCACACCGCCGATCACCGCCACCCGTCCGCAGTCCGCCGCACCCACGGTGCCGCCAGCGCCGCTTGCCACCATCACGCCAACGCCAACCGAGAGTGCACCCCCTTATGCTCATATTTTTTCCTTTTGCTATTTTTCCTTTGTTGTTGTTTAACAAAAAACTCTGTGGCGTGTGCGCAAAACCTTATGCCTACACACGCCACCACATGAGGATACTGCTAAGCTAGCTCAGCGGCGGGTTGGTTACTGAGCGAGGGATATGGTACGTGCTTCGATCTTCTGATCGGGGCGCGGTGTCCAGGATAGTTATGCATCCACACCGTAAATATCGAACTGCTGGAACAAGAACAGCCACGGCACTTCTTCGTAGATGATCGCCAGTGCCTCAGCATAGAGTTGCTCGCGCTCGGCTGGGTCCAAGCTGGTGCGTGCTTGCAGAACAAGTTCCATCACCTGCTCGTTAGAGTAGTTGTTCTTGGTTGGCTGGCGTGCAAAGGCGGCGAACATCACATCATCCGCGTCGAACGTGCTGGTACCCCAGCCCATGAAGTGTGCTTCTGCCAGCGCATCGCCGTCGCGGTACTTGGCAAGCTGGTCGGGCCAGGCGTTAATGTTCAACTGTACGTCGATACCAACTTGCTCCCATTGCCCGGCAAGTACTTCGGCAACTTCCTGATCCTGGGCGTAGCGTCCAGTCGGCGCGTCCATTACTAGCGTGAAGCCATCTGGGTAACCCGCCTCTGCAAGCAGCTCGCGGGCAAGATCGGGATCGTACGGGTACGGCTCAATGGACTCATCCAGACCAAAGGTGCCAAATGCCAGCGGAACTGCAATCTTTGCCGCAGAACCTTCGAACAGGAATTCGACAATTTCGTCTACGTTAGTCGCATACTGAAGTGCCTGGCGTACACGAACATCTGCGAGCGCTTCGTTCTTGGTGCCGTCCAGCGCCACGTACTGGAAGAAGGTGCTCGGTGTTACGCGGATGTCGATCTCATCACTGGCGATTTCTTCCTGGCGGAATGCAGGCACGTTGGTGATGATGTCCACATCGCCGGATTGCAGTGCAGCAACACGAGTAGAGGTTTCCGGGATCGGGCGGAAGGTAACATTCTGGATTTCTGGCACGCCGCGCCAGTGGTCCGGGTTTGCCTCCAGAACGAGGCTCTCGTCACGTACCCACTCAACAAACACGTACGCACCCGTACCGATTGGCTCTCAGGTTGCCCAGTTGCAGCCCCATCACCGTCACGACTGGAATGGCGGCATTGCGCAGCGCGTGCTGTAACACGACATAACTGTTGCCAAAGCCTTTCGCACGCACAGTGCGGATGTAGTCCTCGTTCATGGTCTCCAACAGGCTAGAGCGCAAAAGCCGATTGATTATGGCAGCGGAGTAGGTTCCCAGCGTGATCGATGGCAAAATCAGATGCTCTGGTCCACCACGTCCACTTGCCGGCAGCCAGTCCAGTTGCACGGCGACAAAGAGAATCAACAATATACCTAACAGGAACGTTGGCACTGCCTGCCCGACCAGCGCCATAAGCACGCTCAGGCGGTCGATAACAGAGTTCGGGTACAGCGCAGAGAGAATGCCAAGCGGTATAGCAATGCCTAGCGCAATGGCAAACGAGGTCGCAGCAAGCTGAAAGGTCGCTGGAAGCCGTTCCACCACCATGCTCATTGCGGGTTGCCGATGGCGAATGGAGGTGCCGAAGTTCCCCACCAGTGCCCGCGAGACGAAATTAAAGTATTGAATCGGGAGTGGGTCTCCTAAGCCTAACGCCGCACGCAGGTTTGCCTCGTCTTCCTCGGTCGCATCAATCGGGAGCAGTAATGCGGTCGGGTCGCCGGAGATGCGCACCAGCGAAAACACGATGATGGATACACCGAGCAAGACAAAAATGGAGTGAAACAGCCTGCGAACGAGTATTTCAGGCACAGCATAGGTTCCTGGTCAGTGAGAAAAGTGATATACGTCTCGGAAGTCGCATCGCGTCAGGTTCTTACGATGTCGTCGCAAACGGACACCCACCTGCTGGTAATTGTCTACGAAGGACGGGCGACTGCTAACGCGATCCACCCACGCATCCACCCGTGGAAAACGCTCCGCCGTCAGCAGCCCCTCGAACCGTCGGTAGCCGTGCACCCACGGGATGAACGCAATATCCCCGACGCCAAACGCGCCGAACAGGTAATCACTTTCGCCCAGTTGATCTTCTAATTCTTGCAACAGTGCCCACCCAGTTGTCATTAACTCGTCAACGCGGGCGGTATCGGTGCCATCGGCAGGTGGCTGGATGAGCTGCCAATAGAGGTCATGGCTCACGTTGCGATAGTCACTGCTGCTGCGCGCGATCCAGCCCAGCGTGTTTTTCAGTGCGTCCCGCCCCGGGAACAACCTGGGACTCGGATAGCGCCATTCTAGGTAGTGCATAATAAACAAAGAATCGGGGTGGGGTCCGTAATCGTCTTGGTAGGTGGGAACCAACCCCAGCGGGTTGATGGCAAGATATTCTGGTGTTTTCTGCTCTTTTGCGGGCAGGTCAACCTCTACGCGGTCGAACGAGATCCCTTTTTCCTGTAAAAACATCGCTGTTTTGAGGCAGTGTGGAGAGCGAACGGAACTGTAGAGGATAGATGTCATCGCACTCGTTTGTCATGTTGGCATCAATGTGGCTACACTATGACGCGAATTGCACACAAATGCCAATGAATATCCCATGACAGAACCTCAAGATTATGTTTTCGGCTACGGCTCCCTCATTGATCGCACTTCGCGCACCCGCACCAATCCAGGTGCACACTTCGCGGCACCTGTTATCGTGCACAACGTGGCGCGGGGCTGGTGGATCCATGGCAACCCGATTGGGTTTAGCACCTGCTTTCTCGCCGTGCAGGTGCGGCAGGGCACGCGCTGCAATGGCGTGGTCTATCCTGTTACCTCGACAGAGCTTGCCGAACTCGATAAGCGCGAGGCACGCTACACACGGGAAAACATCCCGGCACAAGACGTTGTGATGCTAGATGGCAGCGAGTCACTGCCCGCAGCAGCACGGCTGTGGATATACACTGTGCCCGATGACATGCGCGTGGTGCCAACGCCGCGTTATCCAATCGTGCAATCCTACGTGGACATTTGCCTGAACGGCTGCCTGGAGGTCGAGGCGGCGTATCCGCAGGCAAAAGCGGCGAATTACGCCTCAATGTTCATTACGGAGACACAGGACTGGAACCGTTATTGGGAGAACGACCGCATCCACGCCCGCCGACCGCTCGCCAGCACACCCCGCGCCTTTCAAATTGATCGTTTGCTGAGCGAACACCTGCCCGATGTCTTCGCACAGATACAATTGCAACCCGCCCGCTGGGATGAGTGACCATCGGCATGGCAAAGCATGGAACTACGACATTCCATCCGGGTCTTTAAGCCGCCACTCCGACACGTCCCGCCCCAAATACTCGGCAATGCGGCGACCATCAGCGATGACGAGCGAGCGCACACCACGCTCGTACTGCACCAGTCGGTCGTATGGCAGCGCAATGGCATCACTCAAAGCCGATGCCAACAGCCCCGCCGCTTCTCGTAACGCCCGCAACTGCGCCCCGATTGAGCGATCATCTGCGTTTGCTCGGTAGGCGTTCCATACCCACCCTGCAACATAGACGCCAACGTATGTCCACGCGATCCCCATGTATAGCCCCACAGGGAAGAAATCCAGCCACGGGTCACGGTCACCCGCCTTAGTCTCCAAGTCAAAGTAGGTATACAAAAAGGACTGCCACCTCACCCAGTAGCTAAACACAAGCGCTAACCGTCGTGTGGGCGTGTCCTCAATTAGCGCGATGAGCACAAACCACCACAGCACATACCATGCATGGAACCACAGCGCTGCCACCAATAGGTAAAAGCCTATGATGCGTGCTAATGCTCGAACTGGTTCTAATGGTTCGCGCACCCGCCAGACGATAACAAGGTTCCACGCATAGAACGCCCCGAACGCCACCACATCAGCGGCTTAAGCAATCAATTTGTGGCGAACATCATGCGGCTGCTGTACAGGCTTGATCAGGATGACCCTTGACCCTTTCGGGCAATATGGCGCGAACATGTGATTGCCTTCGATGTGCAAGAGATGACATTCGGCTGTCCCACTGAGATGATGGTTAAGGCAGCGCGCAGGAACTGCCGCATTCTGCAAGTTCCCATTCATCATCGCAAGCGATGGTCTAGCAAATCCAAGGTCAGTGGGACCTTGCGCGGCACGATCCTCTCTGTCTACTTTATTCTGGGTGTCACACTGCGCTATGCGGTTGTGCGCCGCAGCCGCTGGCTCCCACCTTTAAAGACACCGCACCTCTGTTCCAGTTATGGATGGTCTCGTAGTCCATTCAGACGATTGAACTAATAAGCCGTTCGCCTGACGCCGAGAACTGCTTGGTTGAGTATAGTTGAGAACGATTATGTAGTAGATGTGCCTACCCGCCCATGCTACAGAGTGAGATGTGGCGCAACACAGGAACAAAATGATGAATAGCAGTGAGCAGCAGCACTTCATTTTACACAGGGACGCATTCAACCACCTGATAGGCGGAAATCCACATTTGGTCAAAGTTGTGGACACCGATGCGCACGAGGGTCCGGTATACATCGCTAACGAAGATGCACTCTACTTCACGAGTTTACCGCAAAGGACAGATATGCCAGTTGCCGGGACACCTCGAGTCGCCGTCCGACGCGTTGCCCTTCAGGGTGGGCAGTTCCCGTTGCCTGCCAGCGCCATAACCACCGTCCGCGCAGATGCGAACATGGCAAACGGCATGATCCTTGACCAGAGCGGTGGGCTGCTCATCTGCGAGCAGGGGACGCGGTCTGACCATGCCCAAATCAGCCGAATGAACCTGGAAACAGGCGATGTTGAAACGGTGGTGGACGGGTGGCGGGGGCTGCGCTTTAACTCCCCGAACGATGTAGTAGTCAAAAGTGACGGGACAATCTGGTTCACCGACCCTGCATATGGTCATATACAGGGCTTTCGCCCAGAGCCGATGCTGGGGAGTTATGTGTACTGCCACAACCCCCACACGCAGCAAACTCACATCGTCGCAGACAGATTTACCCGCCCGAACGGTCTTGCCTTTTCTCCAGATGAAAACACCCTCTACATCAACGATAGTGGTGCCAACATCTACCCAGACACCTACGCCAGCGGTCCTCATCACATTCTTGCCTTTGATGTGATGGACGGAAACCACCTGCGCAATCAACGGCTGTGCGCGGTCATTGCCCCTGGCTTCCCGGATGGCATGAAGTGCGATAACGCCGGCAATGTTTACTGCTCGTCGTTAAGCGGTGTACAGGTTTTCAACCCCTCCGGTGACTTGATTGGCGAAATTCAAGTGCCGGGGGCAGTGAACTTCACCTTCGGCGGAGCGTCTAACAACGTCCTGTTCATCACCAATGACACCGCCATCTACGCTGCAACACTGCAAGTCACCGGGGCTATGCTTCCGGCATCTTAACTTGCTTACCCTGCCATTCAACATACATGACTGAGAAAGAGAACCCCATGCCAACACCAACAGTATATAAGAGGAGAGTCCTTACCATTGCCGGTGCCGCCAGCGTCATGCAAGCTGCCGAGGCATTCGCACTAGAAAAAGGCTACCGCGTTGTCATTGCCATCGTTGATGAAGCTGGCATTGCTATGAACGTAAAGCGCCTACCCGGTACACAGGCAGCAAGCACACAGGTTGGCATCGACAAGGCACGCACCGCTGCGATTTTTGTGCGTCCCAGCCGCGTGCTGGAAGAACAGGTCACAGACGGTCGCCTCGGTGCGCTGGCACTGCACGGCGGTGCTGCCCTCACTGGCGGTATTCCCCTCGTCGTTGATGGTCAGGTCGTCGGCGCTATCGGCACCAGCGGCGAAACTCCCGACGAAGACGAAGCAGTATCCATCGCAGGCAGCAAAGCAGAGTTTGAAACCGAGGAAGTCTACGCACTGGGCTTTGCCGGGGCACGAATCGCTGCGCAGACGGCAGCAGCAGTGGCAAAGTCACGCGGGGTGGATCCAGTTATCAGCGTGGTCGATGCTGGCGGCGAACTGGTTTACCAGTGGCGACCAGACGACGCACAGGTTGCCAGTGTGAACGTTGCACGGGACAAGGCACGTACTGCCGCCATCTTCCGCCGTCCAAGCAAAGACTTTGAAGATCAGGCAGCGGGGGGTCGCCCGAGTGCGCTGCACCTTGCGGGGGGCGTACCGCTACAGGGTGGCATCCCGATCGTGTTCGACGGGCAGGTTATTGGTGCAGTTGGCGTGAGCGGCGCTAGCAGCGCCCCAGAGGACAGCGAACTCGCGGAAATCGGCGCGAAGGTTGCCGAGAACTTCAGCCTCGATGTCAACGCCGCCGCAACTTACATCCCGGCGGCAGACGTGAACGCGAAGTTCGAGGTTGGCGGCTTTATGGTCGTCACAGACAACTACATCGTGGACGCCGGACGCCGCAATGCTGCTGGCGTAGCAGAGTGGCACGCCCGCGACACCGACATCATGTACATCCAGCAAGGAACCGCGACCGTTGTCACAGGCGGCACCGTCAATAACCCCGAGATCACTGGCACAGGCGAAATTCGCGGCGAAAACTCCACCAATGGCGTTACGCACGAGCTCAAAGAGGGCGACATCATCATCATCCCCGATGGCGTTTCTCACCACTTCACCCAAGTCAGCGATCCGTTCCTGTACTACGTCGTCAAGGTACTGGACTAACTTACTGTGGGGGGCAGGCTGTGCCACACCCCCCACCGCATACTCACAGGGAGAAAACACAGCATGAACGCACACAACATACCCGGACCGCCGGAACTGCTCCCCGGACGACCAGATGCCATGATTGATCTGAAATCGGATGCAGGCGTGGCGATGGTCAGCGGTGAATGGCGCTACAGCGATACCACCATAGAAGAAGTTGACTTTGTAACCGTTGGCGAAGACCTCGGACCATCCGGCGAGCCAAACCGTACCTACGAAGTACAGCCGCACGCACAGGCGGCAGACTTTGACGACAGCGGGTGGCAGGCACTTGCCCCGGCGGACACCGAAAAGCGCCTGAGCACCGAACAGGTTTGCTTTAACTGGTATCGCATCAAAGTGACACTGCCTGAGAAAGTCGCGGACTTCGATGTAACAGGCTCCACCGTAATTTTTGAAATCGTTGTAGACGACTACGCCGAAGTGTGGGTCAACGGCGAAATGCCGCTCACGCTTGGGCAAACGGGCGGGCAGGTTGTGGAGGGCTTCAACGCGCCGAACCGCGTTGTCCTTACAACGGATGCGAAACCGGGCGAAACATTCCAGATTGCGGTGTTCGGCATCAACGGTCCGATCTCCGCCGCGCCGCGTAATTACATCTGGGTGCGTACCGCATCGCTCGATTTTTACGCCGCCGACCGTGCGAACGCAGCATGGGATGCGGAGATGACGGTTGTTCGCAACGACGATGGCTTAGATGCCGTCCTCCCCGCAGATGCCAAACTGGAGCAGGTCGCAACGGGCTTTGACTTCACCGAGGGACCCGTGTGGGATGTGAAGGGCAATTTCCTGCTGTTTAGCTCCCCGAACACGAACGCGATTTACCGCTGGCTGCCTATCGGGAAGGTAGAAGTTTTTCGGTCAAAAAGCGGCTATACTGGCACAGACATCGGGCGCTACCACCAACCGGGCAGTAACGGGTTAACCTTCAGCCCGGACGGTTTGCTCACCCTCTGCCAGCACGGTAACCGCCGCGTCATCCGCGTCAACCCGCGCGGCAACACAACCGTCATGGCGGACAGCTACAACGGGCAGCGCTTTAACAGCCCCAATGACCTCGTCTATCGCAGTGACGGCACGCTTTACCTCACAGACCCACCGTTTGGTCTGCCAGGCGTGTTCGATGACCCGACAAAGGAAACCGAATTTAGCGGTGTGTATTACGTCACGGAGCCGGGCAAAGTTGGGCTTGTGACGGATGAACTGAGCGGACCAAATGGGCTTGCCTTCTCGCCGGACGAAAAATACTTGTACGTGGGCGATTGGGACATGAACCACAAGGCAGTGATGCGCTATCCGGTTAATGAGGATGGCAGCACAGGCACGGGCGAAACCTTCTACGATATGACTGACGCCGACGGCGAAGACGCCATCGACGGAATTAAGGTGGATGTTGAGGGTAACGTCTACGTGTGCGGTCCTGGCGGTCTATGGATTCTATCGCCCGAAGGCACATTCCTGGGCTTGCTAAAGCTGCCCGAAGACCCACACAACATCGCCTTCGGCGACGCTGACGGCAAAACACTCTACATCTGTGCACTCACCAGCGTCTATCGCATTCGCCTAAACATCAAGGGCATCCGCCCGGAATAGCCAGCAGCACCATCATAGGGCGGGTACCACTTGCCCTTTTTTCATTCCAACATCTCATTCCAACAAAGGAGAAAATCATGGATTCAAAATTTGTGCCCGGTGCCGCATTCCCAGACTTTGAACTGCCCGACCAGAACCACGACATGCGCAAGCTCAGCGAACTCCAGGATGGTATGCCACTGGTTGTCTTCATCAGCCGGGGTAAGCACTGCCCCAGGGAAAGCCAGCACCTGACCACGATGGCGCGTGAGTTTATGCCGTGGGCTGGGGTTGCGTTTACAAACATCGTGACGATCACCGCCAACAACATTCACGATGCAGGTTCCCACCGTATCATGGTTGGTGCAAAGTGGCCCTTCCTGAGCGATGAAAAGGGAGAGGTGAAGGAAACGCTGGACATTGATGAATACACCGACCAAACGCATAAGCCGCTGGTGCCCTACACGGTGATTCTGGCTCCCGGTCTCATTATCGAGAAGATTTACTGCGGGTACTGGTACTGGGGGCGTCCGTCGCCTTCTGACCTGTGGGCAGACCTGCGTGAACTGAGCAAGCGTATCTACCCTGACTTCGACCCGACTACGCCAGAAGCACGTGCTGCGTGGGAGCAGGCAAACTCGTAACCGCCGCCAACACCCCGCACGCGCAAAAGGTAGTGATATGCCCGGCGGTTGGTAATGTAGACGCGTACGTCCGGTGGAGATTGCCGTGCAATTGCGCTCATCAAGTTGGTTGCGCTGTAATCACACTGTTCCAGGCACTCCTGCCAACGGTGGCATAAACCTACTCGCAACTGTACTCGTATTTCAACGTGGGGAGAATTGCATCCTCCCCGCGTTTCCCTATTAATGCCATGGTCTTTACTCAAAGGACAGCTAGCCACCGGACACTGAACAAAGGTTTGGTCGGAAATGTTCGGGAATGGGGCGT